>NZ_SMMF01000923.1:51713-64734 GCF_009711355.1 Roseibium sp. RKSG952 | reverse complement strand
TTTTGTACGCTCAAACTTTTCCTTTGCCATGATGGCCTCCTTTTTCGGTAATGAAGGGAGCCCGTTAACCGAGCTCCCTCAAATCTTCGCTTATGCGTATTTCGCCTGGATCTCGTCCGAGATGTTCTGCGGAACCGGATCGTAGTGGTCGAACTGCATGGTGAACTGGGCACGGCCCGACGACATCGAACGCAGAGTGTTGATGTAGCCGAACATGTTCGCCAGCGGAACGAACGCGTCGATCGCGATCGCGTTGCCGCGCGGTTCCTGACCAGACACCTGGCCACGACGCGAGGTCAGGTCGCCGATGATACCGCCGGTGTATTCTTCCGGAGTGATCACTTCGACCTTCATGATCGGTTCCAGCAGCTTCGCGCCAGCTTTGCGCATGCCTTCACGCATACACATACGGGCTGCGATTTCGAATGCCAGAACGCTCGAGTCAACATCGTGGAACTTACCGTCCAGCAGGGCAACCTTGAAGTCGATCACGGGGAAGCCGGCCAGAGGGCCGCTGTCCATGACAGACTGGATGCCTTTTTCAACACCCGGGATGTATTCCTTCGGAACGGCACCACCAACGATGCGGCTTTCGAACGAGTAACCTTCGCCCGGCTCGGTCGGAGTGATCTCGAGTTTAACCTCACCGAACTGACCCGAACCACCCGACTGTTTCTTGTGGGTGTAGGTGTGTTCGACAGGCATCGAGATGGTTTCACGATAGGCCACCTGCGGTGCACCGATGTTCGCTTCAACCTTGAACTCACGCTTCAGACGGTCAACCAGGATGTCCAGGTGAAGCTCGCCCATGCCCTTCATGATGGTCTGACCCGATTCCAGGTCGGTTTCCACACGGAAGGACGGGTCTTCGGCGGCCAGACGGGCCAGACCCTGGGACATCTTCTCTTGGTCGCCCTTGGTTTTGGGCTCTACCGCGATCTCGATCACCGGATCGGGGAAGGTCATGGTTTCCAGAACCACTGGATCCTTCGCATCACACAGGGTGTCACCGGTGGTGGTGTCTTTCAGACCTGCCAGCGCGATGATGTCGCCTGCAAACGCTTCTTCGATCTCTTCCCGGTTATTCGAGTGCATCATCATCATACGACCGATGCGCTCTTTTTTACCTTTGGTCGAGTTCAGGATCGAGTCACCCTTGTTCATGGTGCCCGAGTAGATCCGGGTAAAGGTCAGCGAGCCAACGAAGGGGTCGTTCATGATTTTGAACGCCAAGCCCGAGAAGGCCATGTCGTCGTCTGCACGACGGGCGATGTCACGAACTTCTTCCTCGTCGCCGGGCTTGAAGCCCATGTAATCAACAACGTCCAGCGGGCTGGGCAGATAGTCGATCACAGCGTTGAGCAGAGGCTGAACGCCTTTGTTCTTGAACGCCGAACCACCCAGAACCGGAACGAACGCGATTTCCAGGGTACCTTTACGCAGCAGGGCGCGCAGGGTTGGAACGTCGGGCTCATTGCCTTCCAGGTATTCCATCATCGCGTCGTCGTCCATTTCGACGGCCGCTTCGATCATCTTGCCGCGCCATTCGTCAGCCATGTCTTTCAAGCTGTCGCGGATCGGAGCTTTGATCCAGCTTGCGCCCAGATCTTCGCCCTGCCACAGCCACTCTTCCATGGTGACCAGGTCGATCAGGCCTTCCAGCTCTGACTCGGCACCGATCGGAATACCAACCGGAACAGCGCGCGCGCCGGTGCGGTCTTCGATCATGTTGACGCAGTTGAAGAAGTCTGCGCCGATCTTGTCCATTTTGTTGACGAAAACCATACGCGGAACCTTGTAGCGGTCTGCCTGACGCCACACGGTTTCGGTTTGGGGCTCAACACCGGCGTTTGCGTCCAGAACGCAGACGGCACCGTCGAGAACCGCCAGCGAACGCTCAACTTCGATGGTGAAGTCAACGTGGCCGGGGGTGTCGATGATGTTCAGGCGGTGCTTAGGAGTTTCGGCGGTCTGACCGTCTTCGGTGCGCTCCCAGAAAGTGGTGGTCGCAGCCGAAGTGATGGTGATGCCGCGTTCCTGCTCCTGCTCCATCCAGTCCATAGTGGCTGCACCATCGTGCACCTCACCGATGTTGTGGGATTTACCAGTGTAATACAGGATACGCTCCGAGCAGGTAGTCTTACCTGCGTCGATGTGCGCCATGATACCGAAGTTACGGTATAGTTCGAGCGGATATTCGCGTGCCATTTTTGATAAGCCTCTGAATTACCAACGGTAGTGGCTGAAGGCTTTGTTCGCCTCGGCCATCTTGTGGGTGTCTTCGCGCTTCTTCACGGCAGTACCGCGGGACTGTACAGCGTCCAGCAGCTCACCGGCGAGGCGTTCTTCCATGGTGTTTTCATTGCGGCCGCGCGCAGCGGTGATCAGCCAACGGATGGCCAGTGCTTCGCGGCGCTCGGGGCGCACTTCGACCGGAACCTGATAGGTTGCACCACCAACCCGGCGCGAGCGAACCTCAACCGACGGTTTGATGTTGTCGAGCGCTTCGTGGAACACTTCGACAGGAGCGCGCTTTACCTTGTTCTCAACGCGATCAAAGGCGTTGTAAACGATGCGCTCTGCGACCGACTTCTTGCCGTCGATCATCAGGTTGTTCATGAATTTGGTCAGTACCTTGTCGCCAAATTTGGCGTCAGGCAGGACTTCGCGTTTTTCGGCGGCGTGACGACGTGACATATCAGCCTCTCCTTCTTACTTGGGACGCTTCGCGCCGTATTTCGAACGACGTTGCTTACGATCTTTGACGCCCTGAGTATCCAGAACACCGCGCAGGATGTGGTAACGCACACCGGGAAGGTCTTTTACACGGCCGCCACGGATCAGAACAACCGAGTGTTCCTGCAGGTTGTGGCTTTCACCCGGGATGTACGAGATGACCTCGAACCCGTTGGTCAGGCGCACCTTGGCAACCTTACGCATAGCCGAGTTCGGCTTCTTCGGTGTGGTGGTGTACACGCGGGTGCAAACGCCGCGCTTCTGCGGGCACTGCTCCAGGTGCATGGACTTCGAGCGTTTTACTTTGGGCTGCCGCGGCTTGCGGATCAGCTGCTGAATAGTTGGCATTCCGGTTTCTTCCCCGTTTTGCAACACACATGACATGCACGCGCATTGCGTGCGGTTAAATTCGCTGCACTTATGCGTCCACAAGCGCAAAACCCGCGACGTTCCCATTCCGAGGTGAACGTCGCGGTTGTTTATCAGAGGGCGCGAACGACAAAATTGTCCGGGCCTTGACCAGTTCATTACTGGAATCGGTTGTGGGGCGGCCCCCGGCACCGAGATGTCGCGCGTAATAGGGGGAGTCGGCCCGACTGTCAACAGCACACCCGCTGCGCTGTCGGCTATCCGGATTGCGATGATCTATCAAAGCCCCAGTGCAGTTTCAATTCCAACAGCCAGTTGCGGGTCTGACGAGGCAGAGGCATAGTCGCCACAACTACGTTCTTTACGGATTAGACATGCAAGTCATCGGTTTGTGCCGCTTCTCCTATCCTGCCCTCGGTGGTTTCCAGATTGAGCATGATACGATCGAGGAACGACGGCAGTACCTCTATAGCCCGGAGAGACTGGAAGAGCGGTTTCGCCTGTTCGAGGCAACCACCCTGCCCTGTTTCCGCGAACAAACAGACGAAGACTATCAGTTGCTAATCGTAATCGGTGACTGCCTGCCTAAACCTGCACTGGATCGCCTGCATGATCTCACCACCGGAATGAAACAGGTTCAGATCATAAAGCGGCAGCCTGAACGCCATCGCAAGGTCATGAAAGAGATACTTAACGCCGCCAGGGATGATTTCAATCAGCCCTGTCTGCAGTTTCGGCACGACGATGATGATGCCGTATCGGTTGATTTCGTCGAGCGGTTGCGCATAGCAGCGGAAGAGTGCAAAGGGTTGATGGCTGAAAACCGATCTGTTGCCATCGACTACAATCACGGGTTTCTGGCCCGGTTTGGACCAGAAGGGGTGCAGGCCAAGAAAGTGTTTCGGCATTTGTTGGGCGTTGCATTTGGCATGTATGTGCGCGGTGGTTGCCCGCTGACGATCATGAACTTCACCCACCACAGAATTGGCAACTCGATGCCAGTCGTCAGTTATCCGGACGCGCCGATGTGGGTGCGCACGCTGAACCAGTTCAACGACTCACCCAATACCCGGAACAGCAAGATCGAGATGACACCGCTGGATCCGGAACTCGAAGGTGAATTCATCGCGCGCTTTGCCATCGATCAGGACTACGTCAGACAGGTTCACTCCGTTGCTTGATGGGTTCGTTCGCGGAACAGGGTGAACAAACCGGCGGCAACAACCAGCACCGCTCCAAGCATCGTGATCTGATCAGGCCATTCGTCGAACACCAACCATCCCAGTCCCAATGCCCAGATCAGGCTTGAGTATCTGAAGGGTGCTACAAAACCCACGTCCCCTACCCGCATCACCATAACGCTGAACAGGTATCCCATCAGCACAAAGATCGCCGCCGACGCGACCAACATTCCGGCGCCTGCCGAAACTGGAACCCAGCCTTCCAATATCGATGCGATTGCCGCAGCAGCGGTGATCGAAAGTGATGTCGCAAGCGTAACAACCATCGACGGCACCTCAGCTGACATACGCCGCGTAATCAGATCCCGCACGGTGACTGACGCCACCGCAACCAGTGCATACAGCGAAAATACACTAAAACCTTCTGGTCCGGGCCGTACGATCAACAACATGCCTACGAACCCAAGGACAATCGCCAGGATACGCCGCCACCCAATATGTTCCGAGAAAAACAGAGCCGCACCCAGAGTGACGGTTAAAGGTAATGCCTGCAGTACCGCTGTCACATTAGCCAGCGGCATGCTTTTTAACGCCGTCAGAAAGAAGAAAGTCGCTGACAGTTCCGCCAGACACCGCAACGCCACCAGCCATCTGTCATGGTGCGGGAAATTCAGGTGCAGCGATCCCAAAAATCGGGCAAGTACATAGATCAGAATTGTGGCTAACGCGCCGCGAATAGCGACAAGCTGAAACAGCGGCAATTCCTGCAAGGCAACCTTAACCAGTGTATCATTCACGGTAAAAGCTGCCATGCTTCCCACCATCAGCAAGGCGCCCTTAACATTTGGGGTCATATCAATCTGGTCCGGCCTGAAATCAATCTGGCCATTGGCTCAACCAGCAGACGCAATGTCAACTGGTCCAAGCAACAATTTACTGGGTCACCCCCGTCAATGCCTCACTGTCCAAACCGCCAACACTCGGCCTGCACGCCAGGTTACCGTCCATCCGCAATACATCCATTCAGGCCGACGCACTTCTGAGCCCGTTCACCTGCGCTTAAAAGTCAAAGTTGAAAGCAAGTTCGACCTCGACCTCATTGTATCCACTCAGCCCGATGCCATCATAGGTCACTTTGGTAGTCCAACGACCACCATTTTCAGTCAAAATATCCGTACCAGCCGAAAGCGATCCAATGACATCTCCGGTGCTGTCGATGGTCATGTCATTGCTCAGCACACGCCTGTCTCCGGGCTGCTCAGCATACCAATCAACCCCGGCACTCATAAAGGGTAGCCATTGCAAGCCGTTCGAGCCAATGATTGGGTCACGCCAGATATCAACCGCCAATCGGGTAATCAAAGTCTCAGCATTATGGCTGGTGACCGTAAATGTTGAGGTCCCATTCGAGTATTGATGCGTAGGCATGTCGTCGTTTGCGTAAAAGATGCCAAGCTTCGGGAATATCGAATAGTTGCCGCTATTGATACGTCTGGTGATGTTGGCATCAACAAAGAACCGGTCTGCGTCAAATGACGACCGATAGGCAGCTATGCCGTTTTTGAATTTTCGGTTGGCATATCCAAGCCAGATATCCACCAGCGTATATTCGTCCGGTCTCCACCCCAGATACGGACCTATGAAATAGCTGTTGGCATCCGCAGAAACTGTGTTGTTGAACGAGTCAGTGTCAGTTGATTCAAAACCACCTGCAAAACCAACCTTTACAGCCCCACTCTGCCACAAGTCCGCCCCAACGATAATCTGGGCGCTGTTGTCACGACCACCTCGACCAAACTGGTTGTTGTTTGCATGAAGGTAGGTCACATCAAACCAGGCAAGGCTTTCTTCTTTGGTCGAAGCGGAACCGGCGCTGTCGGCACCATAGGGGCCAAGTGCACGCCGGTTCAAACGCTCAGTAATCGACCAACGCCCTAGCAGGATCGGGGAAAAGCCAATAATGGCACTTTCGGTCAGTTGCTGACCGCCGGTAGCACCCCCTCCATCAGGTTCGGTACCACCCCCACCGGGGCGGATCGGAACAGGTGGCAATGTCTGGTCTGGACGGGCCAGTTGGTTGGTGGTTGCGATCTCGCAATCTCCACCATCACCCGATATCTCGGAGAGTGTGTGCGCGCCAGCTACGCCAGTAGCCACAACCGGAGAAGCTGAGATATGCAGCCCCTGCCCAACCCAGGTGTCAACGCGGGTCGACGAAGCAGTTGCGTCAAGAGCAAACCTGGATCCGCCTGTCGTCCTGGACAGCCAAAGCGACTGACTGCCATCTTCTGTCGTTGTAAGAGAACGCAGACTCCCGAGCGATGCGCATGGAGCATTCTGAGCTGACAGGATTTGCGGCGATAACCCGCACGCAAAAACCAAACCCAAGGCGAGGCTGGTCTTTGAGGCAGGTCTTGGAGCGGTTCTGTTTAAAGCCATTGGATTCTACCTTAAAAATAATTTCAATATATGCATCCAACAGGAACCCAGTCCATGCCTGCCCATTTCATTTTTTTAGGCGTGTTGTAGCTGCTGCTTTCTTAAATTGAATCTTCGGCCTGCGAGAAAAATGTGGCTGGCAAGAGCAATTGAGTTTTGCCAATCCAGTCGACTTAAAATCAAAAGGCCCCGCGAAATCGCGGGGCCTTTCTTTGTTCATATAGGAGAGCGATTACTCGCGGCTTTCCGGTGTTTCTACCAGAACATCCAGCTCATCACCGACCATGTCGTCATCCATCATCGGAGCAGCCAGAGCAGCGGCCGCTTCGGCCTCTTCCCGGCGGGCTTCGATCACCACGTTGTCACGCGACTGCGCGATATGGCGGACGCTTTGAGTTGCGCCACCGGTACCGGCGGGGATCAGGCGACCAACGATGACGTTCTCTTTCAGGCCAACCAGTTTGTCTTTCTTGCCCTGAACCGAAGCTTCGGTCAGTACACGAGTGGTTTCCTGGAACGACGCCGCCGAGATGAACGAACGCGTTTGCAGCGAGGCCTTGGTGATCCCCAAGAGGATCGGCTCGCCCTGTGCCGGACGACCACCGCGGGCGATGGTCTTCTCGTTGGCTGCGTCGAACTCTTGCTTGTCGACATGTTCGCCTTTCAGCAGGGTGGTGTCGCCTGAATCCAGGATCTCCCACTTCTGCAGCATCTGACGCACAATGACCTCGATGTGCTTGTCGTTGATCTTCACGCCCTGCAGACGGTAAACGTCCTGCACTTCGTCGATCATGTAATCCGCCAGCGCTTCGACACCCATGATGGACAGGATGTCATGCGGAGCCGGGTTACCGTCCATCAGATATTCACCCTTCTGGATGAAGTCCCCTTCGGCGACCGGGATGTGCTTGCCCTTGGGCACCATGTACTCGATGGTCTCCATGGACTCGTCAGCCGGTTCGATGCTGATGCGGCGCTTGTTCTTGTAGTCGCGGCCAAAGCGTACGTAACCATCGGCTTCTGCGATGATCGCGTGATCTTTCGGACGACGGGCTTCGAACAGTTCGGCCACACGCGGCAGACCACCGGTGATGTCCTTGGTCTTGGCGCCTTCACGCGGGATACGCGCAACAACGTCACCGGCTTCAACCTGCTGACCGTCTTCGACCGACAGGATCGCATCCACCGACATCGGATAGTGAACCGGGTTACCCGCATCGTTGCGGACCGGCTCGCCATCTTCGCCAACCAGAATGATCTCGGGCTTGAGGTCGCTGCCTTTGGGGGCGGCGCGCCAGTCGATCACGATCTTCTGGGTCATGCCGGTTGCTTCGTCGGTCTCGTCGCGGACAGCAAGGCCCGAAACAAGGTCAACGTATTTTGCGGTACCGGCTTTCTCAGCGATGATCGGCAGGGTGTAGGGATCCCATTCGAACAGTTTGTCGCCACGGGCCACTTTGGTACCGTCCTTGACGAACAGCTTTGAACCATAACCCAGCTTGTGGCTGGCACGCTCTTCGCCGTGTTCGTCCTTGATCACCAGCTTCATGTTCCGGCCCATTACCAGGCTGTCGCCTGCCGCATTGACCAGGATCTGCGGGTTCTCGAACGAAACAACACCGTCCTGGCTGGCTTCCTGGAACGACTGCTGACCACCTTGCGCAACACCACCGATGTGGAAGGTCCGCATCGTCAGCTGCGTACCGGGTTCACCGATGGACTGGGCGGCGATGATGCCGACAGCCTCACCCGTGTTCACCATGGTACCGCGTGCAAGGTCACGACCGTAGCAGGTCGCACAGACGCCTTCCTCGGACTCACAGGTCAGAGGCGAGCGGATGCGCATCGACGCAACGGCGGCCTCGTCAATGGCGTCGGCCATACGTTCATCGATCAGCTGACCTGCAGCAACCAGAACCTCATCTGTACCCGGACGCAGAACGTCATCGGCAGACACACGGCCCAGCACACGCTCGGCCAGCGAAGCGACGACTTCACCGTCATTGACTGCAGCTTCGGCTGTGATCGCGCGCTCAGTTCCACAATCGACCTCGCGAACGATGCAGTCCTGTGCGACGTCCACCAGACGGCGGGTCAGGTAACCCGAGTTCGCCGTCTTCAGAGCGGTATCCGACAGACCCTTACGGGCACCGTGCGTCGAGTTGAAGTACTCGAGAACGGTCAGACCTTCTTTAAAGTTCGAGATGATCGGTGTCTCGATGATGTCGCCGTTCGGCTTGGCCATCAGGCCGCGCATACCGCCCAGCTGTTTCATCTGAGTAACCGAGCCACGCGCACCCGAGTGAGCCATCATGTAGACCGAGTTTGGTTCCTGCTCGGAGCCATCCTCTGCCCGATCCGACGAAGAGATCGTGCTCATCATCGCCTCGGTGACGCGGTCGTTACACTTCGACCAGGCATCGACAACTTTGTTGTACTTTTCACCCTGAGTGATCAGGCCGTCCATGTACTGTTGTTCGAAATCCTTCACCTGATCGCGGGTGTCATCAACGATGCCCCACTTGTCGCCCGGGATGACCATGTCGTCCTTACCGAACGAGATACCGGCCTTGAACGCTTCTTTGAAGCCCATCGACATGATCTGGTCACAGAAGATGACCGACTCTTTCTGACCGCAGTAGCGGTAGACAGTGTCGATCACCTGCTGCACTTCTTTCTTACGCAGCAGACGGTTGACCAGTTCGAACGGTGCCTTGTTGTTCATCGGCAGCAGAGCACCCAGACGCACACGGCCCGGAGTGGTCTCGAAACGCTGCTGAACTTCGTTGCCTTCGTCGTCGATCTGAGTGATCCGGGCAGTGATCTTCGAGTGCAGGTGAACTTCACCCGCGTCCAGCGCGTGCTGGACCTCGTCGATCGAACCGAACACTTTGCCTTCGCCCGGCATGCCTTCACGTTCCAGGGTCAGATAGTAGAGACCCAGGATCATATCCTGCGACGGAACGATGATCGGTGCGCCGTTTGCAGGCGACAGAACGTTGTTCGTCGACATCATCAGAACACGGGCTTCCAACTGCGCCTCAAGGCTCAGCGGAACGTGAACAGCCATCTGGTCACCGTCGAAGTCAGCGTTAAAGGCCGAACAGACCAGCGGGTGCAGCTGAATGGCTTTACCTTCGATCAGGACCGGCTCGAACGCCTGAATGCCAAGACGGTGCAGCGTAGGCGCACGGTTCAGCATGACAGGGTGTTCGCGGATCACCTCGTCGAGGATATCCCACACCTCGGGACGCTCTTTCTCAACCAGTTTCTTCGCCTGCTTAACAGTCGAAGACAGACCCTTGGCTTCAAGGCGCGAGTAGATGAACGGCTTGAACAGTTCCAGCGCCATCTTCTTGGGCAGACCACACTGGTGCAGCTTGAGTTCCGGACCGGTCACAATGACCGAACGGCCCGAGAAGTCGACGCGCTTACCCAGAAGGTTCTGACGGAAGCGACCCTGCTTACCTTTCAGCATGTCCGACAGCGATTTCAGCGGACGCTTGTTGGCGCCGGTGATCACGCGGCCACGACGGCCGTTGTCGAACAGAGCATCCACGGATTCCTGCAGCATCCGCTTTTCGTTGCGGACGATGATGTCAGGCGCGCGCAGTTCGATCAGACGCTTCAGACGGTTGTTCCGGTTGATCACGCGGCGATACAGATCGTTCAGATCCGAAGTCGCAAAACGGCCACCGTCCAGCGGAACCAGCGGACGCAGTTCCGGCGGAATGACCGGGATCACGGTCATCACCATCCACTCAGGCCGGTTGCCCGACTCGAGGAAGGATTCGACAACTTTCAGACGCTTGATGATCTTCTTGGGCTTCAGTTCACCGGTGGCTTCGGCCAGATCAGCGCGCAGCTGCTCGGCTTCGGCTTCCAGATCGATCTGGGCCAGCATCTCACGGATGGCTTCAGCACCGATATTGGCGGTGAACGCGTCCATGCCATAGGCATCCTGCGCATCCATGTACTCTTCTTCGGTCAGCATCTGGCCGTAGGTCAGGTCAGTCAGACCGGGCTCGATGACGACATAGTTTTCAAAGTACAGAACGCGTTCCAGATCGCGCAGCGTCATGTCCAGCATCAGACCGATGCGGCTGGGCAGCGATTTCAGGAACCAGATATGTGCAACAGGCGCGGCCAGTTCGATGTGGCCCATGCGTTCACGGCGGACTTTCTGCAGGGTGACTTCCACACCGCATTTCTCGCAGACAACGCCGCGATACTTCATCCGCTTATATTTGCCGCACAGACATTCGTAGTCTTTGATCGGGCCAAAGATACGCGCGCAGAACAGACCGTCTCGCTCGGGCTTGAACGTCCGGTAGTTGATGGTTTCGGGTTTCTTGATCTCACCATAGGACCAAGACAGGATCCGTTCAGGGCTGGCCAGCGAAACCTTGATCTCGTCAAAGACTTTCGGCGGTGTCAGCGGGTTGAACGGGTTATTGGTGATTTCCTGGTTCATTTTGATACCTCAAATTTTGCGGAAGGGGGGACGGGAGGAAGGGCCGAGGCCCTTACTCCTCAACCTCCGCATCCAGGAGTTCCATATTCAGGCCGAGGCCACGGACTTCTTTAACCAGAACGTTGAACGATTCCGGTACGCCCGCTTCAAAGTTATCCTCGCCCTTGACGATCGACTCATAGACCTTGGTCCGGCCAGCGACGTCATCCGATTTCACGGTGAGCATCTCCTGCAGGGTGTAGGCGGCGCCATAAGCTTCCAGAGCCCAGACCTCCATCTCACCAAAGCGCTGACCACCGAACTGCGCCTTACCACCCAGCGGCTGCTGGGTAACCAGGCTGTACGGCCCGGTCGAACGCGCGTGGATCTTGTCGTCCACCAGGTGGTGCAGTTTCAGCAGGTACTTGATGCCCACGGTCACAGGACGTGCGAATTGCTCACCGGTACGACCATCGAACAGAATCGACTGACCGCTCTCCGAGAATCCCGCACGCACCAGCGCGTCGTTGACGTCAGCTTCCTTGGCACCGTCGAAGACCGGGGTAGCGATCGGAACACCACGGGTCACATTGCCCGCAGCCTCGATCAGGCCATCCTCGTCCAGACCGGTGATGCCTTCTTCGTAGACGTTCTCGCCATAGGCCAGCTTCATCGCTTCGCGCACCGGGGTCAGATCGCCGGAACGGCGGTACTCACCCAGAGCGTCATCGATGTTCAGACCCAGACCGCGCGCGGCCCAACCCATGTGGGTTTCAAGGATCTGACCGACGTTCATACGCGAAGGCACACCCAGCGGGTTCAGACAGAAGTCGACAGGAGTACCATCGGCAAGGAACGGCATGTCTTCCATCGGAACAACCTTGGAGATCACACCTTTGTTCCCGTGACGACCGGCCATCTTATCGCCCGGCTGCAGCTTACGCTTCACGGCGATGAAGACTTTGACCATCTTCATCACGCCCGGCGGCAGGTCGTCGCCACGACGGACCTTTTCGACCTTGTCTTCGAACCGGGCATCCAGAGCGCGCTTCTGCACTTCGTACTGCTCGTTCAGAGCCTCGACGATCTGTGCATCCTGCTCGCCTTCCAGTGCCAGTTGCCACCACTGACCACGGGTCAGGGTTTCCAGCAGTTCCTCGGTGATCACCGACCCTGCCTTGACCCCTTTCGGGCCTTTGACAGCGGTTTTACCCAGGATCAGACCCTGCAGACGCGCATAGATGTTGCGGTCAAGGATCGCCAGCTCGTCGTCCCGGTCACGGGCCAGACGTTCGACTTCCTCACGCTCGATCTGCAGCGCACGCTCGTCTTTCTCGACGCCGTGACGGTTGAAGACGCGGACTTCCACGACCGTACCGTAATCGCCCGGCTTAACGCGCAGCGAGGTGTCACGCACGTCAGATGCTTTTTCACCAAAGATGGCGCGCAGCAGCTTTTCTTCCGGGGTCATCGGGCTTTCGCCCTTCGGAGTGATCTTGCCGACCAGAATATCGCCCGGTTCAACATCCGCACCGATGTAAACGATGCCAGCCTCGTCGAGGTTGCGCAGCGCTTCTTCACCGACGTTCGGGATGTCGCGGGTGATCTCTTCCGGGCCCAGCTTGGTGTCACGGGCGGCGACTTCAAATTCCTCGATATGGACCGAGGTAAAGACGTCGTCCCGCGCGATACGCTCTGAGATCAGGATCGAGTCTTCGTAGTTGTAACCGTTCCATGGCATGAACGCGACGACCACGTTCTTACCAAGAGCGAGTTCACCCATATCGGTCGACGGACCGTCGGCAATGACTTCGCCCTTCTGGACGGTGTCACCCACCTTGAT
>NZ_SMMF01000923.1:27018-51703 GCF_009711355.1 Roseibium sp. RKSG952 | reverse complement strand
GATGCAGGTGTTCTGGTTCGAACGCTGGAATTTGCGCAGACGATAGATGTCAACGCCAGCGTCGCCCAGTTCCAGATCCTCGGTGGCGCGGATAACGATACGCTGGGCATCGACCTGGTCGATGATACCGGCGCGTTTCGCTTGAATCGCAGCACCCGAGTCGATCGCAACCTTTTCCTCGATACCGGTACCGACCAGCGGCGCCTCGGCCCGCAACAGCGGAACCGCCTGACGTTGCATGTTCGAGCCCATCAGAGCGCGGTTGGCGTCGTCATTTTCAAGGAACGGGATCAGCGATGCGGCGACAGAAACCAGCTGTTTCGGCGACACGTCGATCAGGTCCACATTCTCGCGCGGGGCGAGGGTGTAGTCACCAGCCTGACGGGTCGACACCAGATCGTTGATGAACTTGCCATCAGCGTCCAGAGTCGCGTTCGCCTGCGCCACGGTGTGACGCATTTCCTCGGTCGCGGACATGTAGTGAACCTCATCGGTCACCTCAGCGTCTTTGACAACGCGATAAGGTGTTTCGATGAAGCCATACTTGTTCACGCGGGCGAATGTGGCCAGCGAGTTGATCAGACCAATGTTCGGACCTTCCGGCGTTTCAATCGGGCACATCCGGCCATAGTGGGTCGGGTGAACGTCGCGCACCTCAAAGCCCGCACGCTCACGCGTCAGACCACCGGGGCCAAGCGCCGAGAGACGGCGTTTGTGGGTGACTTCCGACAGCGGGTTGGTCTGGTCCATGAACTGCGACAGCTGCGACGAACCGAAGAATTCGCGAACAGCAGCCGCAGCCGGTTTCGCGTTGATCAGGTCCTGAGGCATGACGGTGTCGATCTCGACCGACGACATCCGCTCTTTGATCGCGCGCTCCATGCGCAGCAGGCCAACGCGGTACTGGTTTTCCATCAGTTCGCCGACCGAACGTACACGACGGTTGCCGAGGTGGTCGATATCGTCCACGTCGCCTTTGCCGTCACGCAGTTCCACCAGCGCCTTGATGCAGGCCACGATGTCTTCGCGGCGCAGGGTGCGCAGGGTGTCCGGCGCATCCAGAGCCAGACGCATGTTCATCTTCACACGGCCAACAGCGGACAGGTCATAACGCTCGCTGTCGAAGAACAGCGTGTCGAACAGGGCCGATGCAGCTTCGACGGTGGGCGGCTCGCCCGGACGCATGACGCGATAGATGTCCATGAGCGCGCTTTCGCGGTTCATGTTCTTGTCCTGCGCCATGGTGTTGCGCATGTAAGGGCCGACATTGACGTTGTCGATGTCCAGAACCGGGATGTCGGTGATGCCCGCGTCGATCAGTTCCTTTGCGGTACCGCCGATCAGGTCGCCATCCTTGTCATATTCCAAGGTCAGTTCGTCACCGGCCTCGACATAGATCGCGCCGGTTTCTTCGTTGATGATGTCCTTGGCGACATACTTGCCAACGATATGGTCGAACGGAACCAGCAGGTCGGTAACAACGCCTTCTTCGATCAGTTTCTTAACTGCGCGCGGGGTGACTTTCTTGCCTGCTTCAGCAATCACTTCACCTGATTTCGCGTCAACCAGATCATAGGTCGGACGGGTACCACGCACACGCTCAGGGAAGAACGGCGTGATCCAGCCTTTCTTCTTGTCCAGTTTGTAGGACACGGTGTTGTAGTAGGCATCCATGATGCCTTCCTGGTCCAGACCCAGAGCGTAAAGCAGTGTGGTCACCGGCAGTTTGCGGCGACGGTCGATACGAGCGAATACGATGTCCTTGGCGTCGAACTCAAAGTCCAGCCAGCTGCCGCGATACGGGATGATGCGGCAGGCGAACAGCAGTTTACCCGAGGAGTGGGTTTTGCCCTTGTCGTGATCAAAGAACACACCGGGCGAACGGTGCATCTGGGATACGATCACGCGCTCGGTACCGTTGACAACGAACGTACCGTTCGGGGTCATCAAAGGCATGTCGCCCATGAAGACATCCTGTTCTTTGATGTCTTTGACCGATTTTGCACCGGTATCTTCATCGACATCAAACACGATCAGGCGCAGAGTGACCTTCAGCGGCGCGCTGTAGGTCATGTCGCGCTGCATGCACTCTTCGACGTCATATTTGGGCTTTTCCAGATCGTATTTCACGAACTCCAGAACGGAGGTTTCGTTGAAATCCTTGATCGGGAAAACCGACTGGAACACACCTTTGATGCCTTCGCCGTCAGTGGGCTGCTCTGCATCGCCGGAGCGCAGGAAAAGATCATAAGAAGATTTCTGGACCTCAATGAGGTTCGGCATCTCCAGCACTTCGCGGATTTTGCCGTAATATTTACGAAGACGTTTCTGGCCAAGGAACGTTTGAGCCATGTCAGATGTCACCTTTCGATGTTCTCAGCGGGCAAAGACACCGTCGGGCCCCGGCATCTTGCACATTCGAGACGACACGTCCGGATCAATTCATGGCCACCGTCCCGAAGGCAGCCTCCCGATCCGAAAACCGTGTCTTAGAAAACGCCCCAGATATTGAGGCCCTTTCTAAGACAGGTTCGGCTGGACCCGGATTTCTCCGGACCCAGCCAAATTTTTCGGCACATCAGCGATGCACCAGAGACTAAGCTTAGGCCAGCTCGACTTCGGCGCCAGCTGCTTCCAGCTTGCCTTTGATGTCTTCTGCTTCTGCTTTGTCTACGCCTTCTTTGATCTTGCCGCCGGCTTCGACCAGTTCCTTGGCTTCTTTCAGGCCCAGGCCGGTGATGCCGCGAACTTCTTTGATGACGTTGATTTTCGATGCGCCGGCGTTCTTCAGAACGACGTCGAATTCGGTTTTTTCTTCCTCAGCTGCGCCGCCAGCGTCGCCACCAGCTGCAACCATTACGGCGCCGCCAGCTGCAGGCTCGATGCCGTATTCGTCTTTGAGGATAGTTTTCAGTTCTTGTGCTTCCAGCAGGGTCAGACCCACGATGCTTTCTGCGAGTGCTTTCAGATCAGCCATTTTATCAGCTCTTTCCGTTTACAGTGTGTGTTCCAACGTCAGGGTATTTACCCTACGCAGATCATTCAGTGCCAACCGCTTACGCAGCTTCCGCCTTCTCTTCGATGGTGGAAAGGATGCTTGCGATGTTGCTTGCAGGTGCGCCAATCGCGCCGGCGATGTTCGAAGCAGGTGCGCCAATGCAGCCCACGATCGAAGCAATAAGCTCCTCGCGAGACGGCATTTTCGAAACGGCTTCAACGCCTTTGCGGTCCAGAGCGTTCTCGCCCATTGCACCGCCGAGGATTTCAAAATTCTTGTTATCCTTGGCGAAGTCCTCGGCCACCTTGGCTGCCGCCACGGGGTCCTCGGAATAGGTCAGAACGGTCATCCCTGTCAGCAGGTCGGCCATGCTTTCACACGGCTTACCCTCAAGGGCGATTTTGGCGAGCCTGTTCTTGGCAACACGCACGGAACCTCCGGCTTCGCGCGCACGCGAACGCAGGTCCTGCATCTCGGCAACTGTCAGACCGGCGTAGTGCGAAACCACTACGACGCCAGAGCTTTCGAAGATTTGGCCGAGTTCCTCGACCACTTTCTCTTTCTGGGCTCTATCCACAGTTCTCTCCAAGTTAGGGATGAAACCTCATCCCGGCTCATATTTGCCGCAGCTTACGCTCCGGCGTTCAGGTCCGTTGTTACGGGATTGGCCAAAATTCGCCCGAGGGTCAGGACCCTCGAAATTCTTTGGTCTTACCCGTCTCAGGCAGGGAATTAAGACCTTTCGTAAGGTCACCCACCGTCTTGGACGAAACGAAATAAAGCGCACGACGAATCGCACGCTTTACTCCGCAGTTCTCTTTAGGGCAGATGGCGGGGGTTTCCAAGGGGTAAATTGGTCAGATTCCGGAAATCCACCTGGCTCACTTTCGAGCTTTGGCCAACAGAGAAATGGCAGCCATTGACACGTAACCTGCGCTGAGGTCCTGTCACCCGCACATACAGAAGATCAATCACAGGCACCAATCTCCGAATGCCGGACCTTACCGAGAGCGAAAGACAGTTTACATCCGACTGCGTGGCTGAGTTTCTGAGTTACGCGAACACTGACGCTACGGAACAAGTCGAGTGCATCTACCGCTCACATGCTTTCCCAAATTCGCGCCTCGTCCTGAAGGTTCAAACCAAGCCCGCAACCTACGCTTTAAAGATTGATACAGAGGCTCCTGACACCGGAAGATTGCGCGATGAATTTGACCTTCTGACCAAGCTGAATATCCATTTCGAGGACAACCCAACCACTCAGGTTATCCGCCCGGTATATCTGTCAGACACAAACTCCTTTTTCGTCACAGAGTTTATTGACCGGCCGACAGCAGTGGATCTGATCTACAACAGCACGGATGACGATCAGGTCGCACAGGTATTTCGTCGTGCGGGATCTTGGCTCAATGACCTTCATAGTCGCCAATTGCCGGTAAGCTATGCCTTCCGACCAAAGTGGATGACCGACAGCATTAGTGATCTGCTGGATGCGGTGCCCTATGAGATCTCGGATCAAAGTCGGAGATGGGTGAACATCATGTTCGCCGAAGCCGCCCGCCTGAAAGGCATTGAAGACATTCGGGTCTTTTCACATGGCGATTTTCATGGGCAGAACCTGATCATCGGACAAGGCAAAACGATTGGTCTGGATTTCACCGAAGCCCGAGAAAAACTGGCGGTGTATGACATCGTTGATTTTCTGAAAGCAGATATTTTTCGGGGAGGTGAGGCATCAGACGTGGATCGAAGCGGCATCCTGAAGAGAAACAAAGATATGTTTTTCCGCCGCTACAAGCACCCCATAAACACCGAGATTCTGGATTTTTGCATCCGGGGGCGGTTGCTGAAAGACTGGTTCTTTCTTCACCAAAGACGCCATGATTGCAGCGAATTCGAAGAGCACAAGCGAGAGCGCCTTGGCATCCGGCTAAGGCAAGTATTCGGCTAGATCATCGGGGAGCTCTCCGCTCATCCACAAACATCGATCCCCAAAAGAAAACCCGGGTGGCTTTCGCTACCCGGGTGAATACTGTCACTACTGGTCGCTAAGGCTTATTCGCCCGCAGCAGCTGCAACGTCCAGAGTCACGCCAGGGCCCATGGTCGAGCTCAGTGCGATTTTCTTCATGTAGGTGCCTTTGGCGCCCGACGGCTTGGCCTTGGCCACGGCCGAGATGAAGGCGCGGACGTTTTCGACCAGCTTGGCTTCGTCGAACGACGCTTTGCCAACACCGGCGTGCACGACGCCACCTTTTTCAGCTTTGAACTGAACTTCACCACCTTTGGCAGCTTCCACGGCCGCTTTCACGTCCATGGTCACGGTGCCAACTTTGGGGTTCGGCATCAGGTTGCGAGGGCCCAGAACTTTACCCAGACGACCGACGATCGGCATCATGTCAGGGGTCGCAATGCAGCGATCGAATTCGATGGTGCCGCCCTGAATGGTTTCCATCAGGTCTTCTGCGCCAACGATATCTGCACCTGCTTCTTTCGCTTCGTCAGCCTTGGGGCCACGAGCAAATACAGCAACGCGCATCGCTTTACCGGTGCCGTTCGGCAGGCCGACAACGCCGCGAACCATCTGGTCAGCGTGACGAGTGTCAACACCCAGGTTCAGAGCGATTTCGATGGTCTCGTCGAATTTCGAAGTTGCGTTGGCTTTGACCAGAGCAACTGCTTCGTCCACCGACAGGTTTTCCTTGCCAGCGACAGCTTCGCGCGCAGCGCGGGTACGTTTACCGAGTTTTGCCATCTTACTTCACCTCGATGCCCATAGAGCGGGCCGAGCCCAGGATGATCTGCATTGCGCCTTCGACGTCGTTGGCGTTCAGATCTTTCATTTTGGCTTCGGCGATTTCACGAACCTGCTTCGAAGTCACGGTTGCCACGGTCTCACGACCTGGGTTTTCCGCGCCACGGGGACGGTTACGCTTGCCAACCGGCTTCAGACCAGCTGCTTTTTTCAGGTAATAAGACGCAGGCGGCGTCTTGATGTCCATGGTGAAGGACTTGTCCTGATAATAGGTGATCACGGTCGGGCAAGGTGCGCCTTGCTCCATGTCTGCGGTCTTGGCGTTGAACGCCTTGCAGAATTCCATGATGTTGATGCCGCGCTGACCCAGCGCCGGACCAACTGGCGGCGACGGGTTCGCCTGACCTGCAGGAACCTGCAGTTTCATTGTACCAGCAAGCTTCTTGGCCATTTGGTTTTCCTTTCAACTTAGGTGAAACGCGTTCCACCCAGATTATGTTGCGTGGTCCGATCCGGGATCGCGATCCCAGCAACCTCCCACGAGAGAATCTCGCCCGAAGACGATAGAGGCGGCGTTTACAGGGGAATGCGGGGGTTGGCAAGGGGATCACTGACCCAATCCGAGACGACTTACAGGGCAACTTTCAAAAACAGTCACCTGCCCATCTATACTACTTCCTTGCATGCTTGCACGCGATTCCGAGTAAAACTTGCCAAACACATTCAAAAATTGCGACCCTTGGATGAGTCGGAACTGCGTGTTTGGTTTCTCGACGATATCCTTATGGGAGGGCTTTCGATGATATTTTCCAAGACTTTCATAAATGTAATAACACTTAGCGCCGGGATCACCACAGCCGCAGCGACAATCACGATAGCGCAAAACAAGGAACCTTCGGAATGGTCAAGGACCGACCCATACCCCAACCAAACTGTTTACTACCCGGGAACTGAATCTCTGAGGCCTGACGAGATGCGGGTTATCGCTTGCGGAACGGGGATGCCTCAACCCCGTCTTAAACAAGCTGCCGCCTGCTTTCTTGTTGAACTGGGCAATGGAGAGAAATTCATCTTCGATATGGGCGAAGGGTCATATGAACGGATCATGGCGCTTGGCATACCCCTGGATCAATTGGATAAGGTATTTTTAGGTCACTTGCACCTTGATCATGCAGGCGATTTTCCAGCCTTCTATTTTACCGGCCCCGTAAACAATCGCTTAACTCCAGTCCGCCTTTGGGGGCCTGAGGGGATCAAGCCGGAATGGGGCACTAAAGCATGGTCCGACCACATGATGAAGATGTGGGCCTGGGAAGAAGCGACCCGAGGCGCGGCAGTCGATCCGAGAGGATTGCAGCTTGAAGTGAACGAATTCGATTGGAAAGCTGTAAACAATGTCATCTTTAATGAAAACGGCGTTCAAGTCAGAACACTGCCAGCTATTCATGGCGAGCAATCGGTTAGTTTTCTATTGGAATGGAATGGCCTCAAGTTCGCTTTTTCCTCTGATACACTCCCGACACGCTGGTGGAGAGAGCATGCCGCCGGTGCCGATCTTGCCATCCACGAGTGCTTCACTCCCCCTGAATACATGATCGAAAAGTACGGTTTTGAACCATCTGAGGCGATTTTTGTGGGCTCACAGGGGCATACAGCTGCACAGGCGTTTGGGAAGATCATGTCTGAGACAGAACCGCGACTGGCAGTTTGTTATCACTTCCAGAACGATCATGACATCGCGTTAGCCGTCTATTCGGCAATACGGGAAACCTATGACGGCCCGTTGGATTTAGCAGCTGATTTCATGACATGGAATGTAACGAAAGATAGTATTCGAACCCGGCAAGGGATACCCAACGAAGAGTCCTTTCCGGCACCGGTTCAAATGGCGAAGCAACCCCCAGACTCTGCCGCAGAGTTTCCATTCTCCGAATTCGATCTTGAAAGCATGGACCTTGGGGCTGCCGAAGCTACAAATGACATGATCGAAGCATTCAATGAGCGCTCGGGCAACAATGAGGTAGGTGCCTACACCAGCCTTCCCTTCAAAGAATAGGGAGCTAGTTCTGCGACGTTCGCGAACTTGGCTGGTCAGCGATCACAAAACTCATAAAGCAAAAAACGCCGCGTGGTCGATGACAACGCGGCGTTCTGAAATGCTCTGAGAAGCTATTCAGCCCTGCTTCGTGACCTGCGTAAAGTCCAGCTCCACCGGAGTTTCCCGACCAAAGATCGAGACGGTCACTTTCAGCTTCTGGTTCTCGTCGTCCACGCCTTCGACCATGCCGTCGAAATCTTCGAACGGGCCGTCGTTGACCTTGACCTTCTCGCCCACTTCGAAGGTGATCATCAGCTTCGGCGCTTCTTCACCTTCCTGAACGCGGTTGAGGATCTGGTTCACCTCGGCGTCGCGCATCGGCATCGGGCGCCCTTGCGGGCCCAGGAAACCAGTGACGCGGTTGATCGAGTTAATCAGGTGATAGCCCTGATCCGACATTTCCATGTGCACCAGCACGTAGCCGGGCATGAAACGACGTTCGGTCGTGACCTTCTTGCCGCGACGTACCTCGATCACCTCTTCGGTGGGGACCAGTACTTCGTCGATGTCGTCCTCAAGGCCCTGCTCAGCCACGGACGTGCGGATCTGTTCTGCGATCTTCTTTTCGAAATTCGAAAGAACGCTGACCGAGTACCACCGTTTCGCCATGAACCTGTCGTCCTTGTTTGCCTTTCGGGCCACCGAACGCTCGGACCTGCCCGTCATTGAAATTCTATCTCGTCACCCGGAATAAAAAGCGGCGCGCAGCCCGAATCGCCGCACGCCCATTCCGAATAGTACTGTGTCAACTACTCTGACACGGCGCGCTGTGCAAGGGGGCAGTGGCGTTTACGCGCGGCCCGGTTCGCCTTAGCTGAATGCACCGAGAACCAGTTGCAGACCACCGCGGATGGCCAGATCAACCAGTGCAAAGAAAACGGCTGTCAGTGCCGCCATGATGAACACCATGACCGTGGTCAACAGCACCTCACGCCGGGTCGGCCAGACGACCTTTGCGACTTCGGCACGGACTTGCTGAATGAACTGGATCGGGTTTGTGGTGGCCATTAGGCTTGGTCTCTCTGCTAGCGGATGGGCCGGACATAGCCGGGCATTACGGCAAATTCAAGGGCAGTTGGTACAACCGTGAACAAAGGTGGGGCTTCAGGGCTTTGGCCGGTCGTCCCATTCGTCACTCAGGATGCGTCGCGAGTCCCCTTCAGGGTCCTCATATTGGTTCGAACGAACGGTATAGATAAACGCCACAAGGCCAATACCGCCCAGAAGCAGTGAGATCGGGATCAGATAGGCCAATACTTCCATTCAGGTCACCTTAGGCGCAGGGCGTTCAGGGATACGGTAATCGACGAGGTCGACATCGCAAGGGCCGCAATCAGTGGTGTCGCCAGACCGGCAACGGCAAGCGGCACCGCAATCACGTTATAGACCGTTGCGATCTGAAAATTCTCACGAATCCGTTTCGTTGCTTTCACTGCAGTATCGCAGGCATCGGCAATCGGGGACAGATCATTCCCGAGCAAAACGATGTCTGATGCAACACGCGCCGCGTCCAGCGCCGAAGCGGGTGAGATCGAGACATGCGCAGCAGCAAGGGCAGCGGTATCATTCAGGCCATCCCCTATCATCAGGACATTCCTGCCCTCCTCACTGAGGCTCTGAATGCGAAGCGCCTTGTCCTGAGGCAATGCCTCGGCAACCCAGTTTTCGATCCCAAGCTTGTCGGCAAGCGCATGAACCGCACCCTCTGTATCGCCGGAGATAAGAATCACCTCTTTGCCGGATGCCTTAAAGGCCTCAACCGCTTCCTGCGCGCCGGGGCGCAAAACGTCAGAGTATCGGAACGCAACGGGTCGATCCGATCCGACAGCAAGCCAGGCTGATGTCTGCGTATCCTGCTGCCCGCCTACCCAGGCGGAACGCCCAAGGCGAACACGCTGGCCTCGATACTCGCCTTCGGTTCCATATCCGGGCACCTCAGTGATATCTCGAACCTTGGCAGGCTTGACCCCGGCCTCTCGTGCCGCCTTTACCAGCGCGACGGACAAAGGATGTGCCGACGCCTCAGCCAGCGCCAGCGCCACTTCAAGATCAGAACGGGAATGATCCCCCAGATTGATCAGTTCAGGCGCACCCGAAGTCAGAGTGCCGGTTTTATCGAATACGACTATGTCGACCTCAGCCAGACGTTCCAGCGCAGTGGCATGTTTGATCAGCATGCCTTTTCGAAACAAACGTCCCGAAGCAGCCGTCGTCACCGCAGGCACCGCAAGGCCCAGCGCACAAGGGCAAGTGATGATCAGAACCGCTGCTGCAATGTTCAGCGCCGTACGGATATCGCCGGAATAGATGTACCACCCCACAAAACTAAGTGCCGACAGGATGTGAACACCCGGCGCGTAAAGCTTGGCAGCCTTGTCAGCCAATGACGTGTACCGCGAGCGGCCTGACTCTGCGATGGCCACCAAATCTGCCATGCGATGCAGGGAGGTATCCTCGCCCACGGCAGTTGCACGGATCGTCAACGGCCCGGTCAGATTGACCTCACCTGCACTGACCTCAAACCCCTGTTCTGCAAAGACTGGCAGTGTTTCACCGGTCAGCAGGGAACGATCCAGCTCTGACTGGCCGGAAACAATCTGGCCGTCTACAGGCATTCGACCGCCAGGCCGAACGAGGATCAACTCACCGACCTTTAGTTGAGCGACAGGAACCTCTTCTTCTGCACCATCCACCAACCGAATGGCACGTGGCACTTCGAGTGCAGTCAGTTCTTCGGCTGCTGACCGCGCCGCGGCACGCGTTCGGTAATCAAGATAGCGACCCGCAAGCAGGAAGAATGTCAGCGTCAGAGCTGCGTCGAAATAGGCGTGCTCGCCACTCAGTGCAGTTTCCCAAAGGGATGTAACCAGAGCCAGCAGAATAGCCAGCACGATCGGTACATCCATATTAAGGCGGCGAACGCGAAGCGCGCTCCACGCATTGGCAAAGAACGGTTGTGCAGAAAACGCGATAGCTGGCAGCGCGATGGCTGCTGAGATCCAGTGGAACATGTCTCGCGTCGCATCGCTCGCACCCGACCAGACTGAGACCGACAGCAGCATCACGTTCATCGACGCAAACCCGGCTACAGCCAGTCGCATCAACAAATCCCGTCCAGCCTTGTCAGTCTGTGTGGCCGACAACGCCCCCGGATCCAACTCGTGCGCCTCGAAACCCGCGTTCTCAAGAACAGGAATCAGATCTGCCGCGCGGATATCGGGGGCGGCTTTGACCATGGCTCGCTTCAGGGTCAGATTGACGCGTGCATCTTCGACACCGGGATGGGCGTTCAGCTCACGTTCGACCGTTGCAATACAGGCCGAACAATGGATGCCCGGCAATGACAGCGCAATCTGCACATCCTCGGGGATTGGCCGGGCAGGTTCGGCCGGTGTTGCGATGCAACCCGGACAAGCCGCCGTGCCAGAGCTGAGCTGTGCCGTCATCCCCTACCCCTTTACATAAAGCGGAATGCGTTGGGAAAACTCAGACCCGTCATGGTCTTTCGCAACCAGACGAATATTCCAGTTTCCTGCACCCAAAGTGGCAGGTGTCTCATAGGCAATGCCGTCAAAGGTGAAATCGGGGGTGAAATCATCACGCACGTGGGTTGCGCGACCGACCACTGCCTGCAGTTCTGCCACTTTGACCGGCGCGCCCTGCGCATCGGTGATGCGCAAAATCAGCAGACCACCTTTTGCTTCGGCCTTTACGTCCCAGCCCAGCGCCTGCTGTTCCTGCAAGCGCTCGTTGAACTCCTGACTCGCGACGTAGGAGTTTTTGACCTCGAGCCCGGGAAAGGTCTTCACAGCGCTATACGCAAGCAACAGATTGACAGATATGATTACTGCGAAGGCTGCAACGAACACAGCTAATGCGTGTTTGCCAGTAAATTGACGCTCTGCCATGATCAGTCTCCCCGTCCGTTGAACGTGGTATCTTTTGATGCGCGCTCGCCGCTGCTCAGATCTTCGACCCAGATGCGAACCGGGGTCGAGTCGGCGCTCGCCGGCGCAGTGTCTTTCGACGCTACAATGTAAACGCGGGTCAATTGTGCAGTATCTGCCGTGACATTCACAGTATCCAGATCTGTACCCTCAATCTCAATCCGCATCGACGGGTCACCGACCAAAGAGAGTTTAAACAGGCGGTCGTCTCCGTGCTTGTTCCGCAAACGCACATCATAGGTATTGCGGATCGTACCGTCTGACAGGGTCACAAAGGTTGGGTTGCGCACAGGGGCGACCGTCAGGTCGATATCGGAACGAATGAACAGTGCAAACAGCAACGCAAAACCAACCAAGGACCAAAGGGCAGTATACATAATGGTCCGCGCCCTGAAGATGTGCTTCCAGACACTCACGGGTGGTTCGCCCGCGCGCTCGCGCGTTTCGTCGCTTAGCGCCATGTAGTCGATCAATCCGCGCGGTTTGCCGATCTTGGCCATCATGTCATCACAGGCGTCGATGCACAGTGCACATGTGATGCATTCCAATTGCTGACCATCCCGGATGTCGATTCCAACAGGGCAAACATTGACGCAGGCCATGCAGTCAATGCAGTCCCCCAGTTCAGAGTCTGCAGTCCGCTTCCCTTTGCCTCTCGGCTCACCCCGCCATTCGCGGTAGCCCACGACCAAGGTGTCCTCGTCCATCATTGCGGCCTGAATTCGCGGCCACGGGCAAGCGTAAATACAGATCTGCTCTCGGGCAAATCCCCCAAACAGGAATGTCGTGCCCGTCAGGATCAGGATTGTCGTGTAAGCAATCGGATGGGCATTTCCGGTAACCAGATCACGCGCCAACGTGGGCGCATCTGCAAAGTAAAACACCCATGCACCGCCCGTCGCCAGACCGATCAGTAGCCAGGCCACCCATTTCGTAATCCGCAGCCTCGCCTTTCGGAAATCGAGCTTTTTCTGCCGGTGCAGTCGCAAACGCGCGTTTCTGTCCCCTTCGATCCAGCGCTCAACAAGAATGAAAAGGTCGGTCCAGACTGTTTGTGGGCAGGCATATCCACACCAGACACGACCAAGCGCCGATGTGAACAAAAACAGCCCAAGACCAGCCATGATCAGCAAACCTGCCACGAAGTAAAATTCATGTGGCCAGATTTCGATCCAGAAGAAATAGAAACGGCGATTTGCCAAATCCAGCAACACAGCCTGATCGGGCAGGCTGGGACCCCGGTCCCATCTGATCCATGGGGTCAGGTAATAGATACCCAGTGTTACTGCCAAAATGATCCATTTCAGGTTTCGAAATGGCCCTGACACACGTCTGGGAAAGATCGGCTCCCTAGCGGCATAAAGGCTGGGGGCGGGGTTGGAATCGCTCACGGGCTGGCTCCGGATCTGGCTCTTTTTCAGGCGACTTCTTCCAGATCATACACCCACCAACTTTGATTTGGGTCAAAAGCGTATCGCAAAGACACCTTTTGTCACACCCCGAGCGCCTGTCGCCTCAGCCAGCTAACAAATGTCTTTACCGCCTGTCTTTGTGGCGTTTGGGCCGTAACAATATGGTATCCTGCTCCATCGGGCTCGGCATAAAGCTCTACAATTCGCCCGTTCTCGATATCCTGCTCGACGAAATGTCGCACTGTAACGGTAACCCCCTGCCCGGCTCGTAGACCGTCCAACACCAGATTTCCCGGAACGACGATCCGCCCTACGCCAGGCTCCAGTTCTGCCCCGCGACCTGCCAACCACGTGGTCGCTTCGGTCGTTCCGACCTCTTCCAGCCAGGGCAATTGCGCAAGTTCGGCGGGTGACCAGTCAGATTTACCTTTGAGCAGTTCGGGTGCCGCCACGATCACCATCGGCGTCTGCAGCAGCATCTGCGCGTCAACTCCGGACCACCCACCGGCACCGTACCGGATTGCGATATCTATATCGCCCGGACGCAGTTCAACCAGATCCGGCGATGGATCCAGAATCAAGTCGATCTCAGGGTGATCTAAGCGAAATGCCGGAAGCCTGGGCATCAGCCAGGAAGTGGCAAAGGACGAAGTTAAGGACACATGCACGGGCCGGTCCGTACCAGACCGCACGAGCTCGTCGACAGCTGACCCGATTGCTCCGAACCCGAGCTGAAGGGCCCGCGCCAGATGCTCGCCTTGCGAAGTCAAAGTCAGGGATTTCCCGCTTCGATCCAAAAGAGAGACACCCATATGATCTTCAAGCGCGCGTAGCTGCTGACTGATTGCGGCATGGCTAACATTAAGTGCCGCTCCAGCCTGAACAACGTTTCGCTTTTCCGCAAATGCTGAAAAGGCTCGCAGTGAAGTTAATGGAGGAAGAGACAACCAATCCATATGTAATCCTACCTTACATATACAAATTGTAATTGAGTCGCCTTTCACCCGTCAACGGCAGATCATGAGAGCAGACGCCAATCAGTCAGGAGAAAGATCATGCTCTCGATTTTCGCCAAGTCCTTCATGACCGCGACACGAATTGATGCACCGACTGTCCGCGATGTGCCCAAGGCAAAGGCCAGCAAGCGCCGTTGGCTGCCTGCAGGCCATTGGTGGCTGCAGAGCAAGCGTGATATCGATTTGTGCGATCTGTGATATGGTGCTTTGCACCAGAGCAGGTCATCGACCTAATTCTCGGAAAATAGACACCGGCTGTTCAGGAAACGCGCGAACAGATGGAACAGCCGGTGTCAGAGCCTTCGGGCGGCGAGCCGTCCGAAGGTTTTCTTTAACCCTTACTGACCACCACCCAATTGGTGGACATAGGCGGAAACCGCACGGATCTGCGCCTCGGTCAGTCGGGTATCCCAAGGTGGCATCACACCAAATCGGCTGTTGGTCACCGTTTCGGTCAACGCCTCTTCGTCGCCACCATAAAGCCAGATAGCATCGGTCAGATTCGGCGCGCCCTGGAAAACGTCGCCAGTGCCATCTTCACCGTGGCAGGATGCACAGTTGTCTTCAAAAACAACTTTGCCCGCTTGTGCCGCCGCATCATCGGTCTGCGCGTTGGTCAGCGACATGACGTACTGAACCACCTGAGTGATCTCGTCATGCTCGAGAATCTCGCCAAAGGCAGGCATCTCGGAATAGCGTGTGTCATCACTTTCTTCGCTGCGGATACCATAGCTGACCGTGGTTACGATATCGTCCAGCGTACCGCCCCAAAGCCATGCGTCATCCAACAGGTTCGGGAAACCCGGGGCACCTTGCGCACCGGAACCATGACACTGCGCGCACCAGGTGCGGAACACCGCACCACCCGCATTGACGGCGTATTGCTGAAGCTCTGGATCTTTCGAAATGTCGTCCAGAGGTGTTTCCACCAGCTTGGCATTCCACGGAGCATTCGCCTCTTCGAAGGCAACCATCTCTTGCTGAACAATCTCGCGCGACGACCAGCCCAACACGCCCGCCGTTGCAGACTGAACCAACGGCCACGCCGGATACATGATCGTGTAGATCACAGCCCAAACGATCGTCGCGTAGAAGGTCCACAGCCACCAACGTGGCATCGGGTTGTCGAATTCTTCGATACCGTCCCAGCTGTGACCCGTGGTGTTTGGATCGCCCGGCTGTTTTTCAGGTGTCTTGCTCATTTCCTCGCCTCCTTAACTTCGGCGGGTTTGTCGTCGCCCTGCTGAGACGCAGGCGCATCGGTGTGCCGGAAGGGGATGTTGGCGGTGTCTTTGTATTCCTTGCTGGCACCAGGGCGAAAAACCCAGATGACGATGCCAACAAAGAAGGCAAACAAGAGCAGCAGCATCCAGCTATCCGCGAATTGCCTGAGGAGTGTATACTCTTCCATAACAACCCTCCCTAGCGGCTGGCGTCCGGGGTGAAGGTCGAGAAGTCGACCAGCGTGCCCAGCATCTGCAGGTAGGCGATCAGCGCGTCAGCTTCGGTTAGCTCAGGCTGACCATCGAAGTTGCGGACATTGACCTTGTCACCATAGCGCTCCAGCAGACCATCATAATCGCTGTCCGGATCAGCCTGAGCGCGGAAGTCTGCCACTGCATTCTCCAGCATCTCTTCGGTATAGGGCGTGCCGACTACTGCGTTTGCCGCCATGATGTCACCGATATACCTGCCGTCGATCTTACGGCGCTCGAGGAACCCGTATTTAGGCATAACCGATTCAGGTACAACCGATTGTGGATCGCGCAGGTGGTCCATTTGCCACTGGTCCGAATAACGGCCTCCAACACGCGCCAGATCAGGCCCGGTGCGCTTGGACCCCCACTGGAACGGGTGGTCATACATCGACTCGGCCGCCAGCGAATAGTGACCATAACGTTCCACTTCATCCCGCATCGGACGGATCATCTGGCTGTGGCAGGTGTAGCAGCCTTCGCGGATGTAGATATCACGCCCAGCCATTTCGAGAGGGGTGTAAGGGCGCATGCCCTCCACCTTCTCGATGGTGTTCTCAAGATAGAACAGCGGGGTGATTTGCACGATGCCACCGATGGTCACGACCAGAAAGCTGAAGATCAGCAGGAGGGTCGCGTTGGTCTCGAGGATCTTATGTTTGTCGAGAATTGCCATAGCTACCGGCCCTCCTTATTCAGCCGGGACCGCGACGGTCAGGCTGGCCTCTTTGGCCGGCGCTTTCCGCACAGTCATCCACAGGTTGTAGCACATGATCAGCGAGCCAGCGACGAACATGACGCCACCCAGAGCACGCACCACATACATCGGGAACTTGGCAGCCACGGTGTCGGCGAACGAGTTCACCAGGAAGCCGTTGGCATCCACTTCACGCCACATCAGGCCTTCCATGATACCGGTGACCCACATCGACGCGGCGTAGAGCACGATACCGATAGTGGCGAGCCAGAAGTGCCAGCTGACCATCTGCAGCGAGTACAGACGCTCACGCTTCCACAGGACAGGTACCAGGAAGTACAGAGCACCAAAGGTGATCATACCGTTCCAGCCCAGCGCGCCCGAGTGCACGTGACCAATCGTCCAGTCGGTGTAATGGCTCAAGGAGTTCACGGCACGGATCGACATCATCGGACCCTCAAAGGTGGACATGCCGTAAAAGCCGACCGAGATCACCATCATCCGGATAACCGGGTCGGTGCGCAGCTTGTCCCATGCGCCCGACAGGGTCATCAGACCGTTGATCATTCCGCCCCACGAAGGCATCCAGAGCACGACCGAGAACACCATGCCCAGCGTCGAGGCCCAGTCTGGCAGCGCGGTATAGTGCAGGTGGTGCGGACCAGCCCAGATGTACAGGAAGATCAGCGCCCAGAAGTGGATGATCGACAGTTTGTACGAGAACACAGGGCGTTCGGCCTGCTTGGGAATGAAGTAGTACATCATGCCCAGGAAGCCCGCGGTCAGGAAGAAGCCAACAGCGTTGTGGCCGTACCACCACTGGATCATGGCATCCTGAACACCCGACCAGACGATAACCGATTTCGAACCCCAGATGCTGACAGGGATGGTCATATTGTTAACTAGGTGCAGCATGGCGACGGTGACGATGAACGCCAGGTAGAACCAGTTTGCCACGTAGATGTGGGGTTCTTTCCGCTTGATGATCGTACCCAGATAGACCGCCAGATAAGCCACCCAGACAATGGTCAGCCACAGATCAACATACCATTCAGGTTCGGCATATTCCTTGGACTGGGTTCCGCCCAATACGTAACCGGTTGCTGCCAGCACGATGAACAACTGGTAGCCCCAGAATACAAACCACGCCAGATTGCCACCCCACAGCCGCGCAGCGCTGGTGCGCTGAACTACATAGAATGAGGTCGCGATAAGTGCGTTACCGCCAAATGCAAAGATCACAGCTGAAGTGTGCAACGGCCGTAAACGCCCAAAGTTCAGATAGCCTTGGGCCCATTCAAAGTTGAGTCCGGGAAAGGCCAACTGGAACGCAATAAAGGTCCCTGCCAGAAATCCGACAACGCCCCAGAATGCCGTCGCAATCACGCCATAGCGGATCACGTCATCCATGTACTCGGCGGAGCGATCAACAAGAATATCTGGCTCGTCAGTGTTTCTTAGCGTCCAGATAAACAACCCACCGGCGATGATCATCACCAGAATCGCATGCACCTGATACGCCAAATCCCGTGCATAATTGGACCCTATCGCTGCGAATAGCACGATAAGCCCAAGCACGATCAGCTTGATGTAATTCGACATATTGCGTCCCTTTGCCATGCTCTGCGCGATTCTTTTGTGGCGCAGAACCTTTTTGACTGGCTGCTGTATTGTCGGACAGCAGCCGCCGCTGCTTTGATCTGTATCAAGACAATAGCCTGTTTTCTGTGACAGGCATAAATAAATGAATATGTTACCTGTGCACATCCGGCTAACCGCCCCAAAATTGAGGTCGACATGGCTTACAAATCTCTTCTCACAATCATGACCGAGACCCGGTTTGCCCAACCGGCTCTGGCGCAGCTGGCCGCATTGGCCGAAGCACAGGATGCACATGCCGAGGCGCTTTGCCTTGGCGTCGATCGCAGTCAGACAGGGTATTACTATGCAGGTGCCAACGCGCTTATCCTGCAGGAAACTCTGACTCGGGCAAATGCCGAAGCTGATGAGATTCTGGCATCTGCTCAGGAGTATCTGGGAAAAACCGGCATACGCTGGTCTGCGGAAAACGGCGTAAGTCAGCTAGCCGATCTGAGTCGCCACGTAGCGCATCGCGCACGTTTCTCGGACCTTGTTGTCCTGCCAAAACCCTATGGCAAGGATCGTGGAGCCGAGGCCGAACCCATAGTTGAAGCAGCCATGTTCGAAGGGCACGCACCGGTATTGATCGTTCCCGAAGATGCAAAGCCGTTCTCGAAACCGCGCACCGTTCTGATTGGCTGGAACGAAAGCGTCGAGGCGATGCGGGCGATACGTCGTGCCCTTCCTTTCCTGAAACAAGCTGATGTCGCACGCATCGTGGTGATTGACCCGCCACGCCACGGACCCGACCGTTCAGACCCCGGTGGTATGCTTTCACAGATGCTCGCCCGTCACGGCGTGAAATGCGAAATAGATGTACTAAGCAAAACCATGACGCGTGTCTCAGACATTCTGAACCGACACGCCGCAGATACTGATGCGGACATGATCGTCATGGGTGCATACGGACATTCCCGTTTCCGCGAAGCGATCCTGGGCGGGGCGACTCGGAATATGTTGGAACAATCTGATGTTCCGGTCTTTTTGGCACACTGACCAAATGTATTAGATTGAGAGAACCGCCCTCAATCAGGGCGGTTCTTCTGTTCAGGCTTTTTTGATCAGCCCGATTACAAACAGCAGGATCACGGCGCCCACGGTCGCAAAGAAGATCGACGAGAACAAACCGCCGCCAACTGCAAATCCAAGGGCGGGAAAGATCAGGCCTGCCAGAAAAGCCCCAACGATCCCAACGATTATGTTGCCGACAAGACCAAAGCCTCGGCCTTCCATGATCTTGCCGGACAACCAGCCAGCGATCGCTCCGATGAACAGCATTGCCAAAAGGCTACTGAATTCCATGCCTTGCTCCTGAATGTTGTTTCACTCAAAGGCATTAGATCATGGTCGGGGCGTTCGGTCACGTACGAACGTAGTGCATGCCCTGAAACCGTTCGCGGAGTTCGCGCACACGCGGTGCGACACTCTCCGGATCTGTGGTGGACAAAGCCTCGGCGATCAGAGCCGAAAGCTCTCCTGCGTGATCTGGTGTGACACCTCGACGAACCAGTTCCGGAGTCCCAATGCGCAAGCCGTTCATGTCTCCTTCTACCGGTGCGGTCGGCAATCCGATCCCGCAAGCAAGGAAGCCTGCCTTTCGCAGCGTTTTTGAAGCGGCCTGCCCGCCTCCAAAGCGCGCTGCCTCCAACGCAAACTGATGGGACTCAGTTGCGCCTCCGGCACCTTTGAACACCGGTAATCCGATTTCTTCCATTTCCTTGGCCATCGCTTGCGCAAGCTCGACCATAGCCTGACCGTAAGCGGGACCAAATTCGATCCAATCCAGCAGGGAAATCGCCAAGGATGCTGATTTGGCGGCATCAAAGTTGGCGGTCATGCCGGGAAAGGCGATGGCGTCCAGCCGTTCTGCAATCTCAGCGTCATTGGTGACGATGAGGCCGCCGGCAGGGCCACCTAGGCTCTTGTAGGTGCTCATCGTCGTAAGATGCGCGCCTTCATCCAGTGGATTTGACCAAACGCCACTGGCGATGATCCCGCATTGATGAGCAGCGTCAAACAGCACCTTCGCGCCTACTTCGTCCGCTATCTCCCGGACAGCGGATACGGGATGCGGAAACAGGTTCAGCGAACCCCCAACTGTGATGAGTTTAGGTCTGTGCGTTTTTGCCAACTCACGCAAACCGTTCAGATCAAGGCTATAACCATCAGCATCGACCGGAGCGTTCAACGTATTCAGACCGTAAAGACCCGCACATCCATCTTTGTGGTGCGTCACGTGTCCCCCGACTGTCGCGGGAGGGGCAATAATTGTATCCCCGGGATCGGTCAGCGCCATAAAACCGTAGAGGTTAGACAACGCACCCGAAGCAACACGAATTTCCGCGTATTTCGCGTTGAAGACCTTCGCTGCGAGTTCCGCCGCGATAACCTCTATTTCTTCAATCGCTTCCAGCCCCATCTCATACTTATCGCCGGGATAACCCAGAGACGGGCGACTACCCAAGCCAGCTGCCAGGGCAGCCTCAGCCCGGGGGTTCATGACATTTGTTGCCGGATTCAGGTTGAAGCACTCTGCATCGTGGATCTCTGAATTTCGCGCGATCAGCGTCTCGATCTGTTTGTCGATTGCGTCCGGGTCGATAGGCTCAACGGCCTGAGCAATCTGCTGGACGCGGTCTTCACATTGGGTCGGGACCCATGGGCGGCGGGCGAGTTGTGGCATCTGATCCTCCGTTTTCAAAGTCAGAGTGCAAAGATCCCAGCTTGCGATCAAATCAGTTTTCCGAAAAAATAGGGGCAGAAAATCTGAGCCTAATATTATGCCTGTTGCACCGCCGCGTCCTAAACCACTGCCTCTGAATGCGTTACGCGCGTTCGAAGCCGCCGCGCGACTGGGCGGCTTTTCCTCTGCCGCGATCGAACTGGGCGTCAGTGCGGGCGCGATTTCAGCCCATGTCAAAGCACTGGAAGAAGACCTGGGGGCACCTTTGTTCGATCGAAACGCACGAGGCGTGGCCCTTACAGCCTTGGGTCAAAAGGTTTTGCCCGACCTTACGTTGGCGTTCGACATGATGGGTCAGGCAACTCAAACCCTGCGAACCGAGGCTCGACCGCAGGTAGTTCACATCGTGACACTGCCTTCGATCGCACAGCTTTGGCTGTCACCCAGATTGCCCGAACTCCGTTTGGCGGAACCGGAAATCGAGGTTTCGCTAACAGCCGAAGAAGCGCCCCCAAACCTCAAGCGTGCGCCTTATGACATATATCTGTTCTTTGGCGGCGAACTTGGTGAAGCCGTCTCGAACAACGTCATTTTCCCGGTTTGCGCGCCTGCTCTCGCAAACCGTCTGAAAACACCAGAAGACTTATCCAGTGTCACTTGCCTGTCGGATTCCACTTGGTTCAACGATTGGCAGCAATGGACCTCCGCAGCTATGCCCGAACAGGGATTTGCCCCTAAAGGCCCTGTATTTTCGCTCTATGCTCTCGCGGTTGAAGAGGCATTGAATGGCGCAGGTGTTTTGATGGGCCATAGCGCACTTGTGGAGCCGCATCTCAAAAGCGGACGGCTTGTTGCACCGTTTGAAACCAAGGTCACATTGCCGGACACGCTGAACCTTTGGTGTCCGCGCCCCTTGCACCCCCGTTCGCCCGTCGAAAGGGTTGTGAGGTGGCTCAAAGGGATTGGTTAGACCAGAAAGCCGCCATCAGTATCGTCACCGGCCTCTTCCATCAGGCGTCCCATATCCGGGATAGTCACGTGACGTTTGCCTTCCAGAAGGATGACCTGATCCTTTTTCAAGGCTGAAATCTGACGACTTACGGTTTCCAAAGTAAGGCCCAGATAGTCCGCCATTGCTTCGCGCGTCAGAGGCAGGTCGAATACGATCGGACCCGACATACCCTTCTGGCTGACCGACGCATCGCGGCGTGCGATGATCGACAGGAGGCTGGCGATCTTTTCCCGCGCGGTCTTACGACCAAGGACCAGCATCCATTCCCGTGCCGCATCCAGCTCGTCCAAAGTCATCTGCAGCAGACGATGCGCAATATGCGGCGTATGGCTCATCAGATCCTCGAACGGCTTCTTGCGAAAGCAGCACATGACCACGTCGGTGGTCGCCTGAACATCGTATGGTGCCGATTCGCGCCCCGGGCGGCCAACAAAGTCGCTGGGCAGCAAGAGGCCGACCATTTGTGTGCGACCATCTTCCATCGTCTGGGTCAGCGATGCGATTCCGGACACAACAGAGCCGACAAAATTCATCTGATCACCTGACCAGATGATGGTCTGCCCAGCCTCGAAACTGCGATAATATTTAATATCTTCCAGCTCTTCGAGCTCTTCCTGATCGCATTGCGCGCATACAGCCCGATGACGGATCGGACAGTCATCGCAGTTAGAATGGTCAAATTGAACAGTCAGTGTCATTCGCGTTTCCACTTGATCTCGGTCAAGGTACCTAGACGGGGCATGCCATAACGGTATCGCTATGATAGTGAAACCTCAATTGGCCAAGCTCGGACTTTTTGACGCGAAAGTACCGCGTTACACGAGCTATCCTACCGCCCCGCATTTCAGCAATGATGTGGGGCCTGACCGTTTTGGCGACTGGATTTCGGACATAAAACCCGGAAGTGCCGTTTCGCTTTACATACATGTTCCATTCTGCCGCAGGCTGTGCTGGTTCTGTGCCTGCAGGACGCAAGGCACGCAAACGGACAATCCCGTCATTGCTTATGTAGACGTCCTGAAGGCCGAGCTTGATCTGCTGGCGCAACGTCTGCCCAGCGGTGTGACCCTGTCGCGGCTACATTGGGGGGGCGGCACCCCAACGCTACTGAACCCGGACCTGATGCGGGATCTGGCCAGTTATATTCTCGGCATCGTGCCCATGGGACCAGATGCCGAGTTTTCGGTCGAGATCGACCCAAACGAGGTTGATGAGGCGCGTCTGGACGCGTTGACCGAGGCGGGAATGAACCGTGCCTCGATCGGTGTGCAGGACTTCGATGATGAGATTCAGAAGACCATCGGGCGCATACAGAGCTACGACACAACTCGTGAAGCCATTGAAATGATCCGGGCACGCGGGATTTCGAGTCTGAACGCAGATATCCTTTATGGCCTGCCACATCAGACCAAGACCCGGATGACCGAAAGTGTCCAGAAACTGCTGTCGCTGAATCCGGACCGCGTCGCGCTTTATGGTTATGCGCATGTGCCATGGATGGCCAAGCGTCAGCAACTGATCCCGTCCGAGGCTCTGCCGACACCCGAACAGCGCCTCGATCTTTTTGATACGGCGCGTCGGCTATTCCTCTGGGACAACTACGCCGAGATCGGAATTGATCACTTTGCTACGCAGGATGACGGGCTGACCCATGCGCTGAAGGCCGGCAGGCTCAAACGGAACTTTCAGGGCTATACCGACGATCAGGCCGAGGTGCTGATCGGGGTTGGCGCCAGCTCAATCTCACGCTTCCCGCAGGGCTATGCACAAAACGCGCCAGCAACCTCGGCGCACACCAAAGCCATTCGCAACGGCCAGTTCTCGACATCGCGGGGACACTTGTTCAAAGGTCAGGATGTACTACGGGCACGCCTGATCGAGGCCCTGATGTGCGACTTTCGGATCGATTCGGCAGAAATCTTGCGGGACTACGATGTTTCCGTCTCGGAACTGCAGCGCATGTATCGGACAACCAACGTTGCGTTTGACGGGCTGCTGAAGATAACTGATGAAGGCCTGTTCATACCCGTCGAAGCACGTCCACTTACTCGAATGATTGCCCGCAGTTTTGATGCCTACGACCTCAACGAGGCCGGGCACAGTTCAGCCATCTGAAGGGGCAGCCCAGCGGGCTGTTCCATTTCCAAAAACGTCGGGGCTTGACGTGCGCCTTGAGTTTTTCCCAAACTCAATGGGCGAGACAACAAACCGCTCCGCATCTGAGGCAGGTCCAGACACAGACAATTCGTGCCGACGCTACCGCGTTCGACAATCCCTTTTCGTGCAGCCGTTCTGCAACTTGAAAGAGGGACAGCACCCATGCGCGTTTTCACCGTCCTCGGCCCCAGTCAATCGGGCAAATCAACCCTAGTCGAGGCTATAAGCCGCCTCGACGGACGCCCCACCACATTCGATGTTTCCGGAACCGTGCACTTGCACGGTTTTTCTTATCTGGACGAGCCTTGGTGCGCGATAGACGTGGATGGCGGAGGGGATTCGCTGGCATATGTCGGACCCGCAATGGCAATCTCGGACGCTGCCGTCGTCGTTGTGCCACCCGATCCGGACGCAGCGGTTCTATGTGCGCCCTATCTCAGATTGGTGGAAGAAGCCGGTATTCCCTGCTTTCTGTTCATCAACCGGATGGACAATCCCAATGGTCGGATACGCGACATTATCGCGGCGCTGCAAACCTATTGCACGCACCACATCGCCTTGCGTCAGGTGCCAATCCGCGACGGAGACAAGATTGTTGGAGCCGTTGATCTGATTTCAGAACGGGCATGGAAGTATCAGGAAGGACAACCCTCGGCTCTGATCGAACTGCCTCAGTCCGTTGAGGATCGGGAGCAAGAAGCCCGTACCGAACTGTTGGAGACACTGTCAGATTTCGATGACAACCTGCTGGAGCAATTGATCGAAGATAAGCAGCCGCCCAGCGATGAAGTCTAT
>NZ_SMMF01000923.1:0-27008 GCF_009711355.1 Roseibium sp. RKSG952 | reverse complement strand
GCAGAACCACCAGCTGATCCCTGCCTGTTTGGGTGCTGCCAGTCACGGGAATGGCCTGACCCGCCTGATGAAAGCACTACGGCACGAGGCACCCGAGTTCGATATCGCCGCCGGACGTGATGAAGCAGCTGAGAACGCCCGCGCGATTGCTGGTTTTGCAGACGTCAAAAAACATGTTGGTAAAATCATCGTCCTGCGTGGCTTGGGTGATGGTGTAAAAGCGCATGAACCTTTGGGGGGCGAGACGGTCGGAAATCTGACCACTTTGGATGCCAAGACGCAGATCAATCAGCTCGAGGCGGGTCAGATCGGCCTTGCCGTCAAATCCGACCATCTTAATCCGGGTAATCTCTACGACAGCAACTCCGCCACTCCGTTGCCCGAATGGGCATCGTCGCACCCTGCAGCCCACCGGCAGATCGTGTCACCTGCGCATGAGCGGGACGATGTGCGCCTATCGAATGCTCTTGGGCGTATGGTCGAGATCGATCCAGGTCTTCATCTGGCTCAGGATGAGCTTAGTGGTCATGCAATTCTGGGATCGCAAGGCCCACAACATATGCGCCGCGTCGCAACCAAACTGGACGAGGATTTTGGCGTCGAGATTGCGACTGAACCTGTTGAGACTGCATATCGCGAGACTATTCGTTCAACCATCGAACACCGGCATCGTCATCGCAAACAGTCAGGCGGCGCGGGTCAGTTTGCCGATGTTGTGATCTCGATAGCACCAATGCCACGCGGTGCTGGCTTTCAGTTTGATGAAATCGTCAAAGGTGGCGCTGTACCCAAAAACTACATCCCGTCTGTAGAGCACGGGGCAAAAGACGCGCTTGAACAAGGGCCTGAAGGTTTCCCTGTTGTAGATGTCAAAATCACGCTGAGCGATGGCAAGCACCATAACGTCGACAGTTCTGACTACGCCTTCAGAACTGCTGGCAAGAATGCGGTGCGCGAAGCGCTCCCACAGGCAAAGCCTGTGGTTCTGCAACCGATCCTGAATGCCGAAATCCATCTGCCTTCTGCCTTTGTCGGTGATCTGGTTCCGACGATCAGTTCTTTGCAGGGGCAGGTGTTAGGCTTCGAGGGCAATCCAAATGCCTCAGGTTGGGAGATTTTTAATGCTCAGCTCCCCGCAGTGGCCGAGGACGAATTGCACCGCACCCTGGCAAGTGCAACGCGCGGAACAGGTTGGGTCAAACTGCAATTTGATCATTATGAAGAACTGCGCGGGCCAGTGCCCAAGTCAGCTGCCCGCGAAACAGCCAACGCCTAAGTGAACTGCAGCAGCAGGCCAAGCTTAGCCTGCTGCTGCAATAAGTTCGCGCGTGTAATCGGTCTGAGCGTTCTCGAACAATGACTCAGCCGATCCCATTTCAACTACATCACCATTCCGCATGACGATCACATTATGCGACATTGCCCGCACGACCTTGAGGTCGTGGCTGATGAACAAATAGGCCAGCCCATATTTCCGCTGCAGGTCGCGCAACAGATCAACGATCTGGACCTGAACTGTCATGTCCAGCGCACTTGTCGGCTCATCCAGAACCAGCAGTTTGGGTCGCAGGACCATCGCGCGCGCAATGGCGATACGCTGACGCTGGCCGCCTGAAAACTCGTGAGGGTAGCGATCCATCGCCTCTGGATCCAGCCCGACCTCTGTCATCACTTCGGCAACCAGTTCGCGCGGGGCGCGATGCGGGTCTACCTTGTGGATCGCCAACCCTTCGGAAATGATTTGCTGGCATGTCATCCTTGGGCTGAGGCTGCCGAACGGGTCCTGAAACACGATCTGCATATCCTTGCGCAGCCGCCTCAGTTCACGCGTGGACCAGCGGCGTACGTCCTGATCGCGGAACGTGATCCCGCCTTCGGATGCGATCAAACGCATGATCGCCAGAGCCAATGTGGTTTTGCCTGAACCACTCTCTCCGACTATGCCCAAAGTCTCTCCCGCGCGGACGCTCAGCGTTGCATCGTTGACAGCCTTCACATACCCCACGGTCCGTTTCAAAAAACCGCGCTGGATGGGAAACCAGACCTTCAGGTGATCCGTACGGGCCACCTCTTCGGCATCTGCTGCAACCGGATCCGGGTGTCCTGAAGGTTCCGCTGCCAACAGCTTACGTGTGTAAGGATGCTGCGGATTGTCGAAAATCTCGGCAGTTGGACCAGTTTCAACAATCTCGCCGTCCTTCATCACGCAAACCCGATCCGCGATCCTGCGAACGATCCCCAGATCATGCGTGATGAACAGCATCCCCATGTTTTCGGATTTTTGCAGTTCAGCCAGCAGCTCAAGAATCTGCGCCTGAATGGTCACATCCAGAGCTGTTGTCGGCTCGTCTGCGATCAGGATATCGGGTTTGTTGGCCAACGCCATCGCGATCATCACGCGTTGACGCTGCCCGCCTGACAGTTGATGAGGATAGCTGTCCAACCGGTCTTCGGGATCGCGTATGCCCACCTTGGTCAGCAACTCGACAATCCGTTCCCGCGCGACATCTCCTGACACGCCCTGGTGCAAGGCCAGAGATTCCGCCATCTGCTTCTGGATTGTATGCAGCGGGTTGAGCGAGGTCATCGGTTCCTGAAAGATAAAGCTGATATCGTTACCACGAACGTCCATCAGCAGATCTTCAGAGGCGCCGATCATCTCTTGCCCGTCGTATTGAACCGATCCCTCGACAATTGCGCTGTCGCCAAGCAGGGACACAGTACTGAGCGCTGTAACTGACTTTCCGGAACCGGACTCACCAACCAAAGCAACGGTCTCACCACGATCAACGGTGAAGGACACACCTTTTACCGCTGCACTGACCTGCCCGTCCTGGCGGAACGAGACCTTGAGGTTGTTCACATCCAGCAGGCTCATGAGAAGGTCTTTCTGGGATCGAATGCGTCACGCACGCCTTCAAAGATAAAGACCAGCAGTGACAGCATAATGGCAAAGGTGAAAAACGCGGTGAACGCCAGCCAAGGGGCCTGAAGGTTTTGTTTTGCCTGCAGGGTCAATTCACCCAACGACGGAGCCGATGAGGGCAGACCAAAGCCCAGAAAATCCAGACTTGCGAGTCCGCCAATGGTTCCGGTCACGATGAATGGCATGAATGTCAGCGTGGCAACCATCGCGTTGGGCAGCATGTGGCGGAACATGATGGTCATGTTGCCGACGCCCAGCGCCTTGGCCGCCCGCACGTATTCAAGGTTTCGCGCCCGCAGAAATTCAGCCCGAACAACCCCGACCAGGCCGGTCCACGAAAACAGGATCATAAGCGCCACCAGCAGCCAGAAACTTCGGCCCAGAATCGCGAACATGATGATGATCACATAGAGCGAGGGCGTGGCCGACCAGATCTCGATAATGCGCTGGAAAATCAGATCCAGCCAACCTCCAAAAAACCCTTGAATGGCACCGGCAAATATCCCGATCAGGCTGGCCGCACCGGTCACGATCAGGGTGAACAGGATCGACAGACGGAAGCCATAGATGACCCGGGCAAGCACATCGCGCTTGGTGTCATCCGTACCCAGAAGATTCTGGCCATTGGGCGGCAGTGGGGCCGCACCGGGGCGATCCACACTTGTGTTGAAGGAATAGGGGATAAGGGGCCAAATCGCCCAACCACGCTCGAAACCTTCGGCCTGAAAGGTTCCGGCGTCGATCTGTTCAATGATCCCTTCGGGGTCATCAAAGCACTGCTCGAGACCGCCGCTGTCGATCAAACACTGGACCTCGGGATCGCGGTAGATCGCTTCGGTCTGAAAATCTCCGCCAAAATCCGTTTCCGGATAGAACTTGAAGATTGGCGTATAGAGCTCACCCCGGTAGCTGACCAGGATCGGTTTGTCGTTGGCGATGAATTCGGCGAAAAGCGAAAGGCCGAACAGAACACCAAAAATGATCAGCGACCAGAACGCCCGGCCATTGCGCCGGAAATTGCGCCAACGCCGTTGATTGAGAGGGGAAAGCGCCATTTACCCCTCCCGCTTTTCGAAGTCGATGCGTGGATCGACGAGGACATACATCAGGTCGCTGATGATACCGACGACCAGTCCCATCAGGCCGAAGATGAAGAGCGTACCGAAGATGACGGGATAATCACGCGCGACAGCAGCTTCGAAACCCAGCCGTCCAAGGCCGTCCAGTGAGAAGATCGTTTCGATGATGATTGAGCCGCCAAAGAAAACGCCGATGAATACCGCAGGGAACCCTGCGATGACGATGAGCATAGCATTCCGGAATACGTGACCGTACAGCACCCGGCTTTCACTCAGCCCTTTAGCGCGCGCAGTCATGACGTATTGTTTTTTGATTTCATCGAGGAATGAGTTCTTGGTCAGCAATGTCAGCGTCGCAAAAGCCGAAATCGTCAGGGCGATGATAGGCAAGGCAATATGCCAGAAGTAGTCGGCGATCTTGCCAAACAGGCTAAGGCTATCCCAATTGTCTGAGGTGAGCCCCCTAAGCGGGAATATCTGCCAGTAAGAACCACCCGCAAACAGTACCAGCAGCAGGATCGCAAACAGGAAACCCGGGATCGCGTAAGCCACGATAATCGCACCACTGGTCCAGGTATCAAATCTTGAGCCATCCTTTACCGCTTTGCGAATACCCAACGGAATCGACACCAGATACGCAATCAGTGTCGACCAAAGACCCAGCGAAATCGAAACCGGCATCTTTTCAAGCACCAGATCAATCACACTGATCGACCGGAAATAGCTCTCACCAAAATCCAGCGTCAGATAGTTACCCATCATACCGAGAAATCGCTCAAGCGGCGGCTTGTCGAAACCGAATTCCTTTTCCAGTTCCGCGATGAACTCAGGAGGCAGACCGCGTGCACCAACGTATTTGTCGTCGAATACCCCGCCTGCGGGCTCTGCACCGGCACCGGTATCGCCGCCACCGGCAAAACCGGCAAAGACATCACCCTGCCCTTCGATCTGCGCGATGATCTGCTCAACCGGTCCACCCGGTACAAATTGCACCAGCGTGAAATTGACAATCATGATGCCCAGAAGCGTCGGAATGACGAGCAACAGGCGTCTTAGAATATAGGCGCCCATGTTATCGCAGTGCGCCTTCTGCCTTCAGTTCTGCCTCTTTCTCTGGATTGACCCACCACAGGTCGAGGTATCCGAGCGCATAGGGAGGCAGGTTCTCAGGGTATTCATACATATCGTAGTAGGCCGTCCAGTAGTCCGCGATGTATCCGACAGGGATCACAAAGAACTCATACCGCAAAGCACGGTCGAGCGCCATGAGCGCCGTATCCTGATCGGCCTGATTGTCCGTTTCGAATGACGCTTCAATGATTGCATCAACCAACGGGCTGGCTAGTCCGGCCGGGTTAAACAGGCTGAACTCAGCTTCGTCCGACCCATACATCTGGCTCAGCCCGCCACCCGTAGACAGGAAAGAGCCGTAGCGCGTTGAATAGACCATGTCGTAATCCCGCTCACGGCTGCGCAGCGTGTATTGGGCAGGATCAACCTTTTCAGCTTTGGCATCGACACCAATGGATTGCAGATTCTGAACGAAGGTTTCGATCATCGTTGCCGTCGATGTCGGCAGGTTGGAGGGATACGGGATTTCAACCCGCAGCGTCTGCCCTTGCGCGTTACGGCGCAGATTCCCTTGGCCTACCGGCCAACCGGCTTCATCCAGAAGTTTGGACGCTTTGCGTAGGTTGCGGCGATCATTCAAACGTGCCGGATTGGATTCGTGCACGACCAGTGCGGGCTCGGCCAGAAACTCTGCTGGAACAACGTCACCAAGCGTTTCGAGAAATTCCAGTTCCGCGCCATCTGGCAAACCCTCAGCCTGCAACGGGGTACCTTGTACAAACGAACTGCGCGGTGCGTTCAGTCCGAACATCAGCGATTCATTTGCCCATTCAAAGTTGAACGCCAAAGCCAAGGCCTTACGCACATTTTTGTCTGCAAACTGCGGTTTGGCCAGATTGAAAACAAACCCGGATGGCGTCGGAGGGCTGCCATCGAGAATTTCATCCCTTACCACAAAACCTTCAGTCAGCTTTGGGAAGTCGTAGCTGGACGCCCAGAGTTTCGGATCGCTTTCGATCCGCATAGTGTATTCGCCCGCTTTGAACCCTTCGAAAGCAGCAGTTTGGTCCGCGAAGTACTCCAGGCGAATGGTGTCATAGTTATGCCGACCCCGATTGATGGGAAGATCTTTGCCCCAATAGTCATCTCGGCGTTTATAGACGATGCGGCGATTGATGTCGTAGCTGTCCAGTTTGTATGGCCCGGATCCCACGGCAACTTCGAGCCGGGGCTCATCCAGACGGCGGGACTCATCCGCTTCGAACCAAGCCTTAGAGAACACGGGGGTCGCACCCACCGTTTCGATCAGACTGCGGCGGGTCACGTCGGGGTTGAAAGTGAATTTGACGGTGTGATCATCCAGCGCTTCAGCACCGGTCACCATCCGACCGACAGCCTGCGCGTATGACGGCAAACCCTGTTCGATGAACAGCCTGTGGCTATAGACGACGTCCTCGGCTGTAACGGGCGTGCCATCCCAGAATGTCGCTTCGGGCCGCAGATGGAAAATGACGTAGTTGCGCCCTTCGTCATACTCGAGGCTTTCGGCTATGACACCGTAGTACTGACCGACACTGTCATCAGTGCTGTCGATCAGGCGATCATACTGAAGTGTTGTCAAAGCACCCGGGCGGCCCTTGCGCGAGTAGGGGTTTAATGAATCGAATGTACCCGATGCCGCAAGGGAAAGCTCTCCACCCTTAGGCGCATCCGGATTGACATAGCCCAGATGCTCATAGTCGGCCGGGTAGTCCAGATTACCAAAGTACGAGTAGCCGTGACTTTTGGTAATCTTCTCTTCAGCTGCAGTAGAGTGTCCAGCTATCCCCAGCAGTAAAGCCGCCGATATTCCCAAAACTGATGCCCAAGGCCGAACAGTTGATACGCGCGTTTCAGGCAGGCGGGGATTCATATGGCTCATCCTCTGGGTCGTTCACGACTTTAATCTTGTTCGTGCTAGCTAAAGGTCCAGCACTGACAGTTGCAAGTTTAGACTGCGTGAACACTTTGTGAAGATTCACTAAGGAAAAAATAAAGCCGCTGCACGTGGCAGCGGCTTTGAAACTTGTCGAAACTGACTGAAAAATCAGTTGATGGTTTGCAGATAGGCAATCAGGTCTGCCCGATCCTGCGGCTTTTTCAGACCGGCAAAGCTCATGGAGGTGCCCGAGATATAGGCGCTCGGACGTGTCAGGAAGGCATCCAGAGCCTCAGGTGTCCAGTTGCCACCATGGGCCTGCATCGCTGCAGAGTAACCGGTGAAGCCTTTGGCCGCAGCTACAGGACGATCAACGATCGCATAAAGATATGGACCTGTGCCATTCGCGCCGTCTTCCAGTTTATGACATGCGGTGCACTTGCGGAAAACCTTGGCACCTTTCTCGGGATCGGCTGCGGCCAGCATTTCCTCAAAGACGACTTCTTCGCCGTCAGCGCTCTCGCCAGAGCTTTCGGTTTCGATGATATAGGCGGCTTCGGCGCCATGCCCGCCCGCATAATAGAGAACGTCGGCTCCCCATTTTGCCAGAAGGAGCACCAGGAAGGTGCCGAACAGGCCAGCGGCGGCCTTGGTAACTGTCATCGTGTCGAACATTGATCGCTTGTCCATTTCAGCTGTCTGCGGGGTGTCTAAGGCTTCCCCTTGCAAGAGGCAAGGTATAGACACCGCGACTAAACGCCCAAATCAAGAACTTGTTGCATGGAATCGACCAAATGACCAAACGCATCGCATTTCAGGGTGAGCCCGGCGCCTATAGTCACGAGGCATGCAGCAATGCGCGCCCCGATATGGAAGCCCTTCCGTGCCGCACATTCGAGGACGTGATCGAATCAGTACGCTCCGGTGAAGCCGAGCTTGCGATGTTGCCCGTCGAAAACACGACCTACGGCCGGGTTGCCGATATCCACAGGCTGCTGCCACATAGCGGGCTGCATATTATCGATGAGGCTTTTGTTCGGGTTCATATCAACCTGCTTGGCGTACCGGGTGCAAAGCTTGAAGACATTACCGAAGCGCATTCTCATCTGGTGTTGCTGCCGCAATGCGCGGGTTTTCTGGCAAAACACGGCATTCGAGGTCGGGTAAGCCCTGACAATGCCCGAGCCGCCCGAGAAGTGGCAGAAGCAGGCGACAAGCATTCAGCTGCTCTGGCAAGTGAACTGGCCGGAGAAATCTATGGGCTGAATGTACTGGCCCGCCATATTGAGGATCAGGGCGATAATACCACTCGCTTTCTTGTCATGTCGCGGCAGGCTGACGAATCGCGCCGTGGCGAGCATGGCATGATCACGAGCTTCGTTTTCCAGGTCCGAAACATTCCGGCTGCCCTGTACAAAGCGATGGGCGGGTTTGCCACCAACGGGATCAACATGACCAAGCTGGAAAGCTACATGGTCGATGGGTCCTTCACCGCCACTCAGTTCTACGCCGATATAGTCGGGCATCCTGAAGACCGGAACGTTAAGCTGGCAATGGATGAGCTGGAACACTTCACGACCAATGTCGAGATTTTGGGCGTCTACCCTGCCGCACAACCGCGTGGGTAGTAGATTCGCCTCTACTCCAAATGCAAACTGAACTCGGACCGGCGCAGTCCGCTGCGCCAGACCTCCAGTATGGATTGCACATTGGCAACCACTCCGTCTTCGGATTGGATTTCCAGATCATAGATCCGTTTCTGATGGATTGATTTCTGATCCATTTCAGCGCTACCCAACGGACGGTCACCCCGCTTCAATTCTCGCTCGTTCAGAACCGGTACTGAACAATGCACCGCGACGAAAAACACATCATGTGGTTCGAACAGCTCTACCAGGGTTTCTATCCAGCCGTCGGTGTCCAGTATGTGTTCCAGAATCAGGTTGTTCCCAGCAGCTGCATAAGATGCCAGCGATTGATGAAACCCCGCGAAAAAGCGCGGCCTCTCCTCGCTCCAGTCAAACTCTCCACTTTGAAATCGATCCCGCGGCAACACTCCGGCATCCCGTAGATGGTCGATCGAGATGTGCCAGAAGGGTTTTTCTATTCTTTGCTGCAGTGCGCGGGCGATTGTGCTTTTACCGCTGCTGGATGCCCCATGGAGAAAGATGATCTGCGACATAACAAGTCTTCCTCTCGTTCACATCCGGTTGGCACCGCTTCCAGAACTATCTGAGACGAAATGCCTTTGAGATCGCCCCGTCTGACACGCGATAGTCCCTGAACCCCATAGCTTCGTAGTAGTTCAGGCCCTCAGGGTTATTTGCGCCAATTGTAGCGTCAATGGCCTCAAGGTTGTTGGCCCGCGCAGCTGCATGAGTGCGCTCGAACAGTTGCCTTCCAATGCCACGCCGCGCTGCAGTTGGTCTGATGTGGGTTCCGATCACACCCCAACCGACAGGCGCGCCATAAGGATTATCTTCAATCGCCAGAATCAGCGCCTGAAATCCGAGGATGTTGCCATCTTCATCTTCGGCAACGGTGCACTGCAAATTATTTGAGTGGGTAATGTAGTGCGCCCGAGCAAACTCTGAATCGCTTGCTGATTGCCGTTTCCCTGCCGCCACAAGCTCTTGCAAAACAGAAGCAATACCTTCCGCGTCTGCTTCATTTGCATTTCGGAATGTCAAAGGGCTCATCATATCCTCGCTCTGAATAAGAACGTATCGCAGACCTCACGCACCGTGCAGGTGTCGTTCCTCCAGCTCTCTGGCGAACTCACCTAACCGAAGTTGAAATTGCCGACGAAAGCGTGATTTTCCGAGTTTCAGGGACTGAAGCAACAAACGTGCAGGCAAAGACTTTGCAGTTAGCGCAATCTCCATACTCATACGCGTTCTGCGTTGCGACAAGGCAAGAAACTCGATCGTCGTCAGACCGTTCAGACCCTTACTGGTTGTTTCAAACTTCATCACTTCGGGACGCGCGAACTCGCTCATCAAAACCGAAACCTGACGGGGTTTACCACGCACCTTGATTTCCGTTTCCCAAAGCGTGCCAATAGAGACCGGCGAATGCTCGTCCACCCGGCGCACCTCGATCCCGCGTCGCATAGCCATGCGCTCAAAACGTTCGAAATCGGAGACCATTTCAAACACCCGATCAATAGGCGCTTCGATGTCTTCACGAGCTGAAAATTGCATGTTGGTCTTTGCTTCTCTTGCCTGTGAACCAGTGTTTCCTCAGTCCAGTGTATCCGCAAGCCAGTTTTGCAACAGAAAATGCGCAATGGCACCCTTGCGCGCTGGCAAAAGCAACGGATGCTCACCGGCAAAGGCCTGCATCATTTCGGACTTGCTTACCCACATGGCGTCTTCGATTTCAACAGGATCAATCTTAATATCGCGTGACAAGGCCTCACCGGCGCATCCGAACATCAAAGATGCCGGAAATGGCCAGGGTTGGCTGGCCAGATAGCTGACCGCACCTACCGGAACGCCGGCTTCTTCCATGACCTCACGTCTTACCGCAGCTTCCAATGTCTCGCCTGGCTCCACGAACCCGGCAAGCAGCGAGTACATCCCCTCGGGCCATCCCGGAGAGCGCCCCATAAGGACGGAATCCCCATGTGTTATCAACATAATAACAACAGGGTCGGTACGTGGAAAATGCTGGCCTTCACACGAGGGGCAACTCCGCTGCCATCCAGCTTGCGAGACTTCGCTTTGTGCGCCACATCTGGCACAGAACCGGTGAGTCTCATGCCATCCGATCACAGCCTTGGCCGTCGCAGCCAGTTCGGCATCCCGCGGCGAAAGGCGTGTCATGATGCGACGCAGTTCGGCAAATACATACCCATCCGACAAATCCGGATGCTGTTGTTCGGTTCGATCAACAAACTCGCCGACACCGGATAAATCCAGCCCCTCGGCAGCCCATTCCGAGATATCCATGGCGAACATGGGCAAGTCCGCTTCAGACAGCCCAAGGAAAACCGGCGTTTCGATCGCACCACCCGGACCCTTCTGAACCAGGTCATGCGTCATCGGGACGAAAGCCAAACTGTTCAACGCTTCGCCACAAACCAAGATCTTTCCCCGCCAAAGCAGCAAACAGCACGCCGACGGGTCGTTCTGAGCATCAGCAAGTCTCTGCGCATCGCTTCGGATAAGTGCCGCCCGGTCAAGACCCGAACCTCCAAAAGTCACCTGTTCAGCGCGTTTCATTCTGGCCCCTCAGCTTTTCGCCAAGGGGTGCCACGGCTTCGGCTCCAGAGCAATGGATATTCGTAGTCCCAAAAAATCAGACATACTCTCGAATAACCGTATGGTTGCTCAAGTATTTACATGTATTCTACTTTTTAGTGCAAACGTTCACTCAATCACCACCAAAAGAAGACAAATTGATCAAGAGTAAAGTTCCTCGCCGAAGCCAGAATCAAACGATCTGTGGGCGCATTCAGATTCTGGCGACATCGGATCTTCATATGAACCTGGCCAGCTTCGACTATTATGCTGATCGCCCAGACCCTGCGGTCGGATTTACTCGAACAGCGACACTTATCCGTATGGCACAGCAACAAGTCAGAGAGAGTGGCGCTCTGACATTGCTGTTCGACAATGGCGATTCTCTGCAAGGGACTCCGTTTGGCGAATGGGCGGCAGAGGAGAAGGGTTCGGAACACCCTTTGATGAAGGCCTTTGGTCTGTTGGGTTATGATGCCATCGGACTCGGCAATCATGATTTCAGCTTTGGCTTGCTCGCGCTAGACAGCATTCTCTCTCAGGCACCCTGCCCTGTGGTTTGCAGCAATATGAAATACAGCACGGGCGACCAGAGCTGGCAAGAATACGCGGTCTTGCGGCGCTCTCTCACAGTCGCCAACCGGGAGTTTCCAATTCAGATCGGAGTATTGTCCGTATTGCCACCGCAAACTGCGCAATGGGAGGCGCATCGCCTGATGGATCAGGTGACAGTGGCCGACATCATGTCATCTGCGCGCAGAACTGCATCCCGGCTACGTCAAATGGGGTGTGATCTGGTCATCGCGCTGGCCCATTCCGGATTGGGACAGTCCGATGCTGCCACGGGGTTGGAAAATGCTGTGATCCCGATGGCCGCGATTGATGAAATAGATGCGATCATCGCTGGCCATACGCATCTGACCTTACCCGGGAAAAACCATGACGAACTGGAGCATGTCGAAAATCACATCGGTCGAATCCATGGCAAACCTGTTGTCATGCCGGGTTTCGCCGGCTCGCACCTGGGCATCATCGATGTTGCCGTCGAACGTGAGCCTTCCGGTCGCTGGCGCATCGTAGACAGCTCAAGCCAGTTGCAGCCAATATGTCCTGCCAATGAGAACTTACCTGTTCCGGAAGACACTGAATTAAAGAAGGTGGTTTCGCACGGACACGCGCATACCAGAGCACGTATGGCCGAGTCAGTAGGGCAGACGTCCAAGCCTCTACACAGCTTTTTCAGCTATTGTGCGCATGATCGGGGGCTGGCCTTGGTTGCCGCGGCACAGGCCGCTGCTCTGCGGCCATTCTTGTCCGGAACCAAGTTTGCCACCCTTCCTGTTTTGTCCGCGACAGCACCTTCAAAATTCGGAGGACGCGCTGGCCCTAATCACTATACACATGTGCCGGCAGGTGAAATTTCGATGAGGCATGTGGCAGACCTGCACGTATTTCCGAATGAGCTTCGAGCCATATGTGTCAGTGGGGCCCAACTGCTTGACTGGATCGAGATGTCTGCCGGGATCTTCAATCAGCTCGATAAAAGTCATGAGGCTGAGCTGAATGATCCGCGCCGGGCAGGGCACAACTTCGACGTATTGCACGGCGTGTCATACGAGATCGATTTGTCGCAACCCGCCCGCTTCGGCGCGAGTGGTCAATTGATCAATCCCGCGAATTCTCGAATCTGCAACTTGCGACATCTCGGCAGTCCGGTGGAGCAGGAGCAGGAATTTATCGTAGCGCTCAACAACTATAGAGTCAGCGGAGGCGGGCATTTTCCGTTTCCTGAGCGTGTGGAAACCATCAAGCTTCCTCCATTGCGAATACAGGATATCTTGCGTGACTATCTATCCGGAAAACTGCCTGCTGATCCTCTGGAGAAGGCTCCACGCCCCTTTTCGTTCACCGGCCAGCCGGGATCGCTGGCAATCTTCAGAACCGGGCCGGGCGCCGCGGATTATCTACAAGAACTGGCAGAATACGAACCGCAAATTCTCGATCAGGACCCTGATGGATTTCTCAGGATCAGACTAAGCCTGTGATGGGTTGTCATTGCACTGCCAAATCCCTATATCGGGCTTCGAGAGGTTGGCGCGGGCGAGCGCCTCGCCAACCTGGTCAGGTCCGGAAGGAAGCAGCCACAACGAGTCCCGCTTGGGTCGATGTCCAGCCTCTCACTTACCGCCAATTCGGCGATCAATCCGCAGCCAAAGGAGGGCTTTGATGATTGTAGTACAAATCCCTCAGGCAGTGCGGCGCTGATCTAGCGGACACTTCCGACTGCCTGAACACATCACCCACGGATGCGCGTGCGCCATCTGTGCGGCTTGCTGTTTCTGAACACAGGCAGATCAATGTCCCTTACACTATCGGACCTCGGATGGTCCTCTCACTTTGCCGCGCAATATGCGGCTGATCCAACATACACTCCCTATCGCGTGAGCGCAGTTCACCGTGACCGTCTGATCGGAATGCATCCTGACGGCGAAGCAACATTGCTAAGTAACAACCAATCTACTGGTGATTTTGCTGTCGGTGATTGGGTTTTGGTCGATAAACACATGCGTATCCAACGACTGCCAGACAGGCGCAGCCTGCTAAAACGCCGGGCCGCAGGCACCGGTGCTGGAATCCAGTTGATTGCGGCCAACGTCGACGTTCTGTTCATCGTCAGTTCCTGTAACGCAGACTTTAACCTGCCTCGACTGGAACGATACTTGGCACTTGCACATCAGGCTGGTTGTTATCCAGTGATCGTACTGACCAAGGCAGACACGTGCGATGATCCGAAAGACTATGTTTCACGCGCAGAATCACTGGCACTCTTTCTGACGGTTGTGCCAGTGAATGCCCATGATGACGATGACGTGCGACAGGTCCTGAATTGGTGTCCAAAAGGGCAAACTGCGGCTCTGATCGGCTCATCAGGTGTAGGTAAAACCACACTGACTAACGCTATGACTGGCGCAAACGAAGCCACCGCGGAGATACGTGAAGATGATGCCCGTGGACGACACACGACGACCTCGCGCGAGCTGCACCAGATGCGTAACGGCGGTTGGCTGATCGACACCCCCGGTATGCGCGCCCTGCGTCTGCTGGATGCTCAAGAAGGGGTCGATGAAGTATTCTCGGATATCGTCGAACTTGCCGAAACCTGTCGCTTTGCGGATTGCAACCACGAAACCGAACCGGGTTGCGCGATCCAAGAAGCCATCAGCGCCGGCGAGCTCGACCCGGCGCGTCTAGAGCGATGGAGGAAGCTGCGACGCGAGGATCGGCGTAACTCTGAAACAATTGCTCAGTCGCGCGCACGTGACAAAGCCTTTGGGAAAATGGTGCGATCCGTGATGCAGGATAAGAAATCACGCAAACGGTTCTGAAGGAAAGGGCGCCGCCATGCGGTGCCCTACCTCAGGCTATCAACCGGGGCCAAACCGCAGAGTTGCGACGGGCAAACGCCCCGATGTGCCCCACACCCTTGAGGCCAAAATCGCCGGGCTTCAACAGGTGACGTCTGGCTGCAGGCCCGTAGGCATCTGCAAGTCGCCAAACTGCCTCCGGCGGCACCATCTCATCATCCTCAAATGTAAGAAAGTCGACGGGCGCACCTGAACGCGACCAATCCGCTTCGGGCAGGGTAACTCCGGTCTCAGGCAAATAGCTTTGAGGCGCGGTACACCATTTTCGCCACTGCCAATACACTTTTGGCGGCAGGTCAGCACCAAAACCAACCAACTTACCCGGCAGATATCCCTTCAGGCGAACGATCAGGGGAGCGTGACCATACCAGAACAACATAGCCAATGCACGATATGGCCAGGGATGATCGGATACGGTCACCAGTCCCGAGCAGACACAAATCATCCGGTCAATCTGTTCGATTTCCGGCTGGACCGGACCCAACATCCCGCCAACCGAATGACCAATAACCCAGAGCTTGGCATCCGGAAATCTTCTGCGCATCTCAGCACGGGCAGCTGGCATATCGACAAGAGCCCAATCGGCCATATTCACGTCGCTGTCCTGCAAGCGCCCTGAAAGGGAATGGCCAAAATCGCGGTAGTCGTATGTCAGGCAGGCAATACCCTGTTCGACAGCCAGCCACTGTGCAAAATGCCTGTAGTAATCGCGTGGTACGCCAGTGGCGCTGTTCAGAACCACAACTGTTTCAGGCTCGGTTGCAGGCAGGAACAGACGGGCAGACAGCATCGCCGAACCAGCCGGAAACTGAAAATCCTCGATGAGCGCATTCTGCTGGCTGTCCAACATTGCATCCTCCAACCAAATCTAGACCAATCAGTCTAATGATTCCATCTGGACCATTTGGTCTAGTGCTGTCAATATCGATGAAAGATGACCAAACGTCCGCTACCAACCCGAGATCGCCTGATCCAGACCGCCGCCGAGCTGTTCCAGCGCTCGGGGTACAACGGCGTTGGGTTGTCCGAATTGCTGGCAGAGGCGCAGGCCCCCAAAGGCTCGCTTTACCATCATTTTCCAAAGGGAAAGTCCGATCTGGCCCTTGCTGCGGCAAGCTGGGCGTCAGACGGAATGCTGGAACTGATTGCGGTCTCTTTCAAAGACGCACGCGACTTTCGCGATGGTATTGAAACCCTGTGCCACAAGATCGCAAAGCTCTTTGACAAATCCGGTCGCTGGGAGACCTGCCCTATATCCGCCACCCTGTTCGAGGGGCCGGAGAACCAACTTTTCAGGGATCACGCATACCGCCTGTACGAAAGCTGGATTGCGCAGGTCCGCGGGCATGCCGAACGCTTTGGCGTCGATCATCCTCAGGAAACCGCCGATACACTGTTCATTATGCTTCAGGGCGGATGGCAACTGGCCCGCGCGCGTCGAAATTCGGATGTATTGCGCAACCTGCCGAGGTTTCTGCCCGCCAACGTTCTCTGAAGCGTACTGAACGCGGCGGAATGCAGCTTGACTCAAGCCGACCACAAGCATTAGCGGTTAGGCGATGGTTCTCGTATCGGACTGGTACGGGATGAAAAGGGAACACGGTGCGGTCCTGCCCGAAACGTTGGAATGGACCTATGCCGCGACTGCCCCCGCAACTGTAGGCGGAGAGCAATGCCGAAATGCCACTGGCCAATTGGCTGGGAAGGTCGGCGAAGCGATGACCCGCAAGTCAGGAGACCTGCCATCGGAACTGAAACCGAAACTCGGGCGGGGTGTCCGGGCAGGGTCTGACCGCATTGCGTAGTCCAGCCTGTACCAAGCCCCCGTCTCACGCGCGGAGGGCGCAACATGATCTGGAAGACCGAGACACACGAATTTACGGCTACAGTTTGCCAACGGACAGGCAAAACCTGCCCCGCGCTGGCCAGGATGGCCCGTGCTATGGCGCAGGCCATGACAACAGCTGGACCAGTAGCAACGCGAGAATTCGAAATCGAAGGCAGCAGCGAGCTGACCCACTGCCCGGATGGTTGCACCGCCCGCTTTCGCGCGGGACCTGATCAGATCAGGTTTTTTTGCGGTTCAGATACGTCCGTCGAGACCAACGCGCTGGATGAATATGCAGACATGATGTTTGGCTCAGCAAATACCGCTTTGCCTTCCAGCATTCTATCCAGTCCACCATATGCGCTACTTGAGGCCAATGCGCTCGTCCCAAGGCAAAATGTCGATATCAGCCAGCACGCGGCTGCATGATTCAGTGCTCGAGCTGCGGCTGAGCTGCCGATGTCGCCCAGTTTAGCTGATCATCAGTTTCAACTGCACATGGCCGCACCTTGCGTAACCTCTGGAGTGCGTTTTCGGGTCTTTCACCGCATTCGATCATCAGTCGAAGCACAATCATCCCCGATCGTCCGCAGCCACCGCGGCAATGAACCAGTACCCGTCCTCCGCCCGAGAGTGCATGTCGAGCTGCCGCGCTGGTCTCGGTCCACAGCTCATTGATTTCTGGTGACGGTGCACCGAAGTCGGTCACTGGCAAATGCGCCCATCGACTGGCCCGACTTTGAATATCGCTGCCGAAATCACCTGCACCCAGTTGCACCATCTCGGCCTCAGTTGTCATCGAAATGACAAGACCTGGCTTCCAGTTCGCTATCAGATCCAGATCGCCGGAATAGTCGCCGTCGTTGCCGGGTATCGACGTCAGCGCGAGCGTGCCATTTCCAACCTGCAGGGCATAGATCACCAGCTGAGACACAAATTACTCCTCCCAAGAAATGACATGCAACAGAACTCAGTTTTTCGAAATCGGTCCGGCCAGCTTATGCGCATCGGCTGGTATTCCCAAACGAAATTCGTGCCTGTGCGCTGTGGACGTAAGCCGCGGGGACAACTACGCTGCATCCTTGATACGAATCCGCCAGAGCAGACATGACCGACACACCCAGCCCCGCCTATCAGGTTCTAGCCCGAAAATACCGCCCGGAAACCTTTGCTGATCTCGTCGGCCAGGATGCCATGGTGCGCACGCTGAAAAACGCGTTCGAGGCCGACCGGATCGCGCAGGCCTTTATCATGACCGGCATTCGCGGAACGGGCAAAACGACCACCGCGCGGATCATTGCAAAGGGCATGAACTGTATTGGTCCCGATGGCAATGGCGGACCAACGACTGAACCTTGCGGGAAATGCGAACATTGCGTTGCGATCATGGAAGGCCGCCATGTCGACGTGATGGAAATGGACGCCGCAAGTCGGACCGGCGTCAATGATATCCGGGAAATCATCGACAGCGTGCGCTACCGCGCCGCCAGTGCCCGCTACAAGATTTACATCATCGACGAAGTTCACATGCTTTCGACCAGCGCATTCAACGCGCTGCTCAAGACGCTCGAGGAACCACCCGAGCACGTAAAGTTCATCTTTGCGACGACCGAAATTCGCAAGGTCCCGGTCACCGTTCTTTCCCGGTGTCAGCGCTTCGATCTGAGGCGTATCGAGCCAGAAGACATGATTGGCCTGCTGAAAAAAATTGCCGGGTCAGAAAACGCTCAGATCGCCGAAGATGCGCTGGCCTTGATCACCCGCGCTGCAGAAGGTTCCGCGCGCGATGCGACGTCACTACTGGATCAGGCGATTTCGCACGGCGCTGGCGAAACCAGTGCGGATCAGGTTCGTGCAATGCTGGGCCTTGCGGATCGTGGACGGGTTCTTGATCTGATTGATATGATCCTGCGCGGCGACGCGGCAAGTGCACTGACTGAGCTTGGCGCCCAATACGCCGAAGGCGCGGATCCGCTGGCGGTTCTGAGGGATCTGGCCGAGATCACCCACTGGGTTTCCGTGGTTAAAATCACCCCGGACGCGGCAGAAGACCCAACCGTTTCGCCAGACGAACGCGCACGTGGCCAGCAAATGGCCGAAGCCCTTCCGATGCGGGTGCTGACGCGCATGTGGCAAATGTTGTTGAAAGCGCTCGAGGAAGTTGCTGCCGCGCCCAATGCGATGATGGCAGCGGAGATGGCCGTCATCCGTCTGACCCATGTTGCCGACCTGCCAAGCCCGGAAGAATTGATCAAACGGCTGCAGGATGCTCCTCCACCGCCAGTTGGTGGGCCGGGTGGTGGCGTACCAGTGCCGAGCAACGGTGCCCCGGTTGCGCAAACACACACCCCCGCGACACCAGCCTATGCATCGCCGCCGCGTGGCAACGGCGGCGCGCCTTCAGCCGCGTTGGCGCAGGATGTTCAGGCCGCGCTGGCACGCTATCCGAGCTTCGAGCATGTGGTCGAACTGATCCGGTCGAACCGGGATGTCAAATTGCTGGTCGAGGTGGAAAATGGGGTTCGGCTGGTATCCTACCAACCGGGCCGAATAGAATTCACTCCGGCGCCACAAGCACCTGCCGATCTTGCCGCCAGGCTAGGATCGTCTCTGCAACGCTGGACCGGCAATCGCTGGGCTGTTTCCATTGTATCCGACGGCGAGGCGCCAACAATCGCCGAATTGAGGGATGCTGCAGAACTGGCTCTGAAATCAGAGGCAGAGGCGCACCCTCTGGTGCAGGCGGTTCTTGCACAATTTCCCAAGGCGAAGATCACCAAGATCGAAACCCCCGAACAACGCGCAGCTCAGGTCGAAACCGAGGCACTGCCCGAGGTCGAAGACGAATGGGATCCGTTCGAGGAAGATTGAGACCCGGCCCTGCTATTCGCAAGCAACAGAGCCCATTGTCCTGCAAAAGGCCTTAACAATGGGCGAGAGGCGCGCTGGCCTCTTGTGTCGCTCAGTCGGCATCCGTATTTAGGCGTCAAACCGATTTACAGGAGATTACCGATGCTCAAAGGACTCGGCGGCCTTGGCGGTCTGGGCGACATGGCCAAGATGATGAAATCCGCGCAGGATCTGCAGACCAAGATGACCGAAATGCAGGAAGAGCTGAACAACATCATGGTTGTTGGTGAATCCGGCGCCGGCCTGGTGAAGGCGACCGCTTCTGCCAAGGGTGAGCTGAAAGGTCTGGACATCGACCCGTCCATCTTTAACGGCGACGACAAGGAAGTAGTCGAGGATCTGATCCTGGCCGCGATCAAAGACGCTCAATCCAAAGCGACCGAGCGTTCTCAGGAAGAAATGAGCAAGCTGACCGAAAGCATGGGTTTGCCCGCAGACATCAAGCTGCCGTTCTGATAGACACTCCTGACGACCCAAAGGCCGGGCACCCCTGCCCGGCCCTTTTGCAGGAGCGCAAGCCGTGAGCTCGAACAGCGACATCGACAATCTGATCGACCTGATGGCGAAACTGCCGGGCCTCGGGCCACGCTCGGCCCGGCGTGCAGTCCTGCATCTGATCCGCAAACGCGCCCTTCTGCTCACCCCCCTCTCGGACGCGATGCAACAAGTGGCCGTCACTGCGCGTGAATGCCTGAATTGCGGCAATGTGGGCACCACAGATATCTGTGATATCTGCGACAGCGAAGACCGCGCGACCGGAGAACTCTGTGTGGTCGAGGACGTCGCCGACCTTTGGGCGATGGAGCGAGCCGGAGTGTTTAAAGGCCGCTATCATGTGCTGGGAGGCACGCTGTCGGCATTGGACGGCGTAGGCCCGGACGAGCTGCGCATTCCCCGCCTCAAGGACCGGGTTCTGGCCGAGGGGATTTCCGAAGTCATTCTGGCGCTGAACGCCACCGTAGATGGCCAGACCACCGCCCACTACATCGCGGACCAATTGGAGGGTCAGGTGCGCCTGACTTCACTGGCACAGGGTGTACCGATTGGCGGAGAGCTGGATTATCTGGATGACGGGACGATTACGGCAGCGCTGAGGGCGCGGAAGGAGCTGTAGGCACCTTTTAACTCTTCACCCCTGTTCACAACCTTTCTTCAGCTCTAACAATCAGTAGAAATAAACTATTTTCGGAAACGTAAAACACTGGAAATACAATAGTTAAGCCCTTAGCATTCCTCGAAACAGTAATCGCTCGAGGCACCTTTTGCTTATTCCGTTTTCCGACCCAATCTGGTCTCGGCTGTATGGCCCTTACGGCATTCAAGAGGTGGCTGGTGTATTGGCCAAACTGGACAAATCCTGGGACGAGGATATCGCCAAAGACTTGTTCTGGGAAAAGTTGCACCATCAGGAAGACTTATATCCCGTCACATTTGCCGCTTTCCCATGGTTGTGGAGGTTCTCAGGTAGAGAATCCCATAAAAACACCGACATCCTGGACTTTCTTTCGTTCACAATGAAATGCGCGAGATCTTCATTGGAAGACGATGGCGCGACCGGGACCGAGGGAAAATTCCGGGGTCTGTCCCTTAGCTTGAGTGACCACCAAAAAAGTTGGATACCTGAGCATTGCCACATGACCAATGAGGACATGGGCACACTGGCCGCGCTGGAAGATTGGTATTCTGCAAATTGCGGCGATATCGCGAACATATGTGTGGATGCGGTTGATGGAAACAACGACTACCTCGATGCAATTCTATCCGTAGGCTATGCAAGTCTTCACGGTGGCGACGCAGCCGCCGGTCTAATAATCGGTTGGGCGGACAAACTCGAACCGGAAGAGATATTGGAGTATTCTCCTTTACAGTCATGGGATGTGTCGGCGCTTTCGGCGCTTTCTAAATTACTTAGATCAAAGAACGACAGGTTAGCAGGCTTTCTTGATGAAACTGTGGGCCCGCATCTAACCTGCGAAAAAACAGAGAGATTTTTATGAAAAACCGCCTTTTCGCCCTCACCTTCGCCGCCTTCACCGCAACTTCTGCACTTTCACAAGAACTCATCGACAAGGGATTTGTCGAAGGCTGGAACATCATGATGGATCCCGCGCTTGGGAACGGGTGCCTGATCCAGACGATCTATCAGGATCTCTCGGTGGTGCGCTTGGGCTATGACGCACTGGACAATCGCGGATATTTCACCGTCTACAACAAGGCCTGGGGCGATATTGAGCCGGGGCAGAGCTACCCGATCCGGTTCGAGTTGGACGGTAAGAGCTTTGACGCCACCGCCATCGGATTCAAACAGGATCGTGTGCCGGGCGCGACGGTATTCTTCACCGACCGGAGTTTCGTCAATGCGATTGCGCAGAACAAGACGATGACCGTTTTCAACCCGGCGGGTGAACGTGTGATGGCAATCGACCTCAAAGGGACAGCCAAGGCGCTGGACTACGCACGCGACTGCCAAAACAAGAAGCTTTAACGAATCGGATCGAACAACGCGTCCTTGGCCGTGCAGTCGCGGATGACATCGCGGCCGCAGGGTACCGGCTCAAGGTCGCGCGAGAGGCATAGACGGACCTCTTCGATATAGCCTTGCTTACAGGTGATCGTGATCATATCGCGCTCCAAACCCGGGTTGGATTTCAGAAACGCGTCCTCGACGACCGATGCCGGAAGTTTGACCGACGTGTCCAGCTGACGGAACACGGGCGGGCGTTCAACGCCCAGATAGGCCTGACGAGACAGGGCAAAATAGTCGGGCGCGCTGAGACCCGAGCAGGTGCCGTGTTTCTTCCACTGATGCCAGGCAAGACCGGAACTGCCCTGAATGTCTTCCATTTCCCGCGTCATGCGCCGGGTTGGCGGCGCCTCGGGCGTGCGACAGAACGCAGGCCAGCCTTGGTGGTATTGCGGCCAGAGACCGTGCAGGATCCAACCGTGATCATGCCGGTCGTCGCATTGATCAGATCCTCGCGCGTCCCCTTCACGGGCGCACCAGTTGGGTGACCAGCTCAGCGACAGGACATAGTAGTCGAACTCACCAGCCTTTTCGCCATCTGCCAGCGCAGACATTGCGCTGAACGCCCCCAAAATGAGCCCGCAAAACACCTGACGCATTCGCCTCTTCCCTTCTTGCCTTGGCGCGACTATATACAGCCCAAGTTCCCCGACAACGGAAACCTGCCCCAAAACCACGGGGCCGCCGAATTCCGGCGACGGGACAGATGTATTTATAGGAGACGGGCTGATGGCAAAACCGCTTATGGCCAAGGCAACAGCCGTATGGCTGGTGGACAACACCACGATCAGCTTCAAGCAGATCGCGGATTTCGTGGGCATGCACGAGCTTGAAGTGCAGGGCATTGCCGATGGCGACGTCGCCGCTGGCGTTAAAGGGTTTGACCCGATCGCCAACAACCAGCTGACGCAGGAAGAGATCGACTCTGCGCAGGGCAACCCGCTGCACAAGCTGAAACTCAAGTTCAACCCGTCGGCCGCCGGTGAAGAAAAGCGTCGTGGCCCGCGTTATACCCCGTTGTCCAAGCGTCAGGACCGTCCGAACTCGATCCTGTGGCTGGTCAAGTTCCACCCGGAACTGAGCGACGGTCAGATCGCCAAGTTGGTAGGCACAACCAAGCCGACCATCCAGTCGATCCGTGAGCGCACACATTGGAACATCGCCAATATGCAGCCCATCGATCCGGTCGCTCTGGGTCTGTGTAAGCAGTCCGAACTGGACGCGGTTGTTCAAAAGGCTGCTGCCAAGAAAGCTGCCGAAGGTGGCGTGATGAGCGATGATGAGCGTCGTCGTCTGGTATCCACCGAGCAATCGCTCGAGATGGATGCAGCGCCGAAAATCCCGACTGCAATCGAAGGTCTGGAGACATTCTCGTTGTCTGAGGACAGTGACGAAGAGCAAAAAGACGATGAACCGATCATCGATGCCGACAGCTTCTTCAACCTGCCCAAAGGCGGCGGCGAAGAAGACGAAGAAGACGATCTGCGCAACTAACGCGTTATGTGGCTCTGATCTTTCCAGGTCGGAGCCATTTTTTTCACAGGATTGCCATGCTGAACATTCTGTCTGCGATCTTTGGCCCGCATCGCGCCGTTTCGATCTATGCATTCGTCAAGACCAAGGGGCTTGCCATAGCTGGCGGTCTGGGATTGATCGTAATCGCGGTTAGTTTGCTGGTGCTGAATGATGACGGCAAGCATGAACATGATGCATTCATGACCGTCGATGTTCTCACAGCCACTCCGATCAACGGTGATCTCAAGAATGGTGTCATTGCATCGGTCAGGCTGCCGGACGGCACAGCAACTTCGATAACCGCCACCGAAGCACCCATTGCGCAAACGGTTGGAACCAGCGCCTGTATCGAAAAACGGGTCTACGTTGAAAGCGGCGAACCCCGCTATCGGTTCAAACTGCCGCGTTATTGCGAAGCGAGCTAAGTCAAAACCGCTACAAATGAAGAACGCCCGGCGCATCCGCCGGGCGTTCTTTTACTCTCAGATCATCTGGAACAGAATTCCGGCCACGATCGCGCCAGAGATACCCAGCCCTAGATAGGTCGCAAACACCCGAGGTTTGACCAGGGACCAGACCGCGGCCATTGCCGGGATGGAGCTGACAGCGCCTGCCACCATGAAGGACATAGCAGCACCTGCACTCATGCCCTGTTCCATCAGACCAGCCAGCAAGGGCGGCGCGACATAGGAGTTGAGGTAAGCAGGCATCCCAACCAGCGCAGCGATCACGATTGGAACAAGGCCTTCACCTCCGACAACTCTCGCGATCAGATCCGCCGGAACGTAGCTGACAAGCAGAGCTTCAAGAACATAGGCCAGTGCAAGCCATTTGAGCAGGAACAGTCCGTTGTGCACAAACTCACTCCGGAAACGTGCGCGACGTTCGGGTTCTTGCCAAAACTTCCAGTGTGGTTTGTCATCCTTTTTCGGACCACAGCCGCAACAACCGGCAGGTTTGTACACGCGCAGCGGCTGGGCAAAGGCACCCTGACGCATCAGAAAGCGCACGACAAATCCGCCAAACAATCCCAATGCTACCGCCGCGATTGCTTTGCCAATTGCAAACGGCCACCCCAGTGCACCAGCGGTGATGAGCAAGGTTGGCGGGTCAATCAAAGGTGAACTGAGCCAAAAGGCCATAACAGCAGACAACGGCGCCCCTAGCGCAAGTAAGCCGGCGATGAACGGAATGACTTCACAGGAACAGAACGGTGCGAGCCCGCCAAAAAGAGCAGCCAGGAAAATCATCCGCGTTTCCCGTCCCTCAAAAGCCCGCGCGACCATAACCTCGGCGCCGGTGGCCTTGAGGTAAGAGAGTAGCAGTACGGCAAACAGAATATACTGACCCGTATGTGCCAGTGCCTTGCCCGCAAAGATCACAACCCCGGTCCAGTTGCCGGGATCAAGAACTGCTACTGCAGCAAGGATTGCGACGATCAATGCCCAAGGTGTCTTGAGCAGATCCAGGACACTCTTAGACATCGCTTTTGGGTTTTGCGTTAAGTCAGCCATCGTTTGCGGCCTTTCCCACTTCGTCGGCGCAGCATTCGCTCAGGATGAACTGTGCCAGATTTCTCAGTTCGTCAAAGCAGGCACGGTTGATCGTGCTGCGTCCGACTTTTTCTTGTTCGACAACACCACCTGCCGCCAAGAACCGCAGATGATGTGCCAATGTTGATGGTGCGATACCCGTTCGGCTTTGGATCTCGCCGACGGTCAGGCCCGTTTGCCCGGCACGTACCAGTGTCTTGAGGACCTGCAGCCTGGCTTCTGAACCCATGGCCGAAAATCCCGCGGCGGCTGTTTCCCACATTGCCTTTCTCCATTAAACTAGATTTCTGGTTTAATAGTTATTTTAAATTCCAATGTCAACGAACCGCTCAAAGATTTCTCAGACTTTCGGGTTAAGTCCAGATTGCCCCCAACATAAGTCCACCCTATAACGAGGCATGGGGATCTCGGTCGATACATTCTTTCTAAAGCCTGATGGTCAAGGCACCTTGCAGGCGCAAATCCAACAGATGATAGCCGAAGGCATCTTGTCAGGTCGCTTTCATGTAGGTGAAAAGCTGCCCTCGTCACGAAAACTGGCGGCACATCTGGGTGTCAGCAGGATCACCGTCACCTTGGCTTATACCGAGCTGCTGGCTAACGACTATCTGACCGCCAAGGGACGGTCCGGGTACTATGTTTCCCAAAATGCGCCGGTACCTCCCAAGTACACGCCGTTGCAACGCGGTGAAGAAACAGTCGACTGGACCAGAACACTGGCCCGTCAGTTTTCTGACGGCGATGTCTTGTCCAAGCCGTTGGATTGGCGCGACTATCGTTATCCGTTCATCTACGGCCAAGCAGACCGGAGCCTGTTCGATCATGCCAACTGGCGCCTTTGCGCCGTGCGGGCACTGGGTCACAAAGATTTCGATTCACTGACCGGGGACTACGTGGATCAGGATGATCCATTGTTGGTTGAGTTCATCGCCCGGCACACGTTGCCAAGACGTGGAATTGCCGCCCGGCCCGAAGAAATCCTGATCACGTTGGGCGCACAAAACGCGCTCTGGCTTGCGTCCCGGATTCTGCTGGATCGCGGTCGCAAAGCGGCAATTGAGGATCCCTGTTACTATGCTTTGCGCGAGTTGTTGCACCGGTCGAATTGCGAAACGACCGCGTTGCGTGTGGACAAGGACGGGTTGCCGCCGGATGATATCCCGGATGGAACTGACGTCATTTTCACCACGCCCAGCCATCAGTGCCCTACCACATCGACCATGCCTGTAGACCGCAGACACGACTTGCTGAAACGTGCGCGCGATCTGGACGCAATGATTGTCGAAGACGACTATGAATTTGAGATGGCCTTTTTGGGCGCCCCCTCGCCGGCATTGAAATCACTCGACCGGGATGGTCGGGTGATCTACGTGGGCAGCTTCTCAAAGTCACTGTTTCCCGGATTGCGGTTGGGCTACATGGTTGGTTCCGAGCCATTCATTCGTGAAGCCAGAGCGCTACGGTCGCTGGTTCTGCGCCATCCTCCGGGCCACATTCAACGGACAGCTGCCTATTTCTTGTCCCTCGGTCACTACGATGCACAGATTCGCCGTATGTCCAAAGCGCTGCTGGAAAGGCGTAAAACAATCGAAGAAGCCATAGCAGAGCACAAGCTGACGGTTGCAGGTCGGGGTGTCTTTGGTGGTTCTTCGATCTGGATGAAAGCGCCTGAGCACATAGACACAACGCGACTTGCCAAAACCCTGCAGAAACAGAGCGTTCATATCGAACCAGGTGAGCCTTTTTTCTCAGGCCCGAACAAGCCAGCGAACTTCTATCGGCTGGGATATTCCTCGATAGCGCCCGATCGTATCTACCCCGGAATCAAACAGATCGCATCGGCCATTCGCTCAGCATAAGTCCAACTCTGGATATATCCCGCCGCTCCGACTGGCCCTAACCCCGCGCGCACCCATCGGTCAAAACCGACTCCAAGCCAAGGCAGTACGCCTGAGAGCTTCCACTTTAGCTTGGAGAGCATCCCGATGAAGATGACGACAGAAGAGGCCTTTGTT
>NZ_SMMF01000689.1:0-4302 GCF_009711355.1 Roseibium sp. RKSG952 | reverse complement strand
AGCCTGCGCCCTTCCTCAACGTCCAGAGCCACAGTGTTCCAACGGCGCAAAATAATAATCGCGGTATTCAGGTCCGCGTTCAATTTGTACCCGCACGCCGTACACGCAAAAGACGCTTGGTTCTGACCCACGTCCTTCGGGGCGGGGAAGATGTTAATTGCGTTGCCTCCGCGCCACTCACGGGTTTCCCGTTCTTCTTAACAGTGCCGCGCTCGACGATTTGCGGAACCGAGGATATGAACGTATAAGCCGTTCGTTTGAATCGGAATAAAGAGATTTGGGTCTGGCCTATGCGATTGAATGCGCGTCTCCTCAAAAAGATTGAGCTGGTATTTAGTTCATGGGCTTGAGGACGATTGATTTATTTTGCGGGTGCGGAGGGCTATCCCTCGGCTTGCAACAGGCGGGTTTCGATGTCGTTGCGGGTGCCGATGCGTGTGAAAAAACGATGCGGGTGTATAAGGTCAACAACACCGGACATGCCGGACTGACCGAAGACCTCTCCGATCAGAAGCGCGCTCTCGAGATAACGAAATCCTTTGCCCCAGACGTGATCGCCGGAGGTCCTCCATGTCAGGACTACTCCTCTGCCGGAAACCGTAAGGAGGGTGATCGCGCTGCGTTGACGATAGGGTTCACAAAGCTTGTATGTGATGTTCGCCCCAAACTGTTCATCATGGAAAACGTCGCCAGAGCCGAGAAAAGCAAGACCTTCAAACGCGCCTTCGATCTATTCCGGGCAGCCGGATACGGTCTGACGACTCGGGTGCTGGACGCGTCCTTGTGCGGAGTTCCGCAGAAGCGCCAACGACTCTTCGTTGTCGGTGCCGTCGGCAATTCTCAGGGGTGGCTCGATCCGTTTATCGACGCCCGGTTGTCCGATGAGCCGATGACAGTTCGGGAGTATATGAATGACGAGATCGGTGTTGAGCACTACTATCTCCATCCAAGACATTATGGACGCCGTGCTGTTTTCTCCATCGATGAACCAGCTCCGACCATTCGCAGCGTTCACCGGGAACCGCCTCCTACTTACGTTGCTCACCCACAAGACTTCGTGGACCCATCCAGTCACTACGTCCGGGGTCTAAGCACGTATGAACGCTCGCGCGTACAGACATTTCCAATGGAGTTCATATGGCCGAAAAACGCCACCAAAGCGTTTCTCGACCATATGATCGGCAACGCCGTCCCTGTGGAACTTGCGGAATTCGTAGGTTCTTGCATATTGGAGGCGATCGGAACGAGTGAAAGGGAGAGGGGGCGAAGAAAACCTGCCCGTCTTGTGCCGGTAGACGGAAAGGCACTTAAGGCCGCGTGAGGAGCTGACTGACCGAGCTGCCGAATAGCTCCTTGAATTCGGAGCCCTGATCCAGAAAACATGAACGATTCAATGCGAGGAAATCGAACGCGGATTTACCTACGGCAACCAAATCCCGAGCGGCTCTTGGGTTAGCCTGGGACCAACAGTCGAAAAACGGTTATGATCGTCGAATTTCGGTTCCAAATGCGTGCCGTGGTCGAAAAACGATGACCGGCGCGATTGTGCCGATCCTTTTTTCATGACAGCATCACTGTCATGAAAAAAGGATCGGCAATGAATATGAGCGACTTGGCAGAAGCCACCGGACAGACGGCGCGCAACATCCGCTACCTCATAACCGAGGGAATCGTACCCAAGCCGGAGGGGTTCGGCAAGGGTGCGGTCTATTCGGTGGAACACGTTGATGCGCTGCGCAGGTACGAATCCCTGAAGGCGGCTGGTGTCACCTCAATTTCTACAATACGCGACGCGATGTCCTCGAGCCGGACGAGGGTTCTAGGTCCCGTCGACGGGATAGTCGTCGTGTTCGAGGATGCTGTGGGACTACACGACGAAGATGCCGTGGTGAAGAGGGTTGAGACGGCCGTGCGAAAGGCGTTGGAAAATCGAAAGGATAGTTGAGATGGGTATTATCGAGAAATTCGTGAAGGATGCCACGCTAGTGCGTTCCGGCGGTGCCCCCGATCCGGTCTTGAAATCGGTTTCCTGCAAGGTGAAGGTGAAGAAGGGTCTGGTGAGGGTGCGCATGACGCGCCTGTTTGCCAATGGGGGCGATCGCGCGATGGAAGCGATCATGACCTTCCCGGTTCCATTCGATGCCGTCGTGACACGCCTCAAGGTGATCAATGATGGCCGCGTGATGCGCGGCGATGCGGTCGCGAAGGTGAAGGCTCGTGAAGCCTACGAAGAGGCGGTTGACAGTGGGAAGGCCGCCGTCCTTCATGAGGAGCTTCTGCGCGGTCTTCATATGGTTTCTGTCGCAAACGTTCTGCCGGGCCGGGAGATTTCGGTCGAAACTGAATTTGCCCTCCCCGTCTCCATGATCGATGGAACTGCGCATATATTCATCCCTCAGACGGTGGGTCAGATCTACGGAAGGTCTCCGTTCTCCGCTTCCGACGACATCGTCGCGAACGCGGCCCCGATCATGGCGGACGTTCAGGTCGATGGGGACTTCGAGGGATTTCGTATCCACGATGCCTCCAACGGTAAGGTTGCTACCGACGTGCCGATCCTGATCCTGATCCCGCGCTACAAGCCCGGGAAGATCGTCACGGTGGCGGCCGACGGTACGCCGATTGAACTCGATATCGAGGAATTTACTCCGAGGACCAGCTCCATTCGTTGCGACATCCTGTTGGACAAATCTGGTTCGATGAGCATGTCTTCCGGGTGTCTGGCTGGCAAAAAGGACAAGTTCACCCAAGTGATCGCCGCCCTGAAAGACCAGCGCGCGCTCGCCATTCAGGCGGACGATCAGATCTCCGGATGGGAATTCGATAACAATTGCAGGAAGGTGTTTGAGGGGTCCGCAAGGGACCTTGCGAGGAACGCTTCCCTTTTTTCCTCTCCATCGCGCGGAACGAACATTGCTGCGGCCGTCGAAATGGTGACCGCCAGCCATGAAGCCACCAACGTCCTTCTGATTACGGATGGCCGGTCTCATATTCCCATCGACATCCAGAAGGCCGCCAAAAGCGGCGCGTGCTTCACCGTCGTTCTTGTAGGCAACGGGGCACTCGAAGCGAACGTCGGTCACCTCGCGGCGATAACGGGTGGACGTATGTTCGTAGCGTCCGACGATCAAGTTACAAGCGCCATTTTCTCAGCGTTCGAATCCATGTGTGTCGCCGATCGCTCGACCGAGAAGAACGAGGCGGATGCCGTGCGTCCCTGCGGCGGATCGACCGTCTTCGTGCGGAAGTTGAGGGTACGTACGGGCTTGCCGGAGCGAAAAGGTTTCGCACGACTCGCGTCCGCTTATGCGGCGCACGTCCTGGGTCAGTCCATGGACGAAGAGGCAGCCGCGGAATATTTCGCGGCCGAAGGCATCGTCTCGCATCTGACATCCATCGTACTCGTCGATGAATCCGCTGAGGTTTCCGAGGAGCTTCCGCAGACGAAGAAGGTGGCCCTCGCCTCGAACCGTGAGTACACCGCCGCTGCCGTAACGTTGGGTTTCGGCGGAATGAGAGCGATGGCGTTCGACACCCCCGCTCCCGCTCTGGTCGCCCGGGGCGAGATAAAATGTCTTTCACTTGTGTCTGCGGGAATGCCGTCGATGTTCGGACGCACTCGCGGGCAAGACCGCGCTGGCCTGGCTGATTTGGAGTGGAACGACACCCCTGTCCTACCTGAATCTCCGATCAACGCCCCGGAGCCGCCAGTTCTCTCCTTCCCGGAGGCGACGGGCTGGGATTTCGGAGATTCGGATCTCGAGGACACGGCCCTTGCGGTGAATTGGATGTCGCATTCGGGCGATCTCGCGGACGGAACTCTCGAAGGGCTGCCGAAGGGTCTCAGAGATTTGATTAGGCGCATCGTCGATCGCTGCGGACTGGCCGAAATCGCAGCGAGCGAGGGTGTCACCGGAGAACTCCTTGCGATCCTGGTTCTCGCTAATGAGGATGCCGAAAACGAGGACCGGTATGCCGCACGGGTTCGACGCGCTCTCGTCGGGAAAGTCTCGGGGAAAGGACTCGCGGATGCGATTTCAGCTTACGCCGCGAAATCCCGATTCTCCTGACGTCTAGGGTTGTCCACGGAATAGCAAACTAGGGCTGGGATTCAAAAGTTGCGAATTCCTTAATGCGCAACTTTCCCTGTTGACCTTCGCATCCTCAAGTTGCAATTTGTGCATCGGCTAGGCGGTGCCCGCATTTTCCGGCCTATTGGTTTAACATCGAGGAGGCTCAAGAGATAATCGCGGGCGTTTTTCCGACATCATCCAGGAAGAGACGTGATTGTTCCTTGAAGCA
>NZ_SMMF01000910.1:0-52620 GCF_009711355.1 Roseibium sp. RKSG952 | reverse complement strand
CGAGTGGCCCTGAAAAAAGGGGCAGGTCAGAGGAGCTTGATGAACTCCAGCGGTTTCCACGACTTGCCCTCCTTGGACAAATAGGCCTGCATGGCCGCCAGGGTCTTGTTGTTGAGGCCCTGGCTCCGGTAAGCGTTCAAAAAAGCCTGCAGAAGCGCGGGATGGTTCAAACCAAGAGCGTAGGCGGCCTGATCCCCGTTCCAAAGGGCACGGCCCCCGGGTGCATCGTCAACCTCCACCGACGCGTCACCGCGCTGTCCGCCGGTGCTTTCATGGTGGGCCCAAAATATGTCCGACTTCCAGAATGATGAATCCCCGGCTTTGGAGAGGTTATGATCCGTGAGCAAACGATTGACTTCTACCCGGCAGGCATCGATCAGCCTCGCCCAGTCATCCGATGTCCAATCGTTCGCGTCTGCCAGCCTTTTCGCCGTCGCCAGCTTGTCTGAGGTGATGTTGATTTGCTCTTCGGCACCTTCGGCGATGTATGTCTTGTAGAGATACCTGGAATCAAGAGACCGGGATGAGTCTCGATAAAAATTGAGGTTTTCTTCAATAATTGCTTTTTTTGCAAATTGTTCAAAAACCGGTGCAAGCTTGGAATCTGCCAGAATACTGCTGAGTGAATTCGGGTAAGTTTTATTTCCGATCCGGATCAACGGATGTCTCCTTTTGGTTGGGGGATGGTTGAAGATGTGTCAGGCGGACCGCCGGAAGCTGACTGTCCCGGAACGATCCCGTGACGGGGAACGGGCACTCAGATCTCTCCGAGCCGCCGCCACTGTTCGAGTTTTTCCCGGCTCACTTCGAAGTGCATGGAGTCTTCGCGGCTGAAGCCCGCGCCCCAGATCCAGCCTTCCTTCTTGAAGAAATCGGCAAGCAGGATCAGGCCAAGCTGCGTCTTCCCATCTGCGAGTGTGTCGAGAACGCCATCGATATTAATGTCGACCGCAAGTCCGTAGGCATGGGCGGACGCGGAGCCGATCGAGCCGCGGATACGGCGGACACACAGCGAGCCAGCGCTTTTGATGCGGGCATAAAGCTCCGGCTCGAACACTTGCACATTGGCGAATACCTGACGCAGCGAGATCAGGGCGGGCTTGAGCATCCGGGCATTGATCGGCCCGACATCCTCGGTCAGCAGAAGCTCCTTGAGCCTGGGATTTGTGGCCGGCTGGCAGTCATCGGTCAGTCCCTTGCGCGGGAGCCCGATCAACTGCTGCAGGAAGGATGGAGAGGCGAACGACAGGCCATCATTGGCTGACCGGCGGTCAGCAATCAGAACGACCTGGGCAAAAGAGTCCTTCAAACTGTCAGAAGCGCCTGGATTCCTCGGTTGCGGCGTGTCGGTTGCCGCACTGCTTATTAGCCCCAAGGACATCCGTGCATCCAGCGCATCGACCCGTTTGCGCAAATCACCCACCTGCGCGCGCAGCTGAGAGACTTCTGCTTCAATATCGCCGGTATCGAAAACAGGAACCGGCGGCAGCGGCATGAACAGCTGTCTCGACAAGTGCCAGACCACAGGCGCGGCCACGATCGAGAAGGCCAGCAGGAATACGGACAGGGACCTCATGTGATCGCACTCACTTTCACCGCTAGCGGCTGGCGCCGGTAGAATACGGATCTCCGGCCGGAAAACCGGCGGAGACGCCGCGCAAAGGATGGCAGTGTCCGGCACGCAACCCGATTGGGTCACACACCAGCCGTCTGCCGTTATTGCTGAGTACCTGCGGCCGGGAAAAAGGTTCGGACCGGAAGTCTGACCGGCCGCACGGATGTGTGGTCCGCTCTCGCGGCCCGGCTCTGCCGCTAGCAGCTGCACATGCTGCACATGTCGAACGGTTCCATGTCGAGCGCCATCTGCATGGATCCCTGAAGAGCAAGGAGAACGTTCATGAAAGGGGCGATCGCCAGTTTCGGCGGCGAGAATTGAAGCAGTGGTACAATTCCCGGCCCTCCGGCGATCTGCTCGCCCAGCCTGATGTCCTCCATGGGAGGCAAAAGGTCGAGCTTTTCCCTCAAGGCCAACGCGGCCAAGGGGATCGGGATGTGAAATCCTGACCAGACCGACAGCATCGCATCGATCCGGCGCAACGTCTGGGGCGAGAAAGCGTCATCGAATGCTTCTTCGATGGTCATCAGGGATTCAAGTGCAAGGGCCAGCTTGGTCAGGATCGGAAACGGAATGACAAGGCTCGGCGGGGTCAAGCTCGCGAGCCCCTGCAGCCGGTTTTGAAGCACCGACAAGGCCCCGGGATCCCCGAGCGGCGGCAGGTTCAACGCTTCGTTCATCTGCATCAGCGGCGGCAAGCCACCCAACAGCCGCGCCATTTTCAGCTGCGGCGGCCGAAGTGCAAAACTGAAACTGTTGACCATGCTCGTCGGCGGAGGTGCCTGCATCTCCAGCGGATCCAGTCCCATGTCCTCCAGATCAATCACCAGCCGGGCAATGATCGCATAGTTGATCAAGGGCTGGAGTTTCAGCTGTGTGAGCCAGCCGAGCCGAGGCCAGACATTGCTCACGATGCTGTTGGAGACCTGTTCCAGTTCGGCCTGCAATTGCGGAATATCATCAAGGGTGAAATTTCCCGCCATCATCGACAGCGTCATCGCCATCTGGATCATCGGGCCGCCGCCGAAATCCAGGTTAGGCAAGACCACCGGGTTCATGCCTGTCTCGATCTGCATGTCGAGGCGCTCTTCAAGGGCCGGAATTGCCGCCGCCAGTCTGAGTGCGGGCGGCACCGGAAAGATCGGCATGATGCCGGGAATGAAGCGGTTTCGGAGAGTGTCCGCCGGAACAGTGCAGAAACAGGGCATGGGTCACACCTCGATTGCAATGATCGAGATGTTGTCCGCGCCGCCGCCTTCCAGTGCAATCGACAAGAGCCGGTCCGGAACCTGCTCGACATCTCCATTTTCAAGATGGGCCTGAAGCTCGGCACTGGTCAGATATTCGCTCAATCCGTCACTGCAGAGCAGGAACCGGTCCCCTTGCCGGATGTCTCCCCGGCGCTTGTCGATTTCAAGCATGTCGCCGACGCCGACCGCGCGGGTGATCTGGTTGGAGTTCGGATAGTTTTTCGCCTGATCCCAGGTGATATAGCCTTGTTCGACAAACTCGCCGACGATGGAATGGTCTAAGCTGATCATCTCCAGAACACCGTTCCGCAGACGATAGAGGCGGCTGTCGCCAGCCCAAAGGCACATGAAATGCTGTTCAGACAAAACCACCAGGACCACGGTCGACCCGATGACGCCCGATTGCCGTCTGGCCGCTTCAGACTGGATGCTCTCGTGAGCCTCTTGCAGCGCCTTTCTAGCCTCACGCATCACATCGGACGGTTCCAGATCCCGCGGCAACCGGTCAAGGGCAGCGACTACGGTCCGGCTGGCAAAATCACCGCCCGCATGTCCCCCCATACCGTCGGCCACCACCCACAGCCCGAGATCCGGGCGGCAGAGGATGGAATCCTCATTCACCTGCCGCACATGCCCGATATGGGTCAGCGCGCCAAAACGCCTTTGGTCAACACTTTCGGATTGCGTCATTTCGGTATCTCTGAAGAATCTGGTCGGTTGTGCTCCAGACCGGAGCATCCTTGTCGAAAAATGCGTTGGCCAATTCCGGACCCGACGGCATTCTGGCAGCCGTTATCTGGCGGGTCCTGCCCTCATGGGTGCTCGTCCAGTAGCTGAATGGTTCACTGGCCGCAGACCGCGCAGGCAGCCTCGCCTCAGGATCACCCGGCACGCTGGCAAAATCGGAAAGAAGACCGGGAGTTTCCAAAACAGAGATCTGACCGGACACTCCGGCCAGTGTGTTTTCCAGCCATGTCAACGTGGCACCATCCTCAAGCGCATCCAGTGCGGCCTGCTCCAGGCCCTCAAAAACCGGAGCCAATGCACTAAGAACAAAAGTTGAACAAAGTGGTGTTTCAAAGACAAGACAAAGCGGAAACATCCGCCCGACACGATCGACACTGGGCATGACAATGCCTGCCACCGGTTCCGGACCGCAGACCCCGCCCGGAAGCGCAAACCGCCAGATCGGCGCAGTCAGATAACAGGCCTGCCACCGTGCGCCCAGCGCCAAGCGGCCCGCGCAGAAAAGATCCTGCATCCAGCCGTCCCACGCCGCTATGAAACGCGGTGAAAGGCCAGAGCGGGTAAAGTCACCGAGAAACGGCAGTTTGCCATACCAGCCAATCCACGTCCGGGATGGCATCAAAGCGACCCCGGGCAGGTAAAACTGTTGAGGGCAGCGTTGGTGAAGGGATTCAGTGCCGAACCCGTGCGCAACTGATAGATTGCAATCCGCCCCCCCAGATTGAAGATCACGCGGTTGCGATCCGACACGTTTGTGCGGCGCACCTCGGCCGTATCGAGCAACCGGAACAAGGACCAGGGTCCCTCCCGTTGAATGCTGTTGTTGACATCCAGCCGGGCGGGCGTGAAGGCAACGCGTGTCCGTCCGCTGTTTTGTCCCGGCCAGGTCAGAGGCGTTACTTCCGGCGGTCCATGGGCATACGTGACCGGCTGACCCTCGATTTCCAGGATTGCCTGTTCGACATTCGGATCAAGCGCAACCGGCTTGATGTCAAAGGTGATGGACGGCAAGCCCGGTGACAGAAAAAAGCTGTCCCGGATCTCCGAGGCCTTCTGGAACTGGGCGATGACAGCATTGGAAATCCCGATATCCGCTCCGTTCACCCGTTTGGCCCGCCAGGGATTGGTGGATGTATCGACAAACCGCGCAAGGTTGTTCTTGAAAAAGCTGTCGATCAGGCCGTCCGGCGCAAACAGCCGTCCGAAATCCTGCAAGGCGACATCCGCCTTCGCTTGCCGAACAAACGGGTAACGGTCCTTCAGAGCACGTTTGCAAAAGGGAAGCACGTCCGCCTTCCACTTGGCATTGAGTTCCGAACGCACACCGCCGGCAGCCGCACCTGAAGAGGCCGCCACCACTTGCGCGGCCCAGCGCTGCAAGGGATTGGGAAGCTGTGTGAGTGTGACCTGAAGCTCCTGAACGGCAGTCTGTCCTTGTCCGGCAATCCCCGATCCGGAATTCTGCCCGAGCGAAATCCGGTTCAGCGCATCAAACACGCGGGTCATGCGCTGCAAAACGTCGTCCATCCGGGAGGTCGTCCCATCAATTCCATCAACAGCGTCATGAAGGGCTGCAAACCGCTCTTCGACAAACCTGCCAGGGCGCTCAGGTTCTGCGGTGCCGCCACCGCCACTGACAGCGGAGCTGAGGGCGTCAAATACCGCCTGCTCCTGAGCATCAAGTGAAGAGATCACCTCGCTGCGCGCCAAATCCGCAGCCGCAGAAGACGCATTTTGTGCGACCTGCTGCTGTCCGGGCAAGACTGTCAGTCTGGTTTCCCTCGCAACCAATTCAAGTATGTTCCGTATCGGCGACGCCGGGCCGGACAAGACATTCACCACCTGCGCGGCCTGCCCCGGCCCTTCCATCGGGATGATGTCGACATCGCCGAGCAGTTCATCGTACTGCGTTACGAAATCGTTCTCGTAGAGAGCGAGCACATCACGTTCCAGCCGCTCGAGGACCTGCGGGTTCACATCGACGGCCCGCGGCCCCAATACCAGGTTCTGAAACCTGACACGGTCTTCCACTGTGCGAAGTTGCGGCAGGAAGTAGTCATGAAACCCGTCATGGGTATAGACCCCGTCAATACCCGCACTCAGCGGTTGCCCCGAAGCGCGCAGCATCACCCGCGAAACAGCCGGACCACCTGCAGTCGTGATCAGGAACGGCTGGAGAGCACGAGCGCCCGGGGCCTTGACGATGCCCTGATAAATCCGCTCGGCGAGCGGTGTTTCCGCCAGCAAGGCGCGCACCTGATCCAGAAGCGGACCATTCAGCGCAATCTCGCGCATCGGCTGATTGACAAGCTCCTCGAGATGGCCTGCGAGATCTGCCCGCAAGGTATCATCCTCCGGGAATGACAGGGCCCAGTCGGCGCGCATCCAATGTTCAACGGTTCGGGCGTCCATCGGACCTTGCAGACCCAGCATGAGATAGACCTTCAAGGCCTCGAACAGAAACTCCTTGTTGTTCATGTTGTTCTGGATCTGGTCCTCAAGCCGGAACAAAAGCCGCGGCAGCAGCATCGCATTGAGGGCGCCGCGATAGGCCTGCGCCGATTCAGTGCCGATGGCATCCCCCTGATAAAGACCAAAGGTGAGTTTGACCGGCACCTTTGGATCGCTGGCAGCCGGATTGCCCGGCAGATCACGAAGCCTGTTCAAGGCCGGGACAACCGGTGGCAAGTCTGCATCCGCAATCGGACTGCGGGGGATCTCCCTTGAAAGCAGTTCAAACGTGTTCAGTTGGTTGCCCGCCGCGGCGATCAGGTCCCGGTTGCCCAAAAAGCTGCTGCCCCACAGGGTCACCGACCCGATCAGGCTGATCACGCAGGCCGCAGCAAGACCACGCCTGACCCAGCGGTGGCGGCGCTCCAGCTTGTCGTCGGCAGAGACCAGCCCGGCTTCGCGGAAGATCACACCGTTCATCAGGCGCGTCAGAAAATAACTGCGGCCCCTGCCCTGTCCTGACCCGATCGCTTGCCGGCCAATCCCGAAGGTTTGCGACATGCCCGTCATCAAGCGGTCGATCGGCGTGCCTTCCTGGGTCCCGGACGTGAAATAGACCCCGCGCAGAAGCTGGTTATCCTCGTACCGGCTTTCCCGGAAGATATCTGTCAGGAACGCACCCGCGACATCCCGCAAGGAGGCCATCTGGGCCGGAAAGCCGGCAATCAGGCTGCGGCGCTGATAGTCTGTCTCCGCCTGCATCCGCTCAAGACCAAGATTGGAAAGCTGCGCGAGCAGAACATCAAACTCGTTGTTGAAGCTCTCCATCGGCGCTGCGGCTTGCTCTTTCCGGTCGTGGGGAAACGTAACCCCCCAGACCTGTTCACGCTCCACGGCTCCGAGATTGTCGAAAAACTGCTGAAACCCGGCGATCAGATCCGCTTTCGTGAACAGGATATAGACCGGAAACCTGAGCCCGAGCCGTTCCCGCAATTCGTGCAGCCGCGTGCGGATGGCCGTGGCATGATCACGGCGCGTTTCCTCGTCCTGCACGGAGAGATCAGAGAGGCTGATGGCAATGATCGCGCCGTTGACCGGTTGTCTGCGCCGATGTTTCTTGAGCATGTCCAGAAAGCCGGACCATGCTCCGGCATCGGCGTCGCGGTTGCTGTCCTGAGTGGTGTAGCGCCCGGCCGTGTCCAGCAAAACCGCTTCGTCGGTAAACCACCAGTCACAGTTCCGGGTGCCGCCGACACCTTTGATGGCGTTCTTGCCCATGCGATCCGCCAGCGGAAAATGCAAGCCGGAATTGACAATCGCGGTCGTCTTGCCCGCACCCGGTGGCCCGATGATGATGTACCAGGGAAGCTGATAAAGGTGGCGCATGCCGAGGCGTCCACGCAAGCCCTTGTGGCGCAAGACCCCGAGCGCTTCGGTCATGCGCTTGCGCAGTTCTGCAAGTTCGGCGGTAACCGTTTCACCGGTCCGGTCTTTTGCCGCCGGTTGTGCCGTGATCGTTTCTGTCAACTCACGCTCCCGCCGGTGGCGGCGCAGGAGGATGAGCAAAATGGTGATGACGGTTGCCGCAGCAATAGCTCCCACCGCGATCAACCGGTTGGACAGCGGATCAAAGGGACGCAGGCTTCCAACGGCCAGAAGCGGGCCGAGATAGAACAGCGTCGCCCCCAGAACCAGACTGAACAGGGTCAGGAGTAAGATCGGATTCCCGGCTTGTGACTGGAATTTGCGCAACACGGTTCAACCTGCCTTGACTAGAATGACTTCGATGCGGCGGTTCCGGGCCCTGCCTTCCGGCGTATCATTGGAGGCAATCGGCTCCTTGTCGGCGCGGCCTTCCGCACTGATGCGTGCCGGATCTGCAAGTGTGCTCGAAATGCGTGCCATAACAGCCTTCGCCCGCGCCAGAGAGAGCTGAAGGTTGGAGGGAAACCGGGCGGTATTGATCGGCACATTATCGGAATGACCGGCCACAATGATCCGGCCAGCCTCGTCGTTCAGGGCACGTGCCACCCGGTCGACGATGCCCTCATAGGCGCCCGCGAGCTGATCGGACGCAGAGGCGAACATGGCTTCGCCCGCGATTTGCACAGTCAACGTGTTGCCCTCGGTCGCCACACTCACCAAACCGGCCCTGATTTCAGGCTCAAGAAACGAAGACACGGCCTCAATCGTCTTCACCTCTTCGGGTGCAGGCGGCGGCGGTGGCGGCGGAGGTGCTGGCCGGTCAAGGGTGATGGGTCCCTGAAAATCGAGGGCCGCAATCTTGGTGCTCAACTGGCGTGTGTCTGCGCTCAGAAGAACGGATAGTGTGAAGAAAACGAGGGACATGCCAGCCAGCGCCGCACCTCCGTAAATCCAGACGGGCGTCCATATGGAACGAACCTGCTGCCCGATATCTGTCCCTTTCCAATGCGGAGACAGGGACGGATCGGCCGGCCCCCGGTAAGTCCGGATGAGGCGCACCAACCCCTCGCGGATAGAAAAGTGTTTTTCAGAACCCCGGTCCGCCACGCGCAAGCGCCCCTCAAAACCGAGGCTCAGGCAAACATAGAGAAATTCAAGCAGATCCCTGTTCTCGGCCGGTGACTTTTCAAGCCGTGACAGGATGTCGTAAAGCCTGTCGCCGCCGTAGGTTTCCTTGTGAAACGTGCCGACCATGCTTTGCTGCGTCCAGATGCTGTTCCCGCCCCAGGGCGTATTGAGCACGACATCATCAATGGTGGCGCAGATGGCGTACCGCGCTATCCGGACAGTTTGCACCGGGATGGCCGCATGCTGCGCGGCGGTGCCAAAGGCCCTGATCTCCGCGACAACGCTTTCACGCAAGGCCGCCGGGTCGGCATGCTGTGCCCGGTTGCGGATCCGCGCAACGAGGGAAAACAGCGGCGAAGCGGCCGCATTGAGCGGGTTCATGCCTGTGTTGGCCGAACTTAACGGTACCGCGCCGCCTTGGCGGATATGCGCCGGGGGGGCTGCGGCCGGAGCCGGTGCGCCCGGCCCGGGATTGCCGGACGCGGCAGCCGGTCCCGGATGTTGTGGCGGCACAGGACCGCCGGGCGCATGTCCGGATTGAGCTCCGGGCGGTGGGGGCATCGCCGGGGGCATGGCTGACCGGCGGCCGCCCGGATTGGGGCGGATGACGGTTTTTTCCGTATCAAACGGCTCTGCAAAAGGATCGTCGCGGTTCATGGCTCGCTCCTGGGCCGGGCTCTCAGCGGATTGCCCATAACTCCATTTCAAGGTCGGGAAACTCACCCGAAACATGGACTGCAAGACCGCCGGAAGTGGTCAGCTGCTTCCAGTAGGGGCTGCCGGTGTCGAGCTCGAAATAAACCACGTCCGCGTGGTACGGGACCTGACGGGGAGCGACCGGCAGAGGACGCAGGCCAATCCCGGGCAGAGCCGAGTTGACCAGCTGCCGGATCTCTTCGACCGGCCCCATCTTCGCCTGTGTCGGGAAATGACGGCGCACACTTTCGGCCGGAACCGCCGCTTTGGTTGCCAGCACAAAGGTTGACGAGGACAGCAGGCGCTTGTCGCTGATCATCGCGACCGACACGCCATATTTGCGCGGTTCTATGGGAATCGAAACCGCATTCTGCTCCAGAACCGAGCTCAACATCTGGCGCAGCGTCCGGAACAGGGGCTGAAACAGATTGGTCAGATCGCCATGGCAATAGTCGGGGAATTGCGGCGAGAGCTTTTCGGGCGTCATGAAGGTCGCCAGCTCACCAGCCAGGCTCACAAGCGTCTGGTAGACAGCATGCGGATGGGCATTTTCAATCGCCAGCAGATGCCGGATCGACGGCAAGGCCCGGTTGACGGAAATCAGAAGCAGGAAATCGGAAATCTCCGCAACACCCTTGGCGCTTCCACTCTGATTCAGCCGCCCGGCCAGAGCCTCGGCACGGTGGCCAAGCAGGCCCTCCAGTTCACGCAGGAACCCGTGTAGCGGCGGCGCGGCGCGAACATCGGTGCATGAGGCGATAAATGCACGATCAAGGACGACCTCCCGGTCCTGCCGCACCTCGATAATCCGTGCGACGGGAATGATCATGTGATCGTCGAGATCATCCAGGTCGAGGGCAAACTGAATTCTCAGTTTGCCGACCGCCATCTGAACGGCACGCCGATCAAGGCCCATCGTGTCGGTGATCTCGATCTCTTCAACCGTATACCGGGCCGCTGATTGAGGTTCACCGCGCAAATCCACTTCGACCGCAGCCTGGCGGCGGATCGGGATCACCAGATAAACCACCGCATTCTTGACGTTTTTCGGAACGTCGAGCGCAACCGGATGATCTTCCTTGCCCGGTATCCTGAAGTTTATGCCGTCCGGAGTGAAGCCCGCACAACTTTTCAGCGCTATCTTGCCGAGCTTGAGCAGTTCCTCATCGAGTGTCAGTTCCCGCAAGCCCCAGGCATATGGCACGACCGTCGCCGCCACCCCGGAGACCAGAGATTCAACATACCGGTCTTGCTGCTGAAAATGGTGTGGCTGCAGGAACAATCCTTCCTGCCAGACGACCTTGTTATCCCAGGACACGCTCACTTAACTCCTCTGCCCGGACAGGCCTTATTGAACAGACACGGAATTGCCCAACACGGTTACACGAACCCGGTTGGCAGCATTCGGCTTGAGACTGCGGACGGATTTGAACCGGGCATTGTCAATGTCACGAAACGCGGCAACGACGCCGACCGCCGTTGGCGTTCCGTTGACGGACCGGATGCCGGTGACCGTCCGGCCCGGCGCGAGCTGGAATTCGTCCATCGCAACAAGACTGCCGCCAAGGGCTGCTTCGGGCGTGTTGAACAGCGTGAAGAAGTCGGCAGAGCCGAACTCGGCCGTCGATGCGAGATAGTAGACCTTGACCTTGGCAGGTGCTCCGCCGTTCATGTTGGCGCTGCCGGTGATCGCAAGGTCCACGGTGGTCGGCGACGGGCTGGTCGAGACGCAACCGGTCAGCACAAGCAGCCCGATGACGGCCGCATATGCGGATTTGAATGCCATGTGTCTGGTCCTTCAAAGCTTCTGAATTTGGTCCTGATAGGCGCGTGCGAATTCCCGGCCGAAGGTGGACTGAAAGTTGTCTTCCGTTTCTCTCGCGATTTGAGAGAACATCTGTTCGTAGGCTTCCCAGTATTTTGCCTTTTTGCCGCCGAGGAACGATCCCAGGACCGGTCCGTTTGCAATCCGGCCGGAGAGCTGGTCCGGGCTCAGGCGGTGGAGCAAGTCCTTGAGTGCGGCTTCCATGCCCGACATCATCGCGATTTCATGCGCCCGGATATCCCTGAGCGCTTCCTCGGCCGCGGATTCGGCCGGCAGATACCCCGCGACCGACGGACGGATCATTGCCTCAACCGCGTGTTGCGGGCTGACGGAAAACTTCAACGGGTTGTTCCCGTCGGAACTGATCATCGTGCTCGTCATGCGCATTTCGCTCTTGATCGAGGCGCGCGCGAGCAGGATTTCCCGCATGCCCGAAATCAATGCAGCAAAGACACGGCCAAGACGCGCCATGGTTTCTTCCAGTTCTTCCGGCGGAATGGTCAGGTGTGCCGCGCCGGCTGCCGCCAGAAATGCAAGCGCCGCGTCATTCCCCTTGGTGCCCTGTTGGCCCGCAAAAGGTTCAGACGCTATTGCAGAAGAATGCGGTGCCTCCCGCAAATCACCTCTGTGCGGCTCGGGGGGAGCTGCCGGAGCAGGCGTTGGCCTTAACGCCGGTGCCGGTTCGGGCGCGCGCTCAATCACGGGCCTTGCATCCGGAACAAGGTCGTCCCAGTCATCCGGGATCAACGGTCTGCGCACAGAGGGCGTTTTGAAGTGGTCCTGTACCGCCGGATTATGGTCGGCGACCGAGCGCGGGCCCGGCACATCAAATGGGCCGTCCGCAAAGGGTCCACCGGTCAGAAACGGGTCGGAAGGAGCCTCCGGCACATCGAGCGGATCATCCAGAAAATCCGGATCATGGCGGATCGCGCGATCCGAAGACGGAACCGCAGGCGCCAGAGGGTCATCCAGAAACGGGTCCCAGGGTTCGTTGCTGCCGTCGAGAGGATCGCCGAAATCGGCAGGGGGACCGGCCGCTGCTTCGGGTTCAGGCAAAAGCAAGCTGTTCTGTGCCGGTGGCAGGGGATCAAACGAAACCTGTTGGCTCTGCCCGGCTGAGATCTCCACCTTGAGCTCGTAAGCCCCCACGAGGATCACATCGCCATCATTCAGGGGCGCCGGAAACTCCCCGATCCGCTCCAGACCATAATTCAGGAATGTCCCGTTGGTGCTGACGTCGATCAAAACATAGTCGCCATTGCGTTCTTCCACCGCGCAATGGCGCTTTGAAAGCACCCGGTCGGGATCAGGCAGAGAAAGATCGTTTTCCTCGCCCCGGCCGATGGTCAGCGCACCGTCTTGCATCTGGATGCAAGACAAACCACCCGGCAGAGATCCGGAGCTGAGCAAATGCAGAACAAGCCTCATGTAATCACCCCCCGACCAGAACGGTCATGCAACCCATGACGATTGCTCCGCCATGGGCGCAACTGTCGCCCATGCGGGCCTGCGGCTTTTTCCCGGTCAGGACCTTGGCCGACCCCTTTGCAACGACATCCGGCGGGCCGACGCAGACTGCCATGGCCCCTGCCGTTGCCGCAGGCATCTTGCCGATCAGGACGGTCGGAACAGGCATGACAATTGGCCCGCCCACATGCGGAATGACACCCGTGACCATGGGACAGACATGATTGTCGCCCACCCGGGCAGCGGGAAGCGTCATTGCAGGCCCTCCTCATTCGCCTTTATGCCGGTTTTTACGGGCGACGGCGGGACATTGCCGTTGCCGCCGCGCGCAATATCGAGTGCGCGTGCCAGAAGCACCTGCCCTTGGCGGTCCGCCTTGTCGTCGTCGTGAAACAGCGACTTCAGCAACATGCCGAAGACGGCCGTGCCGACCGCACCGGGAGGCGCTTCGAAGTCTTCCAGTTCGCCGGGGCCGAGTGTGCCGTTCGAAAACGCAGCCGCCATGGCGCAAAGCTCCGTTTCGTCTTCGTTGCTTACGGCATCCAATGCTGCGCGTGCGCCCGCACGGGTCTCTTCACCGGGCTGATAGACCCATCGTTCGGCGGCTTTCAGCGCCGGTGGAAGCGCTTGTCCCTCAGGCACCATGTCCCGGGCGGCAAGGCAGGCCAACCATGTCGCTTCGCGCGCTGGAAGGGCGTGGGCCAGCACCATCAGCATATCGACTAGTGCCGAGTGTTCATCGAGGGCCGCAAGCACTTCGGTGACCGGCGCGCTGACCGGCAACGCAAGTGGCGTCTGCAAAACCGCATTGGCTTGCGCAAGAATCCTGGCAGCCGGGACTGCCGGCAGTTTTGCAAGATCCGCAAAGGCATCAGAAGAAGGCATGGCAGCTCCCGTCAGTTGATCATCGTGAGGGCGCCCTTGACCATCACCAGACCGGAGGACTTCACTTCGGTCATGCCGCCCCCTTCGAGTTTCAACATGCCCGACCCCTTGAGGGTGGCTTGCCCCTTGCCCTCCATCTTCAACATGCCGTTCGCTGTCAGTTTCGCGATGCCGCTCGCCTTGAAGTCCAGCTGCGGAGCCGAAATCGTGACTTTGGAAGGTGTCATTTCGATCGTGGATCCACCGCATTTCAGCGTGATTTTCGAAGCCGCAGTCAGTTGCAGCGCGCCCCCAACATCAATGTCATAGTCCTTGGAGACTGCGTCGGACTTCTTGCCGGAAACCGAGAGCGCCTGATCCTGAAGAACGGTCAAGGTGTCGTCACCGCCGATCTTCGTCCGCCGCAGTTTGGCGATGTCGATGGTTTCCTGCCCCTTCGCGACGCTGAAGCTGTGATTGCCCTCGCGGATGGTTTCGGTCTTGTCGCCGTGGATGGTTTGCCTGAATGTGCCGCCGCTCTTGTGTTCCAGCCCGACAGTGATTTCCGCATTGTTCTTGATGATTTGCTCGAAATCGCGCTCGGACTGAAACCGCACGAACTCCGCGTCCTTCTTGTCTTCGAACACGAGTTCATTGAAACCGTTACCGCCTTTGGAACTTTGCGACTTCATCCCGCTCCGGGTCTGGTTTGCGGGCAACGGATAGGGAACCCTCGCGTCACCGTTGTAGATCATACCGGTCACGATCGGACGATCGAGGTCGCCGTCCTCGAACTGGATCACCACTTCCTGGCCAATGCGCGGCACGCTGATCATGCCCCAGCCCTTTCCGCTCCATGGAACCGCCGTTCGGATCCAGCACGAGGACATTTCGTTGCGGCGTCCTTCCCGGTCCCAGTGGAACTGGACCTTCACGCGGCCGTATTCATCGGTCCAGATCTCCTCCCCTTTCTTGCCGACCACAATCGCGGTCTGGACACCGGGGTGCTGCGGACGGGGTGTAACCGGGGGCGCGCGAAAGGCGATCTTGATCGGCTGGGCCTCGAAGGTGCAGCGATACATGTCTGTGCTGCTGGCGGCATCAAAATCGAGTTCAGTACCCAGAATGTTCTGCACGTATTCCTGATCCAGAACATCGGCATCGATCTGGAGCTGATGGCGGGCCGACACCACCAGATACTCGTCATTTTCCGTTTTTCTTGGATGCTCTTTGAGCTTGAATTTGCCGCCAACGGCCATCTGCCGCACGTTGCACGCGCCTTGCGTGCGGTGGGTCTGCGCCGCAAACCCTTCCACCAGGACCTTGGCCAGATGCTCGCCGGTCTGACTGTCGCCGTGCCCGCCGGGATAGTCGTAGACCTCGTAGGATTTATAGGCATGTTTCCCGTGCGGCAGTGCCTTGCTGGTCTTCAGATCCGATTTCGGCTTTTCAAAATCATAGTCCTGAAGCGTGACCTTGCCGGTCCGGATCCGCTCGGTGCCGCGCCATTCGAAGACATGGTCCTGACGGCGCCGGTAAGTGCTCTCCCGCATGAAATAGTCGATGTCCGCATGATCCTCGATGGACTTGTGCGGGCTTGCGTCGTCGGCAAGGATCAGTGTTTCCTTGGTTTTGTCGTGTTCAAAGAAATAATAGATCCCCTCCTCTTCCATCAATCGGGAGATGAAGGCGAAATCCGTTTCCCTGTACTGAACACAATAGGTCCGCTTCTTGTATGTGTGCTTTGTCCTGTCCTTGAAATCCGGAAAGCCGTGGTCTTTAAAAATGTCCTTGATCACATCAATGACGGACTTGTCCTGGAAAATCCGGCAGTTCGACGTGCATGTCAGGAACCAGAGCCAGGGCCGCACATTGGCGCGGTAATAGCCCCTGCCCGCATGCGATCCCAGAAACTCGGCGGCCACACAACGCCCCTGAAAATAACGGACCTTGTCCTTGGGCGCATCGATCTCGAGCCGGAACCGTTCGCCCATGACCTTCTGAAGGTCAAGGTCGAGATCGGGGGACATGAACTCGATGGTCGTTTCGGTGATCTGGCTCAGGCCGTCATCGACCTGGGCCCGCATGAGCCATCCCTTTATCTTGCTGGGAAGCTCGACGCGAACTGGCCTGCCTTCGAGGATGGTTTCTTTCGACATGCGTAATCCTTGACGCCGGGCGTGGTCAGTTGTGGTCAGGGGCGTTGGAGATGATCAGTTCATTGTCCCGCCGCAACCGGTCGGCGATCGCCGGATTGATGCTCCACAACGCGCCCACACCACCCTCTTCCGGAAGCGCTGCGGCGAGCTGCGCCATGGATGCAAACTGCACGCAGCGGACCGGCGTCGGGTAAGGCTTTTTGCCCGCAAGCATGGCATATAAATGCACCTCTCCCTCCAGAAGCCAGTAGGCCTTGTCGACCTGGGCCATGATCAGGTCCCCGTCTGCCGCAGGAGCCGCCGCGCCACCTGAGGGCTCTTGCGGAAGATCCCGTTGCGGGGCGGTCATCGAGGTTTCTCTGCTCATCACAAATCCTCCAAAAGGGCGGCAAGTTCCGGATCGAGATCATCATCGCCTCCGCTGTCATCATTGCCCTCCGCGTCATCGCCAAAACCGGACAGAAGCGCGTCCAGATCGTCAGCGTCTCCGCTACCCTCATCACCGTCGGCATCATCGCCAAGACCGGACAAAAGTGCATCCAGATCACCATCATCGCCGTCTCCCGGACCATCGAGATCAGCCGCATCAGCGCTGCTCGACGAGGTATCCTTCGGCTTTGAAGTTTCCGGTGATACGCTGGTTGCCCCGGCCGCGCCGGATGCACTTCCCAGAGTCACGGACGCGCTTCCGGCTGCTGTGGTGCCAGCGCCGGGCGCAAGCTCCCATGGCCCGGCCAATGCGCCTGCCCCGAGCGCCTGAAAAGACCCCTGACGCACTTCATTACGGCCCTTGATCGACAACACCGACATGAAACCGCGGGTGACCACATCGGCCATTGTCCTGGTATTCAGCAAACGTTCGGTACAGGGCAACGCGATCTGGTCGCCGTACTGATCGGTCATGGTGTGAAGCGGAATGTCCCCGATCGACATGATCTCGCCAAGACGCATGGTCTTGCCGCCCCGCGAAGCCGTCTCGGCCATGAGAACGGCCGACAGAATTACAGGGTTTGCCCAAAGCATTCCCTTCAAACCACTGCGCAAGGTGAATTCCTCGAAGTCGAACGGCTCTACAGGGTCCGTCTTGCGTCCATAAGGCAGCCGAAGAAGAAACCGTGGCGCTATCAATCCCGCGTGGGCGGCTTCGGGAAGCGCGCGCAAAGCGTCCCAGGTTCTGGCGACCAGAGGATGCCTGTCTTCCTTGCGCGTTTCCAGAAACTGCGGGGACACGGCAGCAACAAACGACGCATTCATCCAGGCCGCAATCTTCGCCATACGGGCCATCAGCTCCGCATGCGGTGGCGTTTCTTCCAGAGTGTAAAGCCCAAAGACCGCTGACAACGGCCCCTGCGCGTCGTCCAGACGGGGCTCTTCGGCAAGCATCCGAAACAGGCCGCTTTCCGACAATTCCTCCTGGGCTGCGAGATCTGCCGCCCACTCTTCTGCGGAAACATCATACAGGACGATCTCCAACCGGGCTCCGGTTTCGACACGCCGGGCCAGAAATTCGAGCGAGCGCCAGGTGGATTCAACCGCCTGAAAGTCCGGATGATGCAGGATCGTCCGCATGGCATCCGACAGGGCAACGTCGAGAACAGCGAGGAGCTCATCCACATCCGGATCGGGAGCCGCTTCAATGTGAGGTGCAACGATATGCCCGATCAACTCCGAGGCCGGGCTCGGTTGCGCCATGGTGCCCTTGATATCGCCGATCAGGTTTTGAAAGTCGCTGAGTTTGCAGCCGGCCGGAACCTGCGCGCCTTTCGCCCTTTTCCTCTTGTGGCTTCCCGCCTCTGACGACGACGCCCAGTCCCGCAAGTCTGCAATGGCTTGCTTGTCTCCACGGGCAACACGATCCCGCATGCTTGCAAGCTCATCAAAGACCGGCACGTTTTCAAACAGCTCATCCGGATGCAGATCATCAATGCCGGAGAGCGCAACTTCCACACCGGTGCCGCCATCACCAAGAGGCAAAACCAGAGTGGTTGAAAAGCGCCCGATCACATCGTCAAGCGTATCGACATCGAACTTGACCGGTTTGCGCGCTGCAAGCGCATCTCCGATTTCAAGCTCGCCGCGGCTGGCACGTCCGGAAAAGTCACCGAGAAGAGCGATCCGGAATTTTGTGCGCGGCGCATCGAGATCCCCGGGCCGCTCCACGGTCAGCTTCCCGAACGGGTCCGGTTCTTGCGGACGATCTTCCTCCAGCGCCGCCAGATCGTCCAAATCATCGGGACCGTCTTCGGCCTCGCCGGACTCGGTTGGATCCATATCGAAATCCGGAAGACTGCTCTCCTCGGCAGCTGGATCCAAATCCTCATCGAAGCCGGACAGGTCAAGATCAACATCTTCATCGGCTTCGCCGCCCTCATGGACCTCAAGCCCGTCCGGCCCTGTGCCGGTCTCGCCTAAAAGCGCCTCAAGATCGATGTCCGCATCCAGATCAAATTCTGCAACATCAGGTTCAACAGAGCCTTCAACTTCTCCAATTTCGTGGCCTTCAAGGCCATCAAGCACTTCCTTAACAGCGCCGGTCTCTTCAATGAGGCCGTCCGGATCGAAATGCTCATCCCCGGCATCACTTGCCGCAGCAAATTCATCGAGAGAGAAGTCATCTCCTTCGGCTTCTGAAAGCGCATTCGCTTCATTCCACGCACTGTTATCAGGTACAAAGCCATGCCGTTCTGAAGCGGCGCCGGGGCCTTCATCCAAGACAGCCATATCACGCAAAGAGCTGAGGACAGGCCCAACACCGTCCGGAGCCTCATCCCCGATACCCACACCTTCTTTTCGCAGCGGCGCAAAAACCGTCTCGACATCAGACCCACTGTGCGGCGCAGCATCGTCCGGAGCAGTCTTGCGCAAGCTTTCAAGGACTTCGGCCTGACTTGCATCGCGATCATCGCTTGACTGGTCCGGCGATTGGTCCTTCGGACCAGTGAGGCCGGCCAGTACCGCAGGATCTGCAATCACCTTGGCAATAAGCTCTTCAGCCCCGGTCTTGCCGTCCATATAGGTGACAAGATGCGCAAGCTGTGTTCGGGCTTCCAGCAGGGCTTTCAAGGGGGCAACCTTCCTGGCGATCGCAGCAGGCGCGAAGTCCTCAATGCTCCCGAATTCCAGATCGACCGCGAGATTGCCATTGCCCGTCAAGGTGTTTTCGACGGTAAATGCTGCCCGCGGGCGCATTGCCTTCATGCGCTCATCGAAATTATCGACATCGATTTCCAGAAACTTGCGATCCGCGATCGCTGGCAGCTTTTCAGACGGTGCCCCGGACAGATCAGCCATCACACCAACGACGAAGGGAAGTTCCACCTTCTTTTCCGCGCCATACAGCTCAACGTCATATTCGATCTGTACCCGCGGCGCCCGGTTGCGCGCGACGAATTTCTGACCGCTTTTCGACATATCAAGGCTCTCTGCTGCACCATGGATCTGCGGCACGGACACTTGCATGCCGCACCGATTTCACCTGTTAGTGCGCGGCAACAGCCAATTGGTTCGCCTCCCTCTAAGAAAAACAGCACATGCGCAGGGTTTGCGCACCATCCACACGGGAGAGCGGGTGTTTGGTTTGATTGCCCTATCCAAGCTTGGCCTCAACCCGCCATCACATTCCTGCCGGGTCTTGCCCCCCGGCTTACAGCCCGGAAACAGCGGTTCGGGGAGCATAAACCTTTCCGCATCGACCCGGAGGCAAACGGTTTCTGAACCGGCGGCTTTTCCCCTGCAGCGGTTGCCGCCTCAAAGACCACATGCGCGCATCACTTCACCTTAATGATATGAACATCTCCCGGTAATATTGTATACTAATGTATGCAATATTGCATGCGCATGTATCTGCTTGAGGTCCGAAACGTCAGAGAGGTGCGTGTCATGGACAAGAGCAGCTGGATTTTTATCCTTTCAGCCCCAAGATCCGGTTCTACCCTGCTTGTACGCTTGCTCGGCAATCATCGCGAGATTTCTGCCCCCGTTGAGCTGCATCTGGCAGGGTTTCGGGATTTGGGCGAACGGAAGGCCTACTACAAGGATCACCCTTCCTTGTTGCAAGGCTTCGATCATGCCGTTGCAACCCTTGCTGGAACCGGCACAAAAAACCTGCCGCCCCCAGCATTCAATCACGGCACGACCATATCGGAGTGTTATCAGTATCTGAGTGAACAGGCCGGTACGCGCTACATCATCGACAAGACCGCCGGTTACAGCCTATCGCCGGAACGGTTGGAATCCATTCCATCCTTGGTGGACAGCCCCCGCTTTCTGGTCTTGAGGCGCCATCCTGCGGCAGTCGTTGAATCCCTGACCCGCACCGGCCTCACTTCAGTCTACGCCGCAATACGGGAAAAACTGCAGGACGACACTCCGGAAGCCATCGCCGAGTATGTCTGGAGCCGTTCCAATCTCAACATCGACAGGTTTCTGGAACGTCTTTCGGCACCGAAAGTACACACCGTTTACTACGAAGACCTTGTTTTGAATACACAGCGGTGCGTTCGAAATCTTTGTAAATGGCTTGCGCTGGAGGAACCCGAAGCGCCTCTCGACCCCTATGCTCAATCGCATGAACTGGACATCCTGTCCGAAAGTGAGGAGCCGCCATTCGATCCCGGCTTTCTGACGCATACCACGATCGAACCCGCGCTTGCCTACCGATGGGACGAGGCAACGGTGCGCGATTTCAGCCCGGATCTCGTCGCAAGGATGCAAGGCTATGGCTACACCAGCCGAAAACAGGACATTACGTTCTTGCCGGATCTGGCAAACCAGGCGGCGTCTTCGACCGGCCCGAACCTCAGCTCCCTTCCGAACGCAGAATGCCTTTCGCCTCTTGAAGCAACAAAACTTTCCTTTCTGAAGGGCGAAACCCCACCGAAAGTGGATCGGGGGCATATTGAACTTGTTCCCGTGACACGAGACCTTGCGCTTCCTTGCCATGATACAGCGATCCTGTTTCAGGCTGCATGGCTTCTTTTCGGATTTCGGATGTTGGGGCTGTCATCCCCGGTCCTTGTCCGTTTCGACGGGAACAGTTCGGCGCTGGCCCCGACCGAGATTTCCGGAACGGATCGTTTTGACACGCTGTTGTCACGCCTGACAAACAAACCGGACGAGCCAGCTTTCCAGCTACTCGATCTCAAGAAGAAGCTCTATGCAAAGCAAAATACCATCCAGCTGGGCTTCATTCTTGATGAGGCCGGAACACCGGATTTCATCGACAATGTCTTGAACGGCCAAGGGCGCTACCTTGTTCAGGAGTGCGATACCCTTCTGATTGTTTCCCGGCAGGCGCAATCCTGGGACTTCGCCATCGCCCAATTCGGCACGCGACTGGACACGCTTGAGCCCCTGGCCTTCTATTTCGAAAGATTGGCCATGAAGGCATGGGCCGACCCAACCCGCACCTGCGAGACCTTCGAAGTGATGGGCGGTGAGGAACATGAAACCGTAGTTACGCACTGGAACCGGACCGAAGCGGACTATCCTGCAGACCGGACACTGACGGAGCTGTTCGAAACGCAAGTCGGACGCACACCCGATAGTATCGCCCTTGAATATTGCGAAGAGGCAATCAGCTACAGCGAACTGAACGCGCGGGCCAACCGGCTGGCGCATGCCATCCGCCGCCAATTCGAGGCCTCTACCGGAGCACCGTTTGGCGCCGATACGCTGGTCGCCCTCTGTCTGGACCGCAGTCCGGAGATGATCGTCAGCATCATCGGTGCATTGAAGGCGGGCGGAGCCTATCTGCCGATCGATCCGGACTGTCCGCAAGAGCGCGTCCGGTTCATGCTGGAAGACTGTCAGGCGCAATTGCTGCTCACCCAGCAACGGCATGTCGCGCAACTCGAAGGTATACCGGCAGCGAAGGCCGGTTCATTGAAAATCCTCGCCGTCGATGATGACGGGATGTGCGTCAGCTGTCCTTCGGACACGCCGGAACCGGTCAGCGGCCCGCAGAACCTTGCCTATGTGATCTACACATCCGGGACCACCGGCCAGCCCAAGGGCGTGATGGTGAGTCAAGCGCAACTGCAAAACCGTCTTGCCTGGATGCAGTCCGATGTTCCGCTTGGCGCGAACGACGTTCTTCTCCAAAAGACACCTTACACATTCGATGTTTCGGTCTGGGAACTCTTGTGGTGGGCCTTCCACGGTGCACGGGTTGCCATTCTTCCCCCGAACGCCCACCGGGATATGCGGCTTCTGGCTGACGCAATTGAAAATCACGGCGTCAGCATTCTGCATTTTGTTCCAAGCCTGTTCGAGGCATATCTCGACGGTCTGGAAAGCGGCGAGATGACGGGAAGCCTGCGGTCACTGCGCGCAGTCTTCACCAGCGGCGAGGCGTTGCAACCGCAACACAACCGCCGGTTCCACCGGTCCGTCAAGGCACAAGGGCGTTCCATTGCCTTGCACAATCTCTATGGCCCGACGGAGACCACAATCGATGTGACAGCCTATCACACAACAGGAAATGAAGCTGTCCTGCCGATCGGTTCCCCGGTCTGGAACACACAAGCCTACGTCGCCGACGGGCAGCTGAACCCGGTTCCGGTGGGCGTCACCGGGCTACTCCTGATCGGCGGCGACCAGGTTTCACGCGGCTATCTCGGGCGCCCCGGTTTGACGGCAGACCGGTACACCGCCAACCCGTTTACAAGTTCCGGAAGCAGACTGTACCGGACGGGTGACCTTGCCCGGTGGCAGGCAGACGGCACACTTGAGTTTCTGGGCCGCGCCGACTTCCAGGTGAAGATCCGCGGCAACCGCATTGAGCTGGGTGAGATCGAACAGGTTCTGACGTCTCAGGATCCCGTCGCTCAGGCTGCGGTTTTGGCAAAGCGCCGTCGTGGCAACGGGCGGGATCTGTTTCTGGCCGCATACTATGTCCGCTCGAAAACCATTCAAAAAGCCACTGACTTGGAAAACCGGTTACGAACCGCACTCTTGTCGAAACTTCCCGGCTACATGGTGCCCGACGTGTTTGTCGAACTGGACGCCTTGCCCCTGACGGCTAGCGGCAAACTGGACCGCAGGGCCCTGCCCGAGCCAGATACACCCCTCGGCCGAGACACTGGTACAGAGCCCCGAAGTGATCTGGAACGCCAGCTGCATGAAATCTGGGCGGACGTCCTGGGATTGGAACGCATCAAGGCCGATGCCAGTTTTTTCCGGATTGGAGGCGACTCGATCAAGGCGATCCGCCTCGTCACACGGATCAACCAGCACCTTGGCCACCAACTGACAGTCGCAGCGATCTTCAAATACCCGACGATTGAAGCTCTTGCGCATATGCTGGCCCGCCTGTCGCAATCACAGCTGAGCATCCCAAAAGCGATTGGGGTATCGAAATATCCCCTGTCTTTTGCGCAAGAGCGCCTCTGGTTTATCGAGCAGTATGAAGGGGGCGCAAGTGCCTATCACTCTCCGCGACTGTTCAAGCTCGCAGCCTCGGTGAACCGTCCGGCCTTGAAGGAGAGCCTGGCCGCCATTGTTGCCCGTCACGAGGTGCTGCGCAGCCACTTCGTTCAGGACAGAGACGGGATCTGGTATCAATCGGTTTCGACCCGGGCTTTTGGTGTTGCGGAGCACCGTATCGCTGAAACCGCCTGGCCGAACGCACTGCAAAACGCACTCCACAAGACCTTCGATCTTGAAAACGAACCGCCCATCCGCGCGGATATCTTCACGGCGGGTGATCAGGCCTTTCTGCTGATCGTGGTGCATCACGTGGCCTTTGACGGCTGGTCGGCCCAAATCCTGTCCCGTGAACTCGCCGCTCATTACCGGCACCTTGTCGAAGATGCGCCGCTGGACCTGCCCGAGCTGACAATCCAGTACAAGGACTTTGCCGTCTGGCAACGCGGCTACATGTCAGGTGATCGCCTCAAGAGGCAGCTTGGGTATTGGAGCGAGCGTTTGGCCGGCCATGAGGTACTCAACTTCCCGACTGACCACCCGCGCCCTGCCTTGTTCGACTATCAGGGCGACGTTGTGACCTTTACGTTGGGCGCGGACTTGTCGAACCGGCTCCGGTCTTTGGCCAGTGCCCGCAATGTCAGTCTCAATACCCTTCTGTGGTGCGTTTACGCCATTCTTCTAAGCCGCTACAGCCGCCAAAACGATCTTGTTCTGGGATGGGGTACGGCGAACAGGCACTACCCTCAAGTGGATGACTTGATCGGCTTTTTCGTGAATGCATTGCCCCTCAGGGTGCAAGTGGATCCGCATCAGCCGTTTTTCGATTTTCTGGAAACAGTCCGGAAACGACTGAGCGAAGCCCAACAGTTTCAGGACATCCCGTTCGAGCTGCTTGTGAGCACCCTCGAAGTCGAGCGTGACCAAAGCAGGCATCCCGTCTTCCAACACAGTTTCAGCCTTCAAAGTTTCCCCGGAGAACAGATCGACGGACTGGAACCCGTTTCCCTGACAGAGACCTTCAAAAGGGCTCTGTTTGACCTGAGTGTCTTCATGGACGCCAGCGGAGAAAAAATACAGGGACGTATCGAGTTTGCCACCAGCCTGTTCACGCGCACACGGATGACCCGCTATGCAGTACACCTGAAGAACATGCTCTCTGAGGTCGCCGCTTCACCGGAACGGGCAATATCGAACTTCAGGTTCCTTCCTCGAGAAGAATACGACCAGATTGTCTGCACCTGGAACCAAACGCAGAAAGACTGTCCCAAAGATCAGACACTGGCCGCATTGTTCGAGAAACAGGCCGAGTGTACGCCAGACGCCATCGCAATTGTATTTGAGGAAGAAGCGCTCACCTACCGGGATCTGAATGCCCGGGCCAATCGGCTGGCACATGCGATCAGGCAGCGTTTCGATACGGCATCAGGTGAAACTTTACAGGCTGACACCCTGATTGCGCTTTATCTGGACCGCGGCCCCTGGATGATTGTCAGCATTTTGGGTGTTCTCAAGGCCGGTGGCGCCTATGTGCCGATCGACCCGGACTATCCGCAAGAGCGGGTTCGGTTCATGCTGGCAGACAGTAAGGCACCACTTCTGGTGACCCGAAAAAACCATTTACGGGAGCTGAAAGGCTGGAACACGCCAATTGTTGAAGCCCTGCACGTCATTGTCGTGAGTGACACGCATACTCTGCCGGACTGTTCTCCATACAACCCGAGCCCGGTCGGCCGGTCGGCGAACCTTGCCTATGTGATCTATACCTCCGGTACGACGGGCAATCCCAAAGGTGTAATGGTCGAACAGCACTCCTTGTTGAATCTGATCTCGAACCAGACAGCCATCCTTGACCTGAACCGGACAAGCCGCGCACTTCAGTTTGCGTCATACAGTTTTGACGCCTCGGCTTTAGAGATTTTCAGCGCGCTTCTGCATGGGGCAAGACTGTATGTTTATGCGCATGGTGTTGGATCAAATGGCGGCCAGATTCTCGATTACATCGAAAACAACGCCATTTCGCTCGCCACACTCCCACCCTCCCTGCTCAAGGCTCTGCCTTACCGGGATCTGCCGGATCTGAAAACACTGATTGTTGCCGGCGAGGCCTGCGATTTGCCGGTGATGAAATTGTGGTCACGGGAACAAACCTTGATCAATGGCTACGGCCCGACCGAGAACACTGTCGGTGTTGCCATGCATCCCTATCGACCAGGAGACGGAAACACCAATATCGGCAGGCCTATGGCCAACGTGACGTGCTATGTGCTTGACCCTAGTCTCGAACCTGTTCCCATCGGTGCCATTGGTGAACTTTTTGTCGGTGGTGTTGGTCTTGCGCGAGGCTATCTGAACCGCGCCGCGCTCACCAGCGACCGGTTCATTGCCAATCCATTCGCCACGGAATCCGACGCGGAACAAGGGCATACACGTTTGTACAGGACCGGCGATCTTGTTCGCTGGCTCGACAATGGCGACATGCAATATGTCGGCCGCAACGATTTCCAGGTCAAAATACGTGGCCACCGCATTGAATTGAGCGAAATCGAACAGAAACTGGTGACATTAGGAGATGTCGAGCAAGCAGCCGTCCAGGCCCGCAATCGCCCGGGCCCGGAACAGGCTCAGGATCTGGTTGCCTATTTTGTACCATCAGACACAGCTCGGGAAAAGCTCGCCCAAAGCCATGGCGAAGCGGTCGTCAAGGATTGGAAAAAGCTCTATCAAAGCCTCTACGGTGGCACAGCTCCCGCTGACAGCACCTTTGACACCGGAGGCTGGATAAGCTCATTCACCAGGCGCGCCATTCCGGAAGCAGACATGCGCGAGTGGGTAGCGGCAACAGTTGCGCGGATTGCAGACCTCACCCCCCGACACATCCTCGAAATCGGCAGTGGAACCGGATTGCTGCTTTACCGTCTCCTCGACAAGTGCCAGCACTATACGGCCACGGACTTTTCCGAGTCGGCCATTTCGCAGATCACCGAAACGGTAACCCTGCTCGGCAAAGCCGGAAAGGTCACCGGACTCGTTGGCGAGGCCACCTCGATCGGCACACGCAGCAGGATCACACCCGTGGACACCGTGATCGTGAATTCGGTCGCCCAGTACTTTCCCGGCATGGCCTATTTTGAACAGATGCTGGACGCGGCAATCAGCTGCCTGGAAGGCCATGGCAGGATCTTCCTCGGAGATCTGCGCGATTTGCGTTTGGTCGAGAGCTTTTACTTGGCTGTCCAGGCGTACCGGTCACCCGATACATCCTTGCAGGAAACACAAAAACAGGCCCGTTGGCTGGCCCGGCGCGACAAGGAGTTCCTGCTGGATCCGGGCTATTTCCTCAAGCTCCGCACCCGCCACCCGGCGGTCAGTCACATCAAGATCCTCCCGAAACGGGGATACGCCCGCCACGAAATGAACCGGTTTCGCTATGATGTGATCCTCTGGATAGACAAGGCTCCAAACGCCGTACCGCCGTCTCCGGCCTTCCGCCGTTTTGCCTATTCCGAAATTGGAGACTTGAAAGACTGGTTATCTGCTCAGCAGATGGAAGACGGTCTGATTGTTGACGGCTATCCCAACAAGCGGGTCAGAGCTGTCTGTCAGGCAATGCAGCAGGATGAACCGGCTGCCCGGGGGACACCGGTCTCAAAAATCCTCGCCGCTGCCGACATCGATTCCGACAGCATTTTAGGGATCGAAGCTTTGCATACCCTTGCGCAAGAAAAAGGCTATCGTCTGGACATATTCCTGGACCCCGGTTCCCGCCACCCCGACCAGTATGCGCTTTTGTTCCGGCCACTGCGAAAGAACGCCGCGCAGGATGTGTTCAGCGATCAACTGTTCGAGGCTCCCTCTTCACCCGATCAGCGCTTCGGCAACATACCCTTCACCGCGCAGAGGGCCGAGCTTGGCGAGACCCTGCGCACTGCCCTTGCATCAAGGCTTCCCGGATACATGGTGCCCTCTGTGTTTGTCGAAGTGGACGCCCTGCCCTTGACCGTCAACGGCAAGCTGGATCGGGCAGCACTTCCCAACCCGGACGCTGTGTTGAACGAGGCTTGCTATATAGCGCCCGGGAACCAGCTCGAGGCCCGCCTGAGTTCCATCTGGTCGGAGATACTCGGTCTGGAACGCATCGGTGTTGAAACGAACTTCTTCAGAATTGGCGGCAACTCGATCGAGGCGATCCGATTGAGTGCGCGATTGTCGAAATCCGGTTTTCCCTGCCGGATAATTGACATTTTCGAGCACCCGACCATCCGGCAATTGAGCCGGTTTATTGAAACCAAAACCCCAGCCATCGGTTTTCAAGACAAGAAGACCGCATTTACCGATGGCCTTCGCCAACTCGCACCGATACAGGAATGGTTTTTTGAACAAGTCGGCAAAGGCTACATCCAAGATCCCCAACTATGGGCCCAAACCGTGCTCGTCCGCGTGCCGCCTCTTGATCCGGAACGGCTGAAATCCTGTCTGAAAGCGCTTGTTGCAGCACATCCAAACCTCACGGTGCGCTTTCGACGCGGCGCCCCGGACGATCAGCCAACGGGAGCCGGTCATTGGCACGCCGGCCATGACGGGTCTTCACAACACCCTGAACTGGAAATCACTGATGTTTCTTCTCTCCACACAGATGACCTGCACACACGTCTGACAGAGTGGCAAAACCGTTTAGATCTTGAAAACGGTCCCTTGTGGCGCATCGGTTACCTGCACGGCTATCCAGACGGCAGCGCGCGCATTTTCATCTGCATGCATCAACTCGTCACCGACGCGGTCTCAAGGTCAATCCTGATCGACGACCTCCGGCGTCTTTACGATGGTGATCCGTTGCCGCAAGGCCAAAGCAGCTATGCCGACTGGGTGAAAACCGTTCGGCACCACGCAACGCACCATCCCGATGAGCGGCACTACTGGCGGCAGCTTCTGACTGACCTGCCGAGCGGCCCGGCTTTGGTGTCAACTGCCAATGAAGCACCCGTTTACGGCCAGTCCGAAACAACCCTCGGTCTGCAAGAGACCCGGCAAGTCCTGCAAGACTGTCATCTTGCCTATGACACCCAAGTCAACGAACTTCTTCTTACTGCGCTGGCCTGCGGATTGCACGAATGCGGCGCAGTTACGCGGCAAGCCGTGACGCTGAAGGGACATGGCCGCAAGCAAATCGATTCCGGGCTCGATGTTCAGCGCACAGTGGGATGGTTTACGACCATGTTCCCTGTTGTCGTGAACCTGAAGGCTGATCTTTCCCAAACCATTCAGCACGTCAAACGGCTTCTGAGCGACACGCCCTATCACGGCATTGGTTTTGAATCTTTCTGCACGGATGAAAACAGCAACATCCGCTACTCGGATCTCCCGTCAATCACGTTGAGCTTTGCCAGCACCTCGGACGAGCACATGGGGCAGGCGTGGCATATATCCGACGAATTGACGAGCGTATCTATGGCTCCGTGTAGTCAGGAAGGAGAGTTTGTTCACGTCAAGGCATCGGTCGTTGATCAAAAACTGCGAATTCAGGTTTTTTGCTCACACGGCCCGCAAATAGCTAACCGCATCGCACAGGCCGTCAAGGGTCATCTGGTCAAGATCATCCAACACTGCCTTGCCCGGATCACTTGCCTGCCGACACGCTTTTCGTTCCGCGACTTTCCGGATTTCAAAGCCTTCGAAGCCATCGACAGGCACAGCCCCGAGCGGGCGATTTTCATGTTCCCTCCGCGTCACGGTGGTCCGGAGAGCTACTATTCGAACATAGTGCCCCGGCTCAAAAGCGAGGACTTGATATTATTTCATAATTTCATCAATTTCCTGGCGGACTCTGACCTTTCATATCATGTGAAGAATGTCACGATCGAAACTCTGGCACGTGCCTATATGGAACCCCTCAAGGCATATCAAGCGCATGGCCCGTACCACCTGTTTGGCTGGAGTTTTGGCGGAACGCTCGCCCTTGAAGTGGCGCGCCAGCTCTCGGCCCAGGGAGAGCCGGTTGAGGACCTCATACTGGTCGACCCCTACTTCAATCTGCAAAGGGCATATGATTACCTCTTCTCGAAACTCCCCGGCTCGCCCCCACGTGCATCGGCGCTTGTTCACAACAAGGACCTGATAATCCAGCCATGGCAAACCGATGCCAGGATCGTGCTCTTCAAGACCACGCGCGTTGCGAAAACGCCAAGCGGACCGGACGCACGTTCTGATGCGCTCAGCCTGGTAAGAAAATTCGATATTGAGGACTATTATGTTCATCAAACCCGGGACAATCACTTGAGCGATGTCGTTCGATGCAAGAACACGACAATTATTCCGCTAACAAGTCCCCATGCGGACTGGGTAAATTCAAAATTCGATATTGAGCGGATCGCAGGCGTTCTGGAAAGTGCCATGAAGGACTGAAAGTCAATTCATGAAGCCTAACATGAGGCAGGCAAGATACCCAAAAAACTATCGGGGCCGCAACTCGGCCATGCTGTCCAGCCAACATGGAAGACTGCTCCCTCGATCCGCCCGATCGCTCAGGCCGCCCGTCAAAGCAAAAGCGGCACCTCGAAAGGCGCCGCTTGATTTGATCTGTCAGATGATCCCGGACGACCTGATTTAGTCCACATCCTCGACTTCAACAGGATCACCACCGAAGACACGTTGGGCAAGAGCGGCTTCCATGAACTTGTCCAGGTCGCCGTCCAGAACATCCGAAGGCGAAGTGCTTTCAACACCGGTCCGCAGATCCTTCACCAGCTGATAGGGCTGGAGAACATAGGACCGGATCTGATGGCCCCAGCCGATATCGGTCTTGGAGGCAGCTTCCGCGTTGGCTGCTTCTTCGCGCTTCTTCAGCTCGGCTTCGTATAGCCGCGCCTTCAGCATCGACCAGGCGGTCGCCCGGTTCTTGTGCTGCGAGCGTTCAGACTGGCACTGAACGACAATTCCGGTCGGCTGGTGCGTGATGCGCACGGCCGAGTCGGTCGTGTTGACGTGCTGGCCGCCTGCACCAGACGCACGGTAGGTATCAATCCGGCAATCGCTTTCATTGATGTCGATTTCAATCGAATCATCAATAACCGGATAGACCCAGGCGCTTGAGAAGCTGGTATGACGGCGGGCGTTGCTGTCATATGGCGAAATACGCACGAGGCGGTGAACGCCCGATTCCGTTTTCAGCCAGCCATAGGCATTCTCGCCCTTGATCAGCAAGGTCGCGGATTTGATACCCGCCTCTTCACCGTCGTTATATTCCAGCACCTCGACCTTGAAGCCGTGTTGCTCCGCCCACCGGCGGTACATGCGCAACAGCATCGAGGCCCAGTCCTGGCTTTCCGTGCCGCCTGCCCCGGAATTGATTTCCAGGTAAGTGTCATTGCCATCGGCCTCGCCGGACAACAGCGATTGCAGCTGGAGACCGTTCACCCGGTCCTTGAGGCCGCGCAACGCATCCTCGGCATCGGTGATGACAGACTGGTCATCTTCCATCTCGCCAAGTTCGATCAGCTCGATATTGTCGGCAAGATCCTGCTCCAGCGCCTTAACACCATTGATGCCGTCATCCAGCTGCTGGCGTTCACGCATCAGCTTTTGCGCCTTGGCAGGGTCATTCCAAAGCTCCGGGTCTTCCGAAGCCGCATTCAGTTCATCTAATCTGACCAGGGCTTGATCCCAGTCAAAGATGCCTCCTCAGCAGGCTTATGGCCTGCTTGATTTCATCGACGATGGCTTCCATTTCGGCGCGCATCGAACACCTCGCATTTTCGGTAAAGAGTGCCCGGCCCCTTTTGTTCGGAGCCGGGCGGTGAATTGGCGGCGGAATGTAGTCCTCAGGAGGCGAAATCTCAAGTCCCCGGCGAGGCTCAACTGGTGATCAATAAAGGCCGCCCGTGCCCGACAGGACTGCTTGCCCGGCTTCCGGGGAGACAGTGTGCGGAGCGCCCATCGTATCCTGGAACCCGATCACCGAATAGCTGTCCGGCGGAGCCATACCGGGCTTGAATGCTTCGAGGATCGTGTTCGGATCGCCCGCCGCAGCCCGAAGGCCTGTACTTTTGTCAATGGGAATAAGCTGCAATCCACGCGGCACCCGGAACTCGACCGGCGGCTTCCCCGCCTCCGCCTGTTTTACGAAATCGGTGAAGATCGGAGCGGCAATCGCACCACCCGTGGCCCCGCGCCCCATCGGTCGAGGCGTGTCATATCCGACAAATACGCCCACCGCGAGTTCCGGGGTATAACCAACAAACCAAGCGTCTTTTTCATCATTCGTCGTGCCCGTCTTGCCAGCAACAGGGCGTCCGACCGCCTGCACACGTCTGGCCGTGCCGCGCTGGACGACGCCTTCCATCATCGAAGTGATTTGGTAAGCGGTCATCGGGTCGAGGACCTGCTCACGATCGTCAATCAAGGTCGGCTCGTCCTGCCCCTGCCAGGCGTCCTGGGTACACCCGTCACAGATCCGGCTATCATGCTTGAAGATCGTGCGGCCATAGCGGTCCTGAATACGGTCGATCAGAGTAGGCTGGATCTTTCGACCGCCATTGGCAATTGTCGCGAACGCAGCGGTCATGCGCATGACCGTCGTTTCGCCCGCCCCGAGCGACATGGACAGCACAGGCAGCATATTGTCGTAGATGCCGAAACGCTTGGCGTATTCGGCGACAATCGGCATGCCCAGATCCTGCGCCAGCTGAACGGTCATGACATTTCGGGATTTCTCGATCCCGGTGCGCAAGGTCGACGGACCATAGAACTTCCCGCCATAGTTTTTCGGCGACCAGGTCGGAAGACCGGGACCCTGACTGATTTCGAGCGGCGCGTCCATGATGACCGAAGAGGGCGTGTATCCATTATCGAGCGCGGAAGCGTACACGAACGGCTTGAACGCGGACCCCGGCTGGCGATAGGCCTGAGTGGCCCGATTGAACTCGCTCTGGTCGAAACTGAACCCGCCAACCAGCGCAAGAACGCGTCCGGTATAGGGATCCATGGCAACGAGCGCACCGGACACTTCCGGGATCTGACGCAGCTCGAAAGCTCCCGGCGCAACCTTGCTTTCCTCGACATAGACCACGTCACCCGGCTTCAGCACATCCGGGACCGACGCCGGCGCGCGGCCATTCACACGAGCCCATTTCATGGTGTCAAGAGACAGCTTTCCTGTCTTGCGCTCATCGGACAGCCTGCCGCTGACGAGCTTTTCCGGCTGGATACCCACCGTCGCCTGTGTCTGACCCGTTTCCAGAACCACGGCCAGTTTCCATTCCGGCAGGTCTTCCAATGCCTCGACCTTGCCGAGCGGGACGCCCCAATCGGCACCGGCTTCGATCGTTGTTACAGGCCCGCGCCACTTGCCACGCTTGTGGTCAAAGTCGATCAGGCCTTTCATGAGCGAGGCGCGTGCTTGTTCCTGCAGCTTAGGATCAAGCGTCGATCGCACCGACAATCCACCCTCGTACAGCCGCTTTTCACCGAATATATCGGCAACTTCCCGGCGGACTTCCTCGGTGAAATATTCTGCCGAATAGATTTTAGAGCCGGTGTCACGCGGTTTGACGGTCAAAGGCTTGGCTTTAGCCTCTTCGCCTTCTTCAAACGTGACATAGCCGTTCTCCACCATCCGGTCGATCACCCAGTTGCGGCGCGCAATGGCACGGTCGGTCTGGCGGAACGGGTGGTAATTGTTTGGCGCCTTCGGCAAGGCCGCCAAGTATGCCATTTCGTCAAGCGACAGCTCGTTCACGGACTTGTCGAAATACACCAGCGATGCGGCAGCAACCCCGTAGGCACCGAGGCCAAGATAAATCTCGTTCAGATAAAGCTCGAGGATTTCATCCTTTGTGTAGGCCTGCTCGATCCGCAAGGACAGGATCGCTTCCTTGATCTTGCGCTCGATCGAGACCTCGTTCGTCAAAAGGAAGTTCTTGGCAACCTGCTGGGTAATGGTCGACGCACCTTCCGGCCGGCGGCCGGTTCCGATATTTTGTGCATAGCGGACAACCGCACGCGCAATTCCTTCCGGGTCGATCCCCAAGTGCTTGTAAAAGTTCTTGTCTTCAGCAGAAATATAAGCCTGCTTCAACTTGTCCGGAATGGCCTGAATCGGCAGGAACATCCTGCGTTGCGAGGCGTATTCCGCCATCAAGGTACCATCGGCTGCATGGAACCGGGTCATCACCGGCGGTTCATAGTTTTTCAGCGCCGTGTAGTCCGGCAGGTCTTCGCTCACCTGCTGCAGGTACATCCACACACCTGCGGCAACCAGCAACCCCAGCGCTGCTCCGATCCCGAAGAGATAGCCAAAAAACTTTACAAGAAATTTCATATTGCGGGCCCGTCTTTCCCCGACGTTACTCTGTTAACCGTCCATACCACATCCGAGTGTGGATAGCATGCGAGGCCGTGTCCAATCGAGCGGCATACCACCGCCCTGTTTAAAGTCGCTTTCCTTCAATCAGCAATATGGCGATGCTGAGGCGGCAGCCCCAATGCAGCGCACCATTGCCGGCTTCCGGCCAAGGCCTCAGTTCTTTATCGGCCTCGCGGCCGCTTCTGTCTGATCCTGCACGATCTGCGGCCGGAAAAAGCTGTCGACCGCCTCAACCATTGCATCGGCCATGCGCTCACGCCACACATCCGAAATCAGCAGTTTTTCATCATGCTCGTTGGACAAATAGCCAAGTTCCACAAGCACGGAAGGAACATCGGGAGCCTTTAGCACACGAAAACCGGCAGAGCGATGGGGGTTATTGATCAACCGCACAGAGCTTTTCAGCTCTTCGACCAGAGTGCGCGCAAAGTAGACCGAAAAGTTGCGTGTTTCGCGCCGTGCCAGATCGAGAAGGATATCGGTGACGTCAGTCGGTTCGGCGTCCAGCTGGACACCGGCAATCACGTCGGACATGTTTTCGCGCTCGGCCAGCTCCTCGGCCAAATCGTCCGACGCGCGATCCGAGAGCGTATAAACCGAAGCGCCACGGGCTTGTTCTTTCAGAGATTTCACGGAATCGGCATGGATGGAAATGAACAGATCCGCAGCCATGTCATGCCCGAAACGTACACGATCCGATAAAGAGACAAAGGTGTCGGCCTGACGCGTGAGATGCACTTCATACCGGCCGGTTTCTTCCAGCTTTCGTTTCAAAAGACTGGAGAAATCCATCACCACGGCCTTCTCAAGGGTTCCGCCAATTCCCTTTGCACCCGGATCGATGCCCCCATGCCCCGGATCAAGCACGATCAAAGGACGATCGCGGTCAGCGTCGGGGTCGATCCGGTCGCCCTTCACTCCCGCCGCGGCTGACTTGCTCCGCTTTTCCCGCGAGGCTTGCGCAAACTCCAGGAAGCTCTGATGGGTACTGCGCACGAGATCGATCACCATTCGGGCAGGTTGATCGCCGACGGCAGGCAAGACAAAGGTCTTGTCCAGCGAAACCGGCTCCTTGAGATCCAGAACGATTCGTGACTTGCCGGCGGCGAACATGCCATATCGCCACGCCGTGATCAGCCCGCGCCCTGCCTGCCCGGTGCCTTCGGGCAACTGAAACTCGACTTCCGGCAGGTCGATGATCAGACGATAGGGATCAGCCAGCGCCGAGATAACCGGAGGCGTATGTCTGTCCAGATCGACGACAAACCGGGTCCGCACTTCGTCGCCTGCAACCCGCGCTCCCGTTATTGAGGGGATATCTTTTGGTGACGCAGCATGAGCGGCGGGCTTCCAGCCCCCGGCTCCCAATATGACTGTCAAAAGCACAAGAATGACGGCATGCAAACACAAACGCGCGCGTTCGGAGCCCGCGAATGCGATCAAGATCCGGTTGCCGCAACGGTCCGGTGATGGTGCCATTTCGTCCATGTGGCCTGTCAATAAGCGCAATACCCCTGGCTCCTTAACAGAAATTTCGTTGGGCGTTAAATTCACTAGAGCGTTTCACATAGCTTGCAAACAGTCCGATAGAAACGTAAAAGTACCTTACGGATTCCGATCCGCTATCGATACCTTCCACGTTGACGCATTTGGGATTGTTTCCACACGTCTTCGTCGACACCGGGCTCCGGCAGGCCAGAATTTCAGCACAATCCTGCCAGGGAACGCTTCCGGGCCAGTCTGAACGGTGAGGTAAGTTAGCGGTCCCGGCGCCGGCCGGCCGATCTGATTCGAGTTATCCGCGAACAGTTTCGGCAAGGTGCCAATCCGGAAACGCGGCGCGGCCAAGGCAGTCTTCCTGCTCCACTCCGCCGGGAACAGACAACGATTCAACACTTGAAAGCCCTGGAGGCTTTCACAGGAACCACGTGATGCAAATGAAGAACAACATTCTGTGCGGCACCGCTTCAGCGGCCACACATGGTGTTGCTTCGGCTCCGTCCATAAAAGGTTCCTCAAACTTCTTATTCGAAACCAGTACGGCAGCAGGGACGGCGCTTTCCGCCCGGCGCGAGAAATGCGCGCGAGACACCGCTGCCGTGGAGACAAGTACCTATGGCAAACAAAATGCTGATCGACGCGGCCCACCCGGAAGAAACCCGGGTCGTCGTCGTCCGAGGCAATCGGGTTGAAGAATTCGATTTTGAAGCAGCAAACCGGAAGCAACTGCGCGGAAATATCTATCTCGCGAAAGTAACCCGGGTCGAACCGTCCCTGCAGGCGGCCTTCGTCGAATATGGCGGAAACCGTCACGGTTTCCTTGCCTTCAGTGAAATTCATCCAGACTATTATCAAATTCCGGTTGCCGACCGGCAGGCGCTGCTTGAGGCGGAAGCCGCACAGCCCGAGCAGGACGACACTTCGGAGACAGAAGACAAACCGAAACGCAAGCGCCGCACCAGTACAAAGGCCGCAAAAACCGAAACGCCGAACGATAAGGTCAGCGAAGCGGTTTCTGAAACGGACGCCTCTGACACGCAACCGTCCGAAAACGCACCTTCGGATGCCCCTGCAGCTGGCGGCAGTTCCGACACCGGCAACGTTGAAGCATCTGGCGAGCAAGAAGCTGCAAACGAGACTTCGCAAGCTGCGGAAACCGAAGAAAGCGCTGCAAAACCGCGCAAGTCCCGCCGGTCCCGCCGCCGGAAAGATGCGTCTGCCGAAACGGAGGACGATGTGGACAGCGACGGTGACGCGGATGATCAGGTTGAGTCGGTTGGCGCCGAAGACGCGATGGAAGAGGTTCCCGAGCGCCGTCAGCCGCCACGCAAGCAATACAAGATCCAGGAAGTCATCAAGCGCCGTCAGGTCATCCTGGTTCAGGTCGTGAAGGAAGAACGCGGCAACAAGGGCGCTGCGCTGACAACCTATCTGTCGCTTGCCGGCCGGTACTCTGTCCTGATGCCGAACACGGCCCGTGGTGGCGGGATTTCACGCAAGATCACCCAGCCGACCGACCGCAAGCGCCTGAAGAAGATCGCATCCGAACTTGATGTGCCGGAAGGCATGGGCGTCATCCTGCGGACCGCAGGCGCCAGCCGCACCAAAGCCGAGATCAAGCGCGATTTTGAATATCTGATGCGTCTTTGGGAAAACGTGCGTGAACTGACCCTCAGGTCCAGTGCGCCGAGCCTCGTCTATGAGGAAGGCAGCCTGATCAAGCGCTCGATTCGCGATCTTTACAACAAGGATATCGACGAAGTTCTGGTCGCAGGCGACGAAGGCTACCGGGAGGCAAAGGACTTCATGCGCATGCTCATGCCGAGCCATGCCAAGAACGTCCAGCCCTACCGCGACCCGTCCCCCCTGTTCATACGCTACGGGGTTGAGCCGCAGCTGGATGCGATGTTCTCGCCACAGGTGACGCTGAAATCCGGTGGCTATATTGTCATCAACCAGACCGAAGCTCTTGTCTCCATTGATGTAAACTCGGGCAAATCCACCCGCGAGCACAATATCGAGGACACCGCGCTTCAGACCAACCTGGAAGCAGCCGAGGAAGTTGCCCGGCAACTGCGCCTGCGCGACCTCGCCGGCCTTGTTGTGATCGACTTCATCGACATGGAGGAGAACAAGAACAACCGTCTGGTCGAGCGCAAGCTTAAGGACTGCCTGAAGAGCGACCGCGCCCGGATTCAGGTTGGACGGATCTCGCATTTTGGCCTGCTCGAAATGTCACGCCAGCGCCTGCGGACCGGGGTTCTTGAAAGCTCCACGACACCCTGCCCGCATTGTAATGGTACCGGCATGATCCGGTCGGTGGAGTCTGTGGCACTCCATGTTCTGCGCTCGCTTGAAGACAATCTTCTGAAAGGTGCGACCCACAACCTGATCATCCGCACAACCACGTCAGTTGCGCTCTACATCCTGAACCAGAAGCGCTCCAACCTGACGGATCTGGAGACCCGCTTTGCCGTCTGGATCGAAGTGTATGCGGATGACATGGTCAATGGCCAGCTTTATGTGCTGGAGCGCGCCGATCCGATAAACCGTGACGAGATCCCGCAGCCGCATGTCTCGATGGCCCAGCCACATGTGGTTGAAATCGAGGAGGAACCGGCTCCACAAGAGGAAACTCGCGTTGAGCAATCGGACGAGAATTCCGACGACCGGGACCGCAAGCGCCGCCGCCGCCGCAAGCGCCGCCGGGGCGGTGCTCAGGATGATCAGCCAGAAGCCAATGCCGCTCAGGACGGTGACGGCGAAGACGGTGAAACCACGGACGAAGACACGGAAAACCGCGTCGAGGCCGGCGAAGATGGTGATGAACCGCGCAGAAAACGCCGCCGGGGACGCCGGGGCGGCCGCCGTGGACGCCGGAATGAAGACGGGACCGAATCAGAGCAGCTGGCGTCCGAAGACGGCGACGGTACAGCTGCCGTAGCCAGCGAGACGGACAGTTCGTCAAACGACACACCAGCGGACTCCACTTCCGAAGGTGAAGCTGCTCCTGAACAGGCCGGGAGCGAATCTTCCGAGGCTGTAACAGGCGAAGTGACGGTCGAAGCAGCTGCAATCGAAGTCACCACCGAGACATCGGAAGCAGCGGACCAAAGCCTCGAGAGCACTTCCGAAGCAACGCCAGCCGGACACCTGAATGGCGGGGCAGAGACTTCGGAACCGGCGGTCGAGGCATCTGAAACTGAAGACGCCAGCACGGCCTCACCTTCGGACGACGCCGAACCGGTCGAGCAGGCCCTTCCGAAACAGCCGGTTCTGACAAGTGAAACGGCTGAAGAGGAAGAAAAAGACGATAAGCCGAAGCGCGGCGGATGGTGGCAACGCCGTTCCTTCTTTTAAGACGGAATCGCTGAAGGATTCTCTCCAGCTCTCCGGTATTTTTTGAGTGAACAGAGACACTCTGAAAGACAAAAGGCGGCCTCAAGGCCGCCTTTTTTATACACCGTGCAAGGCTTCGGATTCTTGGCTGAGCGGTACAACCCGGATCAAGCCAGCCAGTCTTTCAGACGCTCGACCGCCTCTCTCATGTCCTCAAGGCGGCCGGCAAAGGAAAACCGCGTAAACTCGGCCCCATGAACCGGATCAAAGTCTGCGCCCGGCGTCGCGGCAACTCCGGCCTCCTCCAGCATGCGCCGCGTGAACGCAAGGCTGTCGGGCGCAAAACGGCTCGTGTCTGCGTAGATGTAAAATGCGCCGTCGACAGGCAACAGCTTGTCAAAGCCGATAGCCGGCAGGCTCTCCAGCAGAAAGTCACGGTTCGCGGCATAGCCCTGACGGACGCGCTCAAGTTCCTGTGTGGCATCCAGTGCTGCCATCGCGGCAATCTGCGACAGTTCTGGCGGCGAAATATAAAGGCTTTGACCTATTCGCTCGGCCGGACGGACCAGGACCTCCGGAAGCACCATCCAGCCAATACGCCATCCGGTCATGCAATAATATTTCGAGAAACTGTTGATGACGATGGCATTGCCGGATGTAGACAAGGCCGTTGCCTGCTCACACTCATAGACAAGCCCGTGATAGATCTCGTCGGAAATGAACCAGATGCCGTTTGCATCGCAATAGCGGACGAGATCGGACAGCGCCTCCGGCGTCATCATGGTCCCGGTCGGGTTCGCAGGGCTTGCGACAAGAACACCCTTAACCGGACCATCCAGCGCGGCTTTGTCAATCAACTCCGGTGTCAGGCTCCATCGGGTCTCCGGCCCCACTTCCACCTCCACCGGAACCAGCCCCAACGCCTTCAAAATGTTTCTGTAGGCAGGATAACCGGGCGCGGTCAGAACAACCCGGTCACCGGGATCGAACGCCGCAAGAAAGGCAAGATTAAACCCCGCCGACGAGCCTGTCGTGACCATGATGCGGCTGTCTTCGATCTCCACGCCATACGCATCCCGATAATGACGGACAAGGCGGTTTCGAAGCGGGGCGATGCCACGTGCATGGGTGTAGCCGATCGCACCATTTTCAAGCGCGTCTGCAGCCGCTTGTCTCGCAATCTTGGGTGCTGGTGCCGCCGGTTGTCCGACCTCCATGTGAATGATCGACCGGCCAGCGGCTTCCAGTTCGGCTGCCCTTGCCAGGACATCCATGGCCAGAAAAGGGGCAACATCACTTCTGCGAGAGGGTCCAAGGCCATGGGCTGCCATAAAAAACTCCAATTTTCCCTGCGATACGCCGCATTCAGGCTGCCGTTCCTACACCAGTTACGGATCATTTGGTATCACCTCCGTGCTTGACCCGGTCCGGACGCGCTCCTACGGTCGCTGACAAAATGGCCGTTGGCCCGATTGCCCATGAGGTTTAGCGACAAAGTGACTGTTTCTACGCGCATGCTCCGCAATTTCACGTCCCCTAAAGGTTCCCGACTGCCCGGAAAGGTTCTTGCTCTGGCACTGGCTGCCGCCGTGGCCAGCCCGATCGCCGCTCCCACGCCCGCGGAAGCGCAACGGGGAAAACTGTCCCTGATTCGAGACGCTGAAACGGAAGCGTTGATGCGGGATTATGCCAAGCCGATTTTCCGCGCTGCCGGCATTGCCCGTTCCGAGCCCGAAATCATTCTGGTCAACGACAAGAGCTTTAACGCCTTTGTTCCCGATTCACGCCGGATGTTCATCAATATCGGCGTCCTGATGGAAGCGGAAACCCCCGGCGAGGTGATTGGCGTTATCGCCCATGAAAGCGGTCATATTGAAGGCCGCCATCTCGTTCGCCTCAGGGCAGCGGCCTCCAATGCGGCAATCATGTCGGTTATCGGCACCCTGCTTGGTGCCGGGGCCATCGCCGCGGGCACGGCATCGGGCACAGACGGCGTTGCTCAGGGCGGCCTGGTCACAGCTCTTGGCGCCGGTTCTGTCGGACAGCGGACATTCCTGTCCTACCAGCGCGGGGAAGAAGCGGCCGCAGACCGGGCGGCACTCAGATATCTGGATGCGACCGGACAAAGTGCGCGCGGGATGCTGAAGACATTTGACCGGATGGCGGAACAGCAACTGTTTTCCGCCCGCTATGCAGACCCTTACGCCCAAAGCCACCCAATGGCCCGCGACCGCCACAATTCGTTGGAAAACGCGGCGCGCAACAGCAAGTATTTCAACAAGGCCGAGGATCCGGTGCTTCAGTACCGGCACGACATGGTCCGTGCCAAACTGATCGCCTATACAAGCCACCCGCAATCCGTCGCCCGCGCTTATCCGCGATCCGACAAGAGCCTGGCCGCGCAATATGCAAGGGCCATCGGCGCGATGAAAAGCCGGGGCAAGGGAGCTGTTCCAGAGATCGACAAGTTAATCCGTCAGCACCCGAACAATCCTTATTTTCATGAACTGAAGGGGCAGGCACTCCTCGAAGGCGGAGATCCGCGCAGCGCCATCGCACCGTTCCGCAAGGCGCTTTCAATCAAGCCGAACGAGCCGCAATTCATGGTCTGGCTTGGCTATGCGCTCGTCGCCGCCAACAATCCGGCCAACCTTCCCGAGGCTGAAAACCTGCTGAAAAAGGCAATTCAGAGGGACCCCAACTCCGGCGTAGCCTACAGCCAGCTCGCAATAGCCCATTCACGTCAGGGAGAACGCCCGCAGGCAGACCTCGCAACCGCGAAGGGCCTGATGGTCAGCGGCGATTTTCAGGGCGCGAAGCGATACGCACAACGCGCTCAACAGAATTTGAAGCGCGGATCACCGTCCTGGCTTCAGGCCGATGATATTGTGTCATACAAGCCACCCCAGCTGGAACGCCGCCGCTAAGCGATCATCCAGTTGAAGAAAGGCCCTCATAGGAGCACCAAATGAATCTGATTGCGTGCGTCTCCCGCACCGGAGGCCGGATGACAACCAGCGTTGTCACACTGGCCCTGTTCGCGGTCATTGCCATGACATTCGTCGCAAGCCCGGCCCGGTCTGAAGAGATCGATCGCGGTGCGGTCGAAAAAATCGTGCGGGAATACATCCTGCAAAACCCGGAAATCATTTCCGAAGCCCTGACCGAACTGGACAAGCGGCAACAGGAAGCCGAAGCGGCAGCCCGCCGCCAGGCACTGACCGATGCCTCTGACGTCCTGTTCAACTCCACCCGCCAGGTGGTCATGGGCAATCCGGAAGGTTCGGTCACACTGGTCGAGTTTTTCGACTACAACTGCGGCTATTGCAAGCGCGCCTATGGCGACATGGTACGCCTGATCGACGAAAACCCGGAGCTGCGCGTCGTGCTCAAGGAATTCCCGGTGCTTGGCCAGCCCTCGGTAGAGGCCGCTCAGGTGGCTGTCGCCGTGAACGCGGTTGCCCCTGACAAATACGGCGCGTTTCACGAAAGCCTGATGATGCAACGGGGGCAGGCCAACCGGGCATCGGCAATCAAAGCCGCCATTGATGCCGGTATCGACGAGGCCAAGTTGCAAGAAGCCATGGCAACCGACGAAGCGGGTCAGACATTCGAGGAAGTCTACAGCCTCGCCAACCGCCTAGGCCTTACCGGCACGCCATCTTACGTAATCGGCGAAGATGTCGTGATGGGCGCTGTCGGCTACGATACGTTACAGTCAAAAGTGAGCGCCTTGTCCGATTGCGGCCAGACAAGCTGTTGAAACAAAGCGCCAACATGTCTCTGGATTAATCAGGGCTTTTCCTAAGTCCAATCAATCCTTATAAGGTGCATGGCCCTGCCTTTTGGGAAGGAAGGGCCATGTTTTTGTGCGCCGGCTCCATTCCTCCTGTTGTTGGGAACGGCGCTCAGCGTGCGTGTCTGTGAGTGATTGCGTCGCGCGGGCCGGGTTTGCGGTTCGCGCCGAGCCAGGATCCTTTCGGGATCGCGCAATGTTTCATGGATGCAAATGTCATGCGGCCCGAACACGAAAGCCAATGTAACATGTCGAAAGATAACAAGAAATTTGACACGGCCCTGATCCGCGATCTGGCCGTCCTTCTGGACGAGACCAATCTCAGCGAGATCGAGCTCGAGCAAGACGATTTCCGGATTCGCGTCGCCCGCCAGTTGAATATCGAAGCCCCCATCTCCTACGCTCAGGCCGCTCCTGCCCCGGCGCCGCAAGCGGCTTCAGCTCCCGCGGATGCATCCGCGCAGGCGGTTGCTGCAGGCCCGCATCCGGGCACCATCACCTCACCGATGGTCGGCACAGCCTACCTGGCACCGGAGCCCGGCGCGCCTGATTACGTCAAAATCGGCGACAAGGTCACCGAAGGCCAGACGATCCTGATCGTCGAGGCAATGAAGACGATGAACCATATCCCGGCAACCAAGTCCGGCACCGTCAAACAGATTCTGGTCGAAAATGCCCAGCCGGTCGAGTTCGGCGAGCCCCTCATCATCGTCGAATAAAGGGGCCTCCCATGTTCTCCAAAATCCTGATTGCCAACCGCGGCGAGATTGCCTTGCGCATCCTGCGGGCGTGCAAGGAACTCGGCATTTCGACGGTTGCCGTGCATTCGACGGCTGATGCGGATGCCATGCATGTCCGCCTCGCCGATGAAAGTGTCTGCATCGGCCCGCCCTCGGCAACCGACAGCTATCTGAACATCCCGCAACTTCTGGCGGCCTGTGAAATCACCGGCGCCGACGCGGTGCATCCCGGCTACGGCTTCCTGTCCGAGAACGCCCGCTTCGCGGAAATCCTCGAAGCCCACAACATCGAGTTCATTGGCCCGACCGCCGAACATATCCGGATCATGGGCGACAAGATCCAGGCGAAGCAAACCGCCAAGGATCTGGGCATTCCGGTTGTACCGGGCTCTGACGGGGCTGTGACCCCGCAAGACGATGCCCACGCCATCGCGCGGGACATCGGTTATCCGGTTCTGGTCAAGGCGGCTGCAGGCGGCGGCGGCCGCGGCATGAAAGTGGCCCGCACCGAAGAAGAGCTGGAATCCGCACTCTCCACGGCCCGCGCGGAGGCAAAAGCCGCATTTGGCGACGATGCGCTTTACATGGAAAAGTACCTAGGCAAGCCGCGCCATATCGAGATCCAGGTCCTGGGCGACGGCAAGGGCAATGCGGTGCATCTGGGCGAGCGTGACTGTTCGCTTCAGCGCCGGCACCAGAAGGTTCTGGAGGAAGCCCCCTCCCCGAGCCTGAACGAAAGCCAGCGCAGCGAAATCGGCGAAATCGTTGCCAACGCCATGCGCAAGCTGAAATACCGCGGCGTCGGCACGGTCGAATTCCTCTATGAAAACGGCGAGTTCTATTTCATCGAAATGAACACCCGCTTGCAGGTGGAACACCCGGTCACCGAAATGATCACCGGGATCGATCTGGTGAACGAACAGATCAGGATTGCAGCCGGTGGTTCGCTGGACATGTCTCAAGAGGACATTCTGTTCGAAGGGCATGCCATCGAATGCCGGATCAACGCCGAAGATCCGCGCACATTCGCGCCGTCTCCGGGCCTGATCACCTACTACCACCCACCCGGCGGCCTCGGCGTTCGTGTGGATTCCGGTGTTTATCAGGGCTACAAAATTCCGCCATACTATGACAGTCTGATTGGCAAATTGATCGTGCACGGGCGCAACCGGGTCGAATGCATGATGCGGCTGCGGCGGTGTTTGGACGAGTTCGTGGTTGACGGGATCAATTCGACAATTCCGCTTTTTCGCGACCTGGTGGACAATCAGGACATCGCGAACGGCCAATATGATATTCACTGGCTGGAAAAGTACTTGGCGGAAAAGACGGACTGACCCTTTCAGCCCGTTGGATGAAGACGGCAGATGGCAGGTTATCAAGACGACATTGTCATGGAAATCACACCGCAGGTGCTTCTGAAGGCCTATGCCTGCGGTCTGTTCCCGATGGCCGAATCTGCCGACGATCCGGGCCTTTTCTGGCTCGAACCGGAGCGGCGGGGCATCCTTCCTCTGGATGGATTTCACCTCCCCCGCCGCCTGCGGCGCACAATCCGCAATGATGTTTTCGAAATCCGCGTCAGCAGCGACTTCCACGGCGTGATCGACGGCTGCGCCGCCCCGATGCCAGACAGGCCCAAGACCTGGATCAATACGGAAATCCGGCGCCTCTATGGCGAGCTATTCGACATGGGGCATTGCCACACGATCGAGGCCTGGCAGGATGGCGAGCTGGTTGGCGGGCTTTACGGCGTCAGCCTGAATGGCGCGTTTTTCGGCGAAAGCATGTTCACGTTCCGGACCGACGCCTCAAAGGTGTGCCTGGCCCATTTGGTCGCGCGCCTGATCGTTGGCGGCTTTTCCCTGCTCGACACGCAGTTTGTCACCGATCACCTGAGCCGTTTCGGCACAATGGAGATCTCGCAAGAAGACTACACTGCGCGTCTGAACTACGCCTTGCAGCTTGAAACGGACTTTTTCGCCTTCCCGGTCAATGCAACGGGTACGGAAGTCCTCAATGTTCTGGACAACTGGAACACAGGCACGCGCCGGTAGTAACAACGCCCGAATTAAATCATTCGGGCGGTTGGTATCAGGCTCTGGCAGCCAGCGTTAAAAGGGTTTCGGCCGGGGTATTCCGGGAGACGTGATACCGTCATCGGATCCCGCGAGCGGATCGGCTGCATTGGCCACCGTTTCGCGGATCGCCGGACCCGAATAGTTCTCGGGCGGCGGCACATCCGAGCTCAGCTTGCAATCGGTCAGCCAGACGTCATAGACCGCATGCTCCACGGCATGAAGCCCGGGGCTCGCGGCATACATCCAGCCGGAAAAGATCCGCCGGACTTCATTGTTGAGCGTGATTTCGTCGACCTGCACGAAACCCGTGGTCATGGGCGATTCCGTTTGCGGACGGGTATGGCAGACCCTCGGGGTCACCTGCAATGCCCCAAACTGAACCGTCTCCCCGATATAGACATCAAAGGAAATGATACGGCCGGTGATCTTGTCGAGCCCGGAAAAGACGGCGACCGGATTTTCGATTTTGCCGGGCTGGACGTCGGTTTGTGGCAGAGCCCCGAACTGGGCCTGCGCATGTGCAATACCGGCAAACACCAATCCGGCGCATGATGCGATCGCCATTCCGAAAACCGATTGCATTCGCTTTTGGACCTTGCCCATAAATTCTGCCGTCATTCTGGTTGTCATTCTGGATCCGGAAACGCGCCAAGCCTGCTTTGACTTTCCACTTGGGTTTCGCGGTAACACCCGAATAAGGCCCGGAAAAGACACGTTTCCGGACCTCCTTGTTTATTCAGGGCAAACTAGCCGATCTCAGCCAGGCGCCCAACCGCCACCTTGACCTTGTCGAGACGCTCTCCGAGCTCGGCCTTTTTCTCCCGTTCTCCGTCAACCACGTCTTCGGGTGCCTTTTCGACAAACTTCGGATTGGCGAGCTTCTTCTCAATACGGGCGATCTCCCCTTCCAGCTTGGAGACCTCCTTGCCGAGACGGGCCCGTTCCGCACCAAGGTCGATAACCCCCGCCAGAGGCAGGCAAACAGTTGCCTCGCCGACGATGATCTGGGCAGACCCTGATGGGGCTTCATCAGCCGTTTCGATTTTTTCTGCGCGTGCAAGGCGCAAAATTGCCGCTTCATGCGTCTTCAAACGGGCCCTGGTCTCTTCATTGGCCTCCGCCAGAACAACCGAGACCTTGGCCCCCGCGGGCACATTCATCTCGGCACGCACCGAGCGGATTTCCGAGATCAGCGTCACCAGCCAGTTGATTTCACCGGCCGCTGCCTCATCCTCCATCTCAGCCTTTGGCCAGCTGGCCTGCATCAGCAATCCATCAGCCTGTGCGCCCTCGTCACCTAACCGCTCCCACAGCTCCTCGGTGAGGAACGGCATGAAGGGGTGGAGGATCTTCAGGATTTCGTCGATCGCCCAGGCTGCCGTTGCCCGGGTTTCCGCCTTGGCGGCTTCATCACCGCCGTTGAAGACCGGCTTGGCCAGCTCGAGATACCAGTCGCAGAACGTGTTCCAGACAAAACGGTAAACGCTAGCCGCCGCATCATTGAAGCGATAGCCCTCGATGGCCGCCGTCACCTCTTCGGCACACCGGCCGGTCTCGGTCATGATCCAGCGGTTCAACGTCAGCGTTGCAGACGCCGGATCAAAACCCTCGCGGCGGGCACAGCCGTTCATTTCGGCAAAACGCGCCGCATTCCAGAGCTTGGTGGCAAAGTTGCGGTATCCGGCCACACGGCTGGTCGAGAGCTTCAGATCCCGCCCCTGAGCGGCCATGGCTGTCAGGGTGAAGCGCAGGGCATCCGCACCATACTCCTCGATCAGTGCCAGAGGATCGATGACGTTGCCTTTCGACTTCGACATCTTCTGCCCCTTCTCGTCACGGACAAGGGCATGGATATACACCGTCTCGAACGGCTCCTGCTTCATGAAGTGAAGCGACATCATCATCATCCGGGCAACCCAGAAGAAGATGATGTCAAAACCGGTGATCAGCGTCGTGGTCGGGAAGTAGGTCGCCAGTTCCGGCGTCTCATCCGGCCAGCCGAGGGTCGAGAACGGCCAGAGCGCCGAGGAGAACCAGGTATCGAGAACATCCTCTTCGCGCCTCAGCTCGACCGCCTTGCCATAGTGGGTGGCGGCTTCCGCTGCAGCTTCCTCCTCGCTCGTGGCAACAAACACCTCTCCGTCCGGGCCGTACCACGCCGGGATCCGGTGCCCCCACCACAGCTGACGGGAGATACACCAGGGCTCGATGTTCTCCATCCACTCGTAGTAGGTCTTGTCCCAATTCTGCGGAACAAACTTCGTGCGGCCTTCACGAACGCTTGCGATTGCCGGCTCGGCCATGGTCTTGGCATCGGCAAACCACTGGTCGGTCAGCATAGGCTCGATCACGACATTCGAACGGTCCCCGAAGGGCTGCATGATCTTTTTCGATTCGACATAGGGAATGTCATTGCCCTCATCATCCTTGATGGTGACGGCAAGTCCTTCCGCATTGATCGCCTCGACAACCTTTGTGCGGGCCTGCAATCGATCAAGGCCGCGATACTCGTCGGGAACCAGGTTGATCGCATCCACATCGGCTTCCGGCGGGAGGTCCCCGGTCTCGACAATCTCCTGCGCCTGTCTTGCACACTCCGCATAAGCCGCACCATCAGCACGCATGGCCGCGACATTGTCCATCAACCGGTAAAGCGGTATCCCGTTGCGCTTGGCGACCTGATAGTCGTTGAAATCATGTGCGCCGGTGATCTTGACCGCACCCGACCCGAAATCCGGATCCGGGTAATCATCGGTGATGATCGGAATGAGACGGCGGTGCTCTTTGGGGCCAACCGGGATCTCACACAGCTTTCCGATGATCGGCTTGTAGCGCTCGTCATCCGGATGGACTGCAACGGCACCGTCCCCCAGCATGGTTTCAGGACGGGTGGTCGCGATGGAAATATAGTCACGTGTTTCGCGGAACGTGACGTTTCCGTCTTCGTCCTTCTCGACATACTCATAGGTTTCGCCGCCGGCCAGCGGGTACTTGAAATGCCACATGTGGCCGTCAACTTCCCGGTTCTCGACTTCGAGATCGGAAATCGCGGTTTCGAACTTCGGGTCCCAGTTGACAAGGCGCTTGCCGCGATAGATCAGGCCGTCCTTGTAGAGCTGGACAAAAACCTTGCGGACAGCGCGCGACAGACCCTCGTCCATGGTGAAGCGCTCCCGGCTCCAGTCACAGGAGGCCCCGAGGCGCTTCAGCTGATTGAAGATCATGCCGCCGGATTCGTCCTTCCAGGACCAGATCTTCTCGACGAATTTCTCACGCCCCAGGTCCCGACGGCCGGGTTCCTGACGCTCCATCAGCTGCCGTTCGACCACCATCTGCGTGGCGATACCGGCGTGATCCATCCCCGGCTGCCAGAGCACATCCTTGCCGCGCATGCGTTCGAAGCGGACCAGTATGTCCTGAAGCGTGTTGTTCAATGCGTGGCCCATGTGCAGCGAGCCGGTCACATTCGGCGGCGGAATTACGATGGAGTAAGCCGGAGCCCCTTCTTGAGCGCCTGCTCCGGCCTTGAAGGCCCCTGCCTTTTCCCAGGTTTCGTAAATCCGCGGCTCGACACTCGCCGCGTCATAGGTTTTATCCAGCATCTGGTGTACTCAAATGGAGATTATGCATTTGTTTTGTGAGCCCCCGTGTAAATCGGAAGGCGGGCCGCAAGTCAACCGCTGACGAAGGCTGTTTGCGCGCGAATGCCAAAACGCGCAAGCGCTCGCACTCCTGTAAACCCACACAAGTCCGAACCGGCTTTTTTTTCATGACCATCAGACTTCGCGCCCATCATCTACTCTGCATGCTGACATACGCCGGAAAGGGTTATTCGCCTGCATTTGTTGCGAACTACACCCGCATCGTGCGGCGCTTGTCACAAGGTGAGAAAGCCGTTCTGGTCAGTGGTCCGGATGATATCTGCGCGCCGGAACTCGGCACCTCAGCCTGTCATTGCCTCAATGACAGCGTCAGGGAACGCGACAGGCTTGCTCGCCACGACATTGAAGAACAGCTGCGGCGGCGCATAGAGCCGGGACCCCGGTTTACCCTGGCCGCTGCCGACATCTCCCATCTACGAGAGGCATTCGCCGATGGTCAGATTCGGACGGCATGTGCAGGTTGTGAATGGCATGAGCTGTGCTCCGGCATAGCGTCGAGCGGATATGCCGGATGCCAGCTATTCCCGGCACCAAGGAAATGACCAATTCGCTTTCGATTAGCGCCTGCGGGTCACGCGCTGGATCTCCTTCTTGACCATGTCCTCCACCATTGGCGGAAGGTTCTGATCAAGCCAGGCCTTCAACATTGGTCTCAGCATGTCGCGAACCAGGTCTTCCAGCGTTTGTGCCTGCGACCCGACGAACATGTGTGACAGATTATCGATCGCCGCATGCACCGCCTGACCGGTCGCGACCGAAGTCAGCGGCTCTTCGTCAGAGACCCGAGGCAAGTCATCTTCGGGCTCTGGCGTTATGCCATGCGAAGCAGGCTCGCCGGCACCGTAACCGGTCTCATCTTCATCAAAGACATCGCCATCGCCGTCCTGCGAACTGCTGCTTTCGACAGGGTGCCCTGAGCCTTTATCGGAAACGGCCTGATCTTCGGTCAATTCCAGGATATCATCGTCACCGGAAATTTGATCCCGCACTGCATCTGCCGCCATTTCATCTGGATCATCGACAACATCGTCGCCATCCATATCGAACAGCTTGTCCAGATCTTCCTGGGACATTTCCGTGCTGTTGCCCATATCTTCCGACGCCCCGACTTCCTCAATGTTTTTGACTGCGTGTCCCTGCGCGGCGACGGCACCCGCGCCCGTTGCAGGAGCCTCTTCATCGGCAATGATGCGGCGGATCGAGGCCAGGATTTCTTCCATTGACGGTTCGTCCGCCCGGTTCGCCCTTGCCATGCACCCCCCCCAGTTTCCCTTTACAGCATCCGCCAGGGACACCGTATTCAATCTATGATTCGTCCCGAGCGACTATAGAGGAAGTCAGGAAAAAGCGAACAGCCATCACCTTAAGCGCGACAGATTTTCCCGTTGAAAACGAGGCTCAAAGACCTGCTCCGTATTCAAACAAGATCACCAGACGACAGTGTACGCACAGCAGGTCCTTGCGGCAACAGTCTGAATAACGGCCTCCGGCTTTCCGGCAAAATTGCCGGCTACCGGCCGTCAGGTGTACGCAGTCCGAACCACTTGCCGCGAACAGCGCGATAGTGCTGTTCCGGGTTGTAGCGCTTGGCTGGGAGATCCAGCGTTGCCGCATCCAGCTTTCCGACTTCACTCACCAAAGTGTAACCGTAGGTGATACGGTCTGCCTGAGCCGTCACCAGGTCTGATTGCTGACTAATGAGTTCACGCTGCGCATCAAGAACATCCAGCGTCGTTCTTTGCCCGACACGCTGCTCCTCGATCACACCCTCAAGCGCCAATTGCTGCGCTGCGACCGCAGCACGGGCTGCAACAATCGCCTGCTCGGAGGCCTGATAGTTCCCCCAAGCCGATACAACATCCGCTCGAATTTGAGCCAGCGCCTCGTCCAATTGTATCTCCGCCTGACCCAACTCTTCCTTGGCCTGACGCACTTCCGAGCTTACCGTTCCCGCCTGATAGATCGGAATACTGACACTCCCAACGATTTCGGCAGTGTTGTAACCCACGATCGAAGCTGACGGATTGACGCTCCGAGACAAACTTCCGTCGAGAGTGACTGTCGGCAACAACTGCCCTTCGGTCGCCTTCACATTAAAGAGCGCCGCGTCCATCTCGTAGCGTGCTGCGCGAATGGAAGGTTCGAACTCTTCGAATATTTTCAGCGCTTCTTCCAGAGATTTCGGCACGAGCCGGTCGATATTTGTCCGCGCTGAAAGGTTCTTGGGTTCGACACCAATAATTTGGACATAGGTCGCTCTGGCCGAGTTGAGTGTTGCGATCGCAGAGGCAAGGGTCGCTTGGCTTTCCGCCAAGCGGGCCTCTGCCTGGGAAACGTCCGTACGTGTCCCTTCACCTACTTCAAACCGATCTTTTGCAGCCCGCACCTGCTCTTCCAGAAACTTCACATCGCTCCGCTGAAGCGCAACAAGCGCAGTATCCTCAATGACCGTCACATAAGCCTCGGCCGCATCTAAAAGGATTTCCTGCTCTGTTTCGCGCAATAGTTCTCGCTGCGCAAAGACAAGGGACTCCGCCTGACGGGTTGAGTTGATGGTTTGAAAACCCTGAAAAACCGTTTGACTGACAGTTACCGAACCTGTGGCCTGATTGAGTGACCCGCTCGAACTGCTTGAACTGCCTGCATCAATGACCTCCCGTCCAATCGTGCCTGATGCCGAGACTGTCGGGCGCCAACCCGCGAGTGCCTGCGGGACATTTTCGTCAACCACACGCAAGGTCGCGCGCGCCGCATTCAAGGTCGGGTTGTTTGAATAAGCGCGGGCCAAGGCCTCCTGGATACTCTCACCACTGGCCGAAACCACCGAACCGCCAACCCCTGCAGCAGACAAGGCGGTGGCCGTGAGTAACTTCGCAAAACCGGATCTCATCATAAAACCGAAATACACCTGATGCTCCTTGAGCGACCCCACCGCACTGATAGGACTTAAGTAAACTGACCGGATTTCCGAACGCAACCGGAACCCCCCCGTATCTGGTCAAAAAGAAATGACTGAGGCAAGAACGCAACAGACAAAGTCTAATTTTGACAATGAAATGGAGACTGGTCAGAGTGGTTTGATTTGTTGTGAAAAACCCTGAATGCCGCCATCAGAGACTATCCAGTTCGGGAAAGTCCCCGCCGACCATGAAATTAAAAGACGAATTCCGACGCCTTTTCAAATCCCGGAAGCACGGCTGCACATGCATTAAAACCGAACCGGCTGCTTACCGTTCCGCCGGAATTGAAATAGACCCGCGCCTGGGCTGCACCGCCCCGCCCTTCAATTACCACCAGACGTCCGCCGTCTTTCAGCTGCTTGACGATCGCCTCGGGCACAACATCCACTGCCCCATTAATGACAATGACATCATAAGGACCTTCAGAAGCGAAACCCTCCCGAAGCTTACCCTCAACAACTGCCGCGTTGTCGATGCCAAGCTCGACAAGCACCTCTCCCGCAGATTGCGCCAGGCCCTGATCCTCCTCGACCGCCACAACCGACGCCGCCAGCTTCGACAGGACCGCCGCCGCATAGCCCGTACCGGCACCAACAACGAGCACAACCTCATCCGCCGTGATGTTGGGCAGCTGGATCAACTTCCCAAAAACATGCGGCTTCAACAAAAAACGCCCTGATCCGGCAGGGCCAATCGGCAGATCTTCGTCAATATAGGCCACGACCCGCTTGGACGCCGGCACAAACTTTTCCCGCGGGACCATCTCCATTGCGTCCAGGATCCGGTGATCCGTTACATCATTGGTTCGCAGCTGGGTGTTCACCATCTGTGTACGGGACTGGGCATAGTCCGTCATGTCAACCCTCTTCCTCATCGCCGGGCACTTCTGCGCCGTTCATTAGCGAGACGTGCCCCTCGTGACAAGCACCTGATCCACATTATGCCAGACGCACCGGTTTTACCTCTTCTTTTTCGGCCATTATCCAAAGGGGTCCTTCAGGGAATTCTCTCACTATCCACTAATCAACACGGATTTTCGCAATCGGCCGATTGACAACCCCCCGCAACTCCCCGATAAGCCTGACCTCACACCATTTCGGGGCCTCTTGGCGGAGTGGTGACGCAGCGGA
>NZ_SMMF01000071.1:0-237 GCF_009711355.1 Roseibium sp. RKSG952 | reverse complement strand
GGTACGCCGACAACACCGCAGATGGGCGACGGCCTGGAGCCCTGAACAGATCGCCCGCCGTTTGCCACTAGATTATCCAGATGACCCAATGATGCGCATTAGCCACGAAGCAATCTACCAGTCCCTGTTCATTCAGGGGCGTGGCGCGCTGCGGCGCGAGTTGGTTGCCTGCCTGCGATCGGGACGGGCGCTTCGTGTTCCACGCGCACGGCGAAAGGGCAAAGGTAAACCATTCGT
>NZ_SMMF01000842.1:0-16054 GCF_009711355.1 Roseibium sp. RKSG952 | reverse complement strand
CCTTATGGCGTCATCGCCACTTCTGTGAAGTAAGGCCATTTTACGCATGTGTTGATTGGCTTCAATTTGCGGAGGTCTTTGTGATTAAAGGCTTTGAGCATGGGTGAATTCAAGCGTGAAGCGCAACTGGACACGCCGAAACCCTGAGCCGGGATCGGAGAACGACCAACAAAGCAGAGTTCAGAAGCTCTCCGGTCCCGCATGAAGCCCCTGCGTGAAACATGGACTTCTGCGGAATGATCCGTCCCGGGCGGTGCACCTCACCCGTCTTCCGAGCGATGACGCACACCTCACGGGCCACAGACCTGATCAGAACCGGTAGGTGATACCGGCGCCGATCAGCCAGGGGTTCAGCTCGGCCGTGCCATGATACTTGGTTCCGCCAACCGTCACACTGTAGTCAGGCTCAAGGAACAGCTTCTTGACGTCGAAGTTGACGCCCCAGTGATCGTCCAGCATGTAGTCGAAACCGGCCTGCAGGGCCGCGCCCCAGGTGTTGTCGATATGCAGCTTGTCGGCGCTTTCACCGGACTGATTGTAGAAGATCGTGTAGTTCACGCCTGCACCGACATAGGGCTTGAACGCGCCGAAATTCGTGAAGTGATATTGCAGGGTCAGGGTCGGCGGCAAGAACCACGCCGTGCCGATCTCACCGAGGCTCGAAATCGTGCCTTCCCCGTCCACATCGGCGAAGGACGTGCCCAGGATCAGCTCGGCCGCGATGTTGTCGGTAAAGAAATATGTGATGTCCAGCTCGGGAACAACGGTGTCGGAATAGGACAGGTCAGACCCCGGAATGGCGTCAACAGAGCCTTCGTCTTCCGTGATCACCCCGAGGGCACGCACACGGATCTGCCACGGGCTCTTTGCCGTTGCAACAGGCACTGCCGTTTCCGCCTGAGGCGCTTCCAAATCCGCCGCTTCTGCCTGAAACACCGGGGCAGCCATCGCCACAGACGTCATCAGCCCCAGAAGAGCAGTCCATTTCACAGTCATCACCATCTCCATCGAGTCTTGCGCAAATCCGCGCCGCACCCCGCTAGAGAGCAACGGCCGCTTGAACATTGAGATGGATCAATGACTTGCCGGGGCGGTCAGCGTGGGCACGCGCCCCGGCATCAGCGTGACAGTTTTACAACAGTCCGTGCGCGCCACTGGCTCCAGGAGAAGCCAGCAAATGCAATCCAGGCGGGTCAATGAAGGGTTTTCGCCTTGACGTCGGTGGCAGGCACTACCGGCTCCGCAACCACCGCCAAGCCTGGCACGAGCAGCTCCGGCCGATAGAATGGATTGGCCCCTTCTTGCGCAATCAGCCCGTCCATGACGGCACGGCTTGCCGCGCTTGGCTCGGGCCAGTCAACCATGTTGTTGATCGGAAAACCCTGCCCAAGCGCACCGAGGATGTCATTTGCGACCTTCCTGGTCGCCACGAGGGTCTCTTCCCTGTCCGAGTGGCCGGAATACCATGTATAATAGCCGATCACCTCACTGCAAAAAAAGCTCTCCCAGCTATCGAAGACTTCAGACGCAATCAGCCGGAAATTCTCCAATTCCTTCCAGGCTTCGTCCCGCGTCAGGTATCCCGCCATGTAGGCAAGGCGAACGATAAAGACGCCACGGCAAATATCAAATCCCCATGCCAGCGGAACAATGCCGTGACGCCCCTGTGGCTTGAAAATGTAATCAATCGCACTTGGTGGCATGTTGAAGATGTTTTTCAAGTCGCTTTTGATGGTTTCCCGGCCGATTTGACGTGCGTAACAGTGAATTTCGGCTCTGAAGTCGATGCCCCCGGGCAACATCTCGCGTTCAGCGCCATGGTCCTCCAGTATATCCGAAACCACCTTTTCCAATTCGCTGTTCGTCATTTCGAGCCTCGACAGCACGTTCTTCTTCAAGAACAGGGACACTCCTTCAGCATCCTCGTCATCCTCAAAAATCAACTGATGCAACTGGCCTCTGCTCAAATCGCTGTTCCGGGTCAAGCGGTGGTAAAGCTTGTCAAACCCCTCCTGATTGACAATGTCCACGATCCCGGTGCGGTGCCCGTGGCCAAAGCACAGCTGCCCGGCAAGATCCAGAATCTCGCTCCGGCTGGAAACGCCCCAATCCCTCTTTAATCCTTCGGCACGCTTGTCCGAAAAATGAAAAGTCATGTGCTCGAACTTCTTCACAGCATCCACCGGGTCGGGTTCTGTCCCGTTCCGCAGTATGAACGCGCCGACTTCCAGTGTGTGATACCAACCCATGTCCCGATAGGTAAACCGGGCGCTGAGCCCCAGCGCCTGGATTTGCTCCCTGGTCAGTGGCTCGTTGCCCCGTGCCTTGTGATAGATTTCGAGTTCCTTGGCTGGAGCCATCCTGTAGGCCTTGGTCAAAGCCAGCCAAAGGCCAATCCCGATAAACAAGAGCCCACGGAAAACCAGACCGTCTCCGATGATCCAGAACGTCAGGGCGGCGGGGGTGAAAAACATGACCCACATCACGCAAAAGGCCGGGTCATTGAATTTGAACAGGTTCTTCCAGAACGGAAGTTTGCGAACCGGAACCTCGCGGGTTTGATCCATGTTCTGGATGATGTCTTCCATGTAGGGCTTGCTCATCTGTCTTGATCATTCATGCATTCGGGATCACCCGGGGACCGGGCGTCACAGGTTCCAAAACGGGGCGGTTTTTCCGGGCCGGATGCCCGGCCAGTCTTCGTTGATCCGGAAGGTTACGCATGAGGCATACGCAAGTTTCGACCGAACGAAAATGCCCTTGTGACAGGCCAGCCTGTTCCGGGGCAGACCTGGAATGCTGATGCCGCATTGCGCGGACAGATCATGCAAAAGCGCTAAAAATCCGCCGGTTTCAGGCGGATTCTCCCAAGATACGGCAGCCCCCTCCCTGAATTGCAGCCCGAAACCAGATGTCAGCGTGTCTATCGCGAACATACCGGAAGAGACTGAAAATGAATGGCTGGAAAGTGCTCTCCGACACGGAGGACAGGCAACCGGGACGCAGCGGCGGCAAGGCCCGGCGGTCAATCCGGGTGCCCGGACACATGGACCGGCGCAGACACAAAAAAGGGCGTGCTCATTTGCCACGCCCTTTTGGAAGTCAATTTCTGTGCGGGACCGCTATTCGGCAGCCTGATTGTGGTAGCCGACGCCGCCCGCTTCCGTTTCGAGGAACGCCGCGCCACAGGCCTTGGCCAACTCCCGGACCCGCAGGATGTAGCTCTGGCGTTCGGTCACGGAGATCACGCCGCGCGCATCAAGAAGGTTGAAGGCGTGGCTGGCCTTGATGCACTGGTCATAGGCCGGAAACACGACCTGATGCACATGGGACCCGGCGGCATCACGCGCCTTGGCCCCGGCTTCCAGCAGTGCCCGGCATTCGGCTTCCGCATCCTTGAAATGCTGGAACAGCATCTCCGTATTGGCATGTTCGAAATTGTGCCGCGAGTATTCCTGCTCGGCCTGCAGGAAGACATCGCCATAGGTGACCTTGTCGTCGCCTTCCTTGCCGTTGTAGTTCAGGTCATAAACGTTATCGACGCCCTGGATATACATCGCGATGCGTTCAAGGCCGTAGGTCAGCTCGCCGGAGACAGGCGCGCATTCAAAGCCCGCCACCTGCTGGAAATAGGTAAACTGGGACACTTCCATCCCGTCGCACCAGCACTCCCAGCCGAGCCCCCAGGCGCCCAGGGTCGGGCTTTCCCAGTCGTCCTCGACAAAACGCACGTCATGCAGTTTCGGGTCCAGCCCGATGGCATAGAGCGAGTTGAGGTAGAGGTCCTGAAGATTGGCCGGAGACGGCTTCAGGATCACCTGAAACTGATAGTAATGCTGCAGCCGGAAAGGGTTGTCGCCATAGCGGCCGTCGGTCGGGCGGCGCGAGGGCTGGACATATGCCGCCTTCCACGGGCGCGGACCGAGCGAGCGCAGGGTCGTTGCCGGGTGAAACGTGCCGGCGCCGACTTCCATGTCATAGGGTTGCAACACCACGCAGCCCTGGTCCGCCCAGTAGCGCTGGAGTGTCAGAATGAGGCCCTGAAACGAGTTTTCCGGACGCATATGCGCCGGAAGATCTTGTGTCGACATGGATTTTTCCGCAAGTGTGGATCGCCCGGCGGAAACACTCCGCCATCTCGGGGCGAGAGGTGCCACGGACGGCGCAAGAGGTCAAGATGAAGGCATCCATTCACGCCATCTCAGCCGGAAACTGGCCACGTCCCCGGCTGGCTTCAGTCGACAAGCTTACAAGAAATTCAGCCCTGCGGCCGGTATTTGCCGGTTGCCGGATCCAGCACGAGTTTCGCGCCACGCCCTGCCGGGTCGGCCTGGGCCGCCATTTTGGACAGTTGGGCTTCCACTTGTGCCACCTTCTTTTTCATCCGCCTGACGATCCAGTAGCCACCGGCCGCCAAGGCTGCCACGCCAATCAATTCTGTCATTTTGTTCGTCCCTCTTGATACTCTTTCCCGGTTACAGGCCGTAGCGCATCCACATGGCCCGGGTTTCCGCAGCACTGATCAGGTCATCGGCCAAGGCCCCTGCCTCGGGCAGCCCCGGCAGGGAAACCCCGCCGACACCGGCGCGCCTGCCAAACAGGCCGCGCGGCGCGGAAATCAACTTTGGCTTGGCCTTGTCACCATAGCGCTTGCGCAAGGTCCCGCGCAAATCGCCGATTTCATCGACCAGGCCAAGGTTGCGTGCCGACTGGCCGGTCCAGAACTTGCCTGTGAACAGATCCGGGTCGTCGCCAAGCACATCCTTGCGCCGCTCCTTGACCATGCCGATGAAGGTCTCGTGGATTTCGAGCTGCAAGGCCTTCACATATTCAATGTCCTCCGGCACTTCCGGCTGGAACGGATCGAGTGTCACCTTCTTCTCGCCCGCGGTGTAGACCCGGCGCTCCACCCCGATCTTCCTGATCAGCTCGGTAAAGCCGAAGCCGGCGGCCACCACACCGATCGATCCGACGATGGAAGACGGATCGACAATGATCTCGTCACCGGCCAAGGCAATCATGTAGCCGCCGCTTGCCGCCACGTCTTCGACGAAGACCAGAACATCCTTGTTCTTCTCGGTGGCCAGATCCCGGACCCGTTGAAAGATCAGCCGGGACTGAACCGGAGACCCGCCTGGCGAATTGACGATGATCGCAACCGCAGGCGCGTTTTTCATCGAAAAGGCTTTTTCAAGCGGCACCGCCACGCTGGCGAGCGACAGGCCCGGTCGAAGAGGCGTTGCCATGCCGATCGGCCCCTGCATCCGGACAACCGGGATGACCATGTCCTCTTTACGCATGGATTTAGGCAATAATTTGCGAAAGCCCTTCAGCAAGCAACAGCTCCATTTTTAAAATCTTGTCATGTTTCGATATAGGGGGGCAGGCAAAGCGAAAAAAGGCCTGTGCCGTCTTTGCGTCAAAAGCCCTGCCCTAGGCAGTTGAATTGGCATCGAGTTTCTGGCGCAGAGACAGAAAGTCGCGCCAGGACAACCGTTTCTCCAGCGGGCTGCGCAAGAGATAGGCCGGATGGTAGGTCGCAAGACAGGGAACATCCCGGCCCCCGGCCGGGAACGTATTCCAGCTTCCGCGCAGTTTACGGATACCGTCGCGCCCCCCAAGCAGCGGCCTGACCGCGTCTTCTCCCAAGAAGACAATCACATCTGGCTTCGCCAGTTCAATCTGCCGGAGGATAAAGGGTTTGCAGATTTCCGTTTCCTGCGGTGTCGGCTTTCGGTTTCCGGGCGGACGCCACGGCACGACATTGGCGATATAGACAGAACTCCGGTCGAGATTGACCGCCTTCAGCATCCGGTCCAGAAGTTGCCCGGACCGGTTGGTAAACGGCCTGCCTTGAAGGTCATCGTCCCGATCAGGCGCATTGCCGATCAGCATGACTCGGCCGTCCGGATTGCCGTCGGAAAACACCAGGTTCTTGGCAGTCAGTTTCAGGTTGCAGCCCTCAAACCGCTCAAGGCATTTTCGCAATTCGTCCAGAGACCCGGCGGTCCGAGCCGCATCACGGGCCGCCTGAACGGCAGCCGCATCCGGCAAAATGACCGGTCTTTCACCCCCCGGTGCTGCCCCGGGACCGGCCGGCGCGTTTTGAGGCTGCGGCGGTTGAGGCTGCGGCGGCACGCCAAACGGCCCGGGTTGCGGCATCTGTGGCGTTGCTTGAGGCATTGGCGGGGACGGGGCCGCCGGCCTTGTTTGCGGCGCGGCGCGCATCTGGGCCTGTTGGGCATTGGCACGCTGTTCGGCCTGCTTCCGGCTCAGATCATACCAATCGACCGGGTCCTCATCGAGAAAACCATCGACACCCGCTGCACTGTAAAAGTCCAGCAGCGATTCCAGTTCCCGATTGGTTTCCATCGTCAAGCTCACCCAAGCACCTCCATGTCCCTCCATACGACAGATCCGTGCCATACGAAAGCCGGGAGACCGGCATGCCTGTCCACAACGATACGCGTCTGCAAAGGCGTACCGGATGCTTCCTATAAGATCTTGCGGGTTGGAAGAGAACACTATATTACGTTTACGTAAAGGTTATACAGCTTCTTGACGAAACACCTGGCGTCGGGACCGTCACGGCAGGAACGCTGGCAAAAATGCTGAATTCGTGGAAACCGCGACGATAAATGTCGTGTTTTCCGCACAACAATGATGCAAATAGGGAAATACCGGCTGAACCGGGCAATGTGAGGGAGAACACAATGGCGGAACAAGACGCCCTTGGTGAACGCGAAAGCATGGATGTCGACGTCGTGATCGTCGGCGCCGGACCGGCGGGTCTGGCTGCCGCGATCCGCCTGAAACAGATTGCGAACGAAAAAGGCGAGGAACTGAGCGTCGTCGTTCTGGAAAAGGGCTCGGAAGTGGGTGCCCACATCCTGTCCGGCGCCGTGCTCGATCCGATTGCCCTGAACAAGTTGCTGCCCGAGTGGCGCGAGGAACAGGACACCCCGCTGAAAACGCCGGTCACGGCCGACCATTTCCTTGTGCTCGGCCCCGCAGGCTCGATCCGCCTGCCGAACATGTTCATGCCGAAGCTGATGAACAACCACGGCAACTACATCGTCTCCCTCGGCAATGTCTGCCGCTGGATGGCCGAAAAGGCCGAGGCGCTCGGTGTCGAAATTTATCCGGGCTTCGCGGCAGCGGAAATCCTCTACAATGAAGACGGCAGTGTCGCGGGTGTTGCGACCGGTGACATGGGCATCGGCCGGGACGGCAAGCCGAATGCGATGTTCACCCGCGGCATGGAACTGCGAGCGAAATACACGCTGATCGGCGAAGGCGCGCGCGGGTCGCTCGCAAAAATCCTGATCGACAAGTTTGGTCTCGACCAGGACAGCGACGTTGCCAAATACGGCATCGGCATCAAGGAGCTGTGGCAGGTCGATCCGTCCAAGCACAAGCCCGGCCTCGTTCAGCACTCCTTCGGCTGGCCGCTTGACGGCAAGACCGGTGGCGGCTCCTTCCTGTATCATCTGGAAGACAATCAGGTCGCGGTCGGCTTTGTGATCCACCTGAACTATCAGAACCCGTGGCTGTCACCGTTCGACGAGTTCCAGCGTTTCAAGACCCATCCGGCGATCCGTGACACCTTCGAAGGCGGCAAGCGCATTTCTTACGGTGCGCGCGCGATCACCGAAGGCGGGTTCCAGTCCGTGCCGAAACTGTCTTTCCCCGGCGGACTGATCATGGGCTGTTCGGCCGGCTTTGTGAACGTGCCGCGGATCAAGGGATCCCACAACGCCATGCTGTCAGGCATGCTGGCGGCAGAGGAAGTCATGGCCGCCATTGGCCGCGGCGAGGCCAACACCGAACTGACCCAGTACGACACCGACTGGCGCAACAGCGAGATCGGGGCGGATCTCAAGAAAGTTCGCAACGTCAAGCCGCTGTGGTCGAAATTCGGCACCTGGGCCGGGATTGCCCTTGGCGGTCTGGACATGTGGACCAACGAGCTGTTCGGCTTCTCCTGCTTCGGCACCCTGAAACATGGCAAGAGCGACGCGGAAAGCCTGAAGCCGGCCAAGGATTGCAAGAAGATCGAGTATCCGAAGCCCGATGGCGTCATTTCCTTCGACAAGCTGTCCTCCGTGTTCCTGTCGAACACCAACCACGAGGAAGACCAGCCGATCCACCTGAAGGTGAAGGACGACGCGCTTCAGAAGCGGTCCGAGCACGACGTTTTTGCCGGACCTTCCAACCGCTACTGCCCGGCCGGTGTCTATGAATGGATCGAGGAAGGCGAGGATGCCCCGCGGTTCCAGATCAACTCGCAGAATTGCGTCCACTGCAAGACCTGTGACATCAAGGACCCGAACGGCAACATCACCTGGACCGTGCCGGAAGGTGCGGGGGGGCCGAACTACCCGAACATGTAGCGGTATTGCGATTTCGTGAAAAACAAACGGCACCGGAAACGAAAGTCTCCGGTGCCGTAGTCTTATGGCCGATGGGTCATTATCCGAAGGCGCATCTTTAAAAGATGCAAGCCGTCCGGTCGCGGTTATTCGGGGCGAACGACCAAGGCGGGAGCTTTTTCGCTCCTCGTTAGTCTTCGCTGGTCAAGCCACCGACCCGCTGCCACAAGCCACATGCACCGAAAATCCTGAGCTGGCCGGGGAGGAACGGCCAACGTCAACGGGGCGATGCAAGTCTTGTTGTTGGGAAACGCCTGCGCCTACGGGTGAACGGCCTGCCGTATCACGATCAGCGCAAAGAGGGGCGGCACACAAGCTCGCCGCGTTTCCAATGCGAGGGTATGTAATTTACCTTAACGGCAGCGTCAACTAAATTTTCCGAGTGATGAAAAATTTTTCATCACTCGAACACCAAGTGTCTGGACGTACGTTAAAATTCGCGGCTTTTAAGCCGCGTCCCGTTCCTGATAGGACCGCCGGCGGCGCGGGCGTCTGGACTTTTGGGCCTCAGACCCTTGCTTGCCGCCACCAGACCGGGACTGGCCGTTGCGATTTGACCCGTTGCCCCGTCCCTTGCGGGCAGGCTTGGTGCGCGCAAACTCTTCGCCAGGCTTCTCGCCGCCCACAATCTCGATCTCGATCCCGATCAGCTTTTCAATCTGACGCAGGAGACCGAATTCCTCCGGAGCGCAGAGGGCCACAGCTTCACCTTCGGCACCGGCACGGGCGGTCCGGCCAATCCGGTGAACATAGGCTTCAGCGACCTCGGGCAGCTCGAAATTGTAAACGTGGCTGACGCCGGGGATGTCGATCCCGCGGGCCGCGACGTCGGTCGCAACCAGCACCTTGATCGAGCCTTCGCGCAGGCCCTTGATTGCCCGGTCCCGCTGGTTCTGGCTCTTGTTGCCATGAATGGATCCGGCCGATATTCCGGCTGCGGCCATCTTCTTCATCAGCCGTTCAGCGCCATGTTTCGTGCGGCAGAATACCAGCGACAGGTCGTCCGGGCGGGCACACAGCAGATCGATCAGAAAACCCGTCTTGGCCTTCTGGTCCATGAAGTGAACGCTTTGCGTGATCTTGTCGGCGGTCTTGCCGGCAGGTGCCACCTCGACCCGGACCGGATCGGTCAGATAGGTCTTGGCCAGATCCTCGATCTGCTTCGGCATGGTGGCCGAGAACAACAGCGTTTGCCGCTCTTTGGCAACAAGGGTGGAAATCCGGCGCAGGGCGTGAATGAAACCGAGGTCCAGCATCTGGTCGGCTTCGTCGAGCACCAGGAACGAGGCCGTATCAAGACGCACAGCCTGGCGGTCAACCAGATCCAGCAGGCGGCCCGGCGTGGCAACCAGAATGTCCGTACCCTTGGAAAGACGCTTGATCTGGCCATTGATGGACACGCCACCAACAACAGAGGTCACCCGCAGCGGCGTCCCCTTGATGAAGGAAATGATGTTCTTGGCGATCTGGTTGACCAGCTCGCGGGTCGGCGCCAGGATCAGCGCACGGCAGCCGGTCGGAACCGGCCTTTTTGGATTGGCCAGCAATTGCTCGGCCAGCGGCAGGCTGAAGGCCGCCGTTTTGCCGGTGCCAGTCTGTGCAAGCCCGATCAGGTCTTCGCCCTTCAACACATAGGGAATGGCGTCCTTCTGGATCGGTGTCGGTTCGTCATAGCCATTGTCGACAACAGCCTTCACGAGCGCATCAGATAGCCCGAGCGTGGAAAAATTATTCAAAATCATACCTTTATGGTGCGCTCAACCGTTACCTGGCCAAGCTTGGTCCGGCCCTGAACTGAGGGCCTGTCAGCGGTTGCAGCAAGACATCGGGGCCAGCGCTCGAAGCGTCCAAAAAGCCGTCTTGCCGTCAGAACCCCGCGTGAAATGGGAACTTGGGAGGTGTGGACTGATCAAAAGTCCGGTCCGCCGGCACCGGATTCGCGATCATCGCGGCAAGGTGCACTCCGCTCACGCGGCAGAAAAGCGGTGCGCCCGTATCGCCGGAACCGGCCCCAAAGTCAAGGAGATTCGGTTATTGCGTGGTTTGCGGCACCAACCGCAAAAGCTGAGCCGGATCATTGTCGGTCAACACATAGATCATCCCGTCCGGCCCCTGCCGCACATCCCGGATCCGCTCGTCCAGCCCGGTCAGAAGTTTTTCCTCGCCGGTCACCGTCTCGCCATCGAGCGACAATCTGGCAAGATGCTGGCCGCGCAAGGCCCCGACCAGCAAGGACCCCTGCCAGTCCGGGTAGAGATCGCTTGTCACAAATGCCATGCCCGATGGCGCGATCGACGGATCCCAGTAATAAAGCGGCTGCTCGTAACCGGGGGCAGAATTGCCGACCCCGATCTTGCCACCGGAATAGTGCCGGCCATAGGAGATCACCGGCCAGCCGTAATTCTTGCCGGCCTCCGGCTTGTTCAGCTCGTCCCCGCCACGCGCGCCATGCTCCACCGTCCAGAGTTCGCCGGTTGCCGGGTTGATGGCAGCACTTTGCGGGTTCCGGTGCCCGGTCGACCAGATCTCGGGCCGATGGCCCTCTTGTCCAACAAACGGGTTGTCGCCCGGCACGGACCCGTCCTGATTGATCCGCAGCACATTGCCCGAATGGTCCGCCGGGTCTTGCGAACGCGGACCGTCGCCCCGGTCGCCGGTGGTAAAAAACAGCGTGCCGTCATCGGCGAAAGCAAGCCGCGAGCCGAAATGACGCCCGCCAAAGCCTGTGTTGTTGCCGGTGAAGATCGTCTCGCCATCTGCCAGCCGGTAACCCTCGCCATCCGGTACCAGCCGGGCCCTGAACACGGACGTCCCCGCCCCTTCCGGAGAGCCGTCCGAATAGGTCATGAATATCTGGCTGGAAGTGTGAAAATCCGGCGCCAGCGCAATGTCGAGAAGACCGCCCTGCCCCTGGCTAAACACCTCCGGCGTGCCGGGCACGTCGCTGAGGCTCCCGTCCTTGGATGCGTATTTCAGAACACCGTCCCGCTCGGTGATCAGATAGCCCCCGTCCGGCAAAAAGGCGACAGCCCACGGAAACGACAGGCCGTCAACAACGACCTGCGGCTCGATGGCGGTTTGCGCAAGGGCCTGTTCGCTCAACGCGCCCGAGACAAGCACACCGGCCAGGGCGGCGGCTCCGGCGCCCTTGAGCACGGTTCTTCCGGTTTGACGTAAAGACGCGGCAAAAGTCATCGGATCTCCCCTGACACGGCCCTGTCACAAGCTTCAATGGTCTGTTCCCGTGAAGACATAGGAAGCCTTGCGAATAAGACCAGTTGCCGGTGTCCGGATTTTAGCTCCCGCCGCTTTCCAGCCGCGCGCGAATGGTGCGCTGCTCGTAGGCCACGTTCCAGTCGATCAGAACCTGGAACACTGCCTCCGACTGCTCCGGTTCGAGCCCCAGTGCCTCTGCCATGCCCCTGATCTTGGCAAGCATGGTGTCGATCCGCTGCGCATCAAACGCCTCGTCGGGATGCTGCTTGATCTCGGCCATTCTCCGGACATAGCCTTGGCGTTCGGCAAACAGCTTGATCAGAACTTCGTCAATCCGGTCGATTTCGGTCCGGATATGCTCCTTGGCAGTGCATTCGCTTGGCAGTCTTACAGCAGTCACTGGTATTCCCGGTTCTAGAACAAAGGATCATCACATGTAAAAACGCCGGCCGCGGACAGCCGGCGCCTGAAGATACAGGATCGATTGATGCCGTGAACCGGATCAATCGCCTTTTTCAAAACCCTGTTGCGCTTCGACACACGCAAGGGCCGACATGTTCACGACACCGCGCGATGTCACCGACGGGGTCAGGATATGTGCCGGTCTGGCCGTGCCCAGGAGGATCGGACCGACATGTAACGCCCGGGTCGCAACCTTCAACAGGTTCAACGCGATATTGGCAGAGTCCAGGTTGGGGAACAACAGCAGGTTGGCTTCGCCTTTCAGCCGGCTGCCCGGCATGACCTGCTCGCGCAGCATTTCGCTCAAGGCAGAGTCGCCGTGCATCTCGCCATCGACTTCCAGATCCGGGCACCGGTCCCACAGCATGTGCAGGGCCTCGCGCATCTTGCGGGAAGAGGCGGTTTCGCGGGAGCCGAAATTCGACAGGGACAACAAGGCCGCCTTGGGCTCGATTCCGAACCGGTGGATTTCCTGAGCCGCAAGATCCGCCATCTCGGCAAGTTCACCGGCACTCGGGTCCTCGGAGACAAAGGTATCGGTCAGAAACATCGCGCCGCGCGAGTTGATCAGCAGGGACAGAGCTGACAGGTCCCGCGCGCCGGGGCGCATGCCGATGATCTGGCGAATGTCCCGCAAATGCTTGCTGAAGCGCCCTTCAAGACCGCAGATGGCAGCATCCGCTTCGCCGCGCCGGACCGCCAGCGCGGAAATCACCGTCGCATTGGTGCGCACAACCGTACGCGCGGCATTGACCGGAACGCCCTTGCGCCCGACACAGGCGAAATACTCGTCGACATACTCCCGGTAACGCGGATCGTCCTGCGGGTTGACGAATTCGAAATCCTTGCCCGGACGGATCTTGAGACCGAACCGTTCGCAGCGGCTTTCCAGAACGTCCGGCCGCCCGACAAGGATCGGCTTGGCAATATTATCCTCGATCAGAACCTGCGCGGCACGCAAGACGCGCTCGTCCTCGCCTTCCGCATAGATGATCCTTTTCGGGTCTTTCGCCGCCGCCTCGATGATCGGCTTCATGATCAGGCCGGAGCGGAACACGAACCGGTTCAGCCGGTCCATATAGGCATCGAAATCCGTGATCGGCCGGGTCGCGACACCGGTGTCCATGGCTGCCTTGGCCACCGCCGGTGCAATCCGCAGGATCAGGCGCTGATCGAAGGGAGAGGGAATGAGATAGTGCGGCCCGAAGGTCTCGGTCTTGCCGCCATAGGCCTTGGCGGCCACATCGGAGGGTTCCTCGCGCGCCAGCCCGGCAATCGCCTCGACGGCTGCCCGCTTCATTTCCTCATTGATCGTGGTCGCCCCAACGTCCAGAGCGCCCCGGAAGATATACGGAAAACACAGGACATTGTTGACCTGGTTCGGATAATCCGAGCGCCCGGTGCACATCACCACATCCGGACGGATGGCCCTGGCCTCTTCCGGCATGATTTCCGGCGTCGGATTGGCCAGCGCCAGGATCAGGGGGCCATAGGCCATCTTCTTGACCATGTCGGGCTTGAGCACCCCGCCCGCCGACAGACCGAGAAAAACATCGGCACCATCGATCACTTCATCCAGCGTCCGCTTGTCGGTCTTCTGGGCAAAGCGGGCCTTCCACTCGTCCATCAGGGTGTCGCGGCCCTCATAGACAACGCCCTCGATATCGGTGATCCAGATGTTTTCCCGTTTTGCACCGAGCGAGACCAGCATGTTGAGGCAGGCGAGCGCCGCCGCACCCGCGCCTGATGCAACAATTCTGGCGTCTTCAAGCTTCTTGCCGGCAAGGTCCAGACCGTTGCGCACGGCCGCGCCGACGATGATCGCCGTGCCGTGCTGATCGTCGTGGAACACCGGAATGTTCATCCGCTCGCGCAGCTTTGCCTCGATCATGAAGCATTCCGGCGCCTTGATGTCTTCCAGATTGATCCCGCCGAAGGTCGGCTCCAGAACGGCCACCGCATCGACAAACCGGTCGACGTCACGCTCGTCCACCTCAATGTCGAAAACGTCGATCCCGGCGAATTTCTTGAACAGGACCGCCTTGCCTTCCATCACCGGCTTGGAAGCCAGCGGTCCGATCGCGCCCAGACCAAGCACGGCCGTGCCGTTGGAAATCACGGCAACCAGATTGCCGCGCGCCGTGTAGTCGGCCGCCTTGGACGGGTCCCTGGCAATTTCCTCGCACGGCGCGGCAACGCCGGGGGAATAGGCAAGCGCCAGATCGCGCTGGTTGCCGAGCGGCTTGGTCGGCTGGATTTCCAGCTTTCCGGGACGGGGATGCTCGTGAAAAAAGAGGGCTGCTTCTGTCAGGTCGCTGCCACTGGTGGATTTCTGATCGCTCATCCCGGTTCGCCTTTCCCTCGCCCATTCGGTGCCCTTGAAAGAGCCCTCCAAAGCGCATCGCGTATCTGCTTTTTCTTGAACTTTCGTCGTGGTTTACCCTGCGCGATGCCAAATGAGAACCCGCAACAGCAGGAACAGCACCAAACCGTTCAAAATATGCCACAGAAAATGCGTCCCAATCGCGAAGCTGGCGCAAATTTGAGAATCCAGCGAACGGAAGGTCAGCGAAATGCCGAAGATGACGCCGGTTGCCAGCAGCCAAAGGGCAAGCCTGGGATTTTTCGGGTAGAAAAAGCCGCCAACGACAAAAATGGCAAGCAACGCGGGCAGATATCCGGCAGATGATCCGATAACCTTGGCCCAGACCTCGCCAACCATGGGCGAGAGAACCAGATAGCCGATGACGATGGCAATGGCGACCACCCAATGCAATTGCAGATACCGGCGCAAGGCAACGAGCAGGTAGAGACAGATGAACAGCGCAATCGGGATCACATCTGCCAAAAGCGCCCAGCGGGTCGCAAATGTGTGAAACAGAAAAGAGCCCGTGCCGGTCGCAAAGACGATGATGATCAATGCCAGCGCCCACCAGTCATCCGGCGTCTTGCGCCGCCAGATCCAGAACGCCACCAGAGCTGCAATGATGAAAGAGGCGTTGGTGATCGCATTGAAGGGTTCGGCCCAAAACGCCGGGCCCAGCCGTTCACAATAGTGGTCAAGGTGTTCATGCATCTGCGGCTCTTTCCGAAACAGGCTCTTTCAATAGGTTAAAAATGCTGTAGCTTGCCGCTTCGCGAGGCAGCCTGACGCTGCTTACCTACCGCACGTCTCCGTGTTTCTTGCAAGGGGGAACCATGTCCAAGATTGATGAAAGCCGCCCGTTCATTCCCTTGAACATTGCCGTTCTCACGGTCTCGGACACGCGGTTGCTGGAAGATGACCGCTCGGGCAACACGCTTGCCGGCCGGGTGGAACAGGCAGGCCACAATCTGGCCGACCGGAAAATCGCAACCGACGACGTTCCCGTCATACAAGCAGTCGTCAAGGACTGGATCGAGCGTTCCGATGTCGATGTGATCATCACGACAGGCGGAACCGGCTTCACCGGACGGGATGTGACACCGGAAGCGATTGAGCCCCTGTTTGAAAAGCGCATGGACGGTTTCTCGGAAGTGTTCCACCGGATCTCCTATGACAAGATCGGCACGTCGACCATTCAGTCGCGCGCTACCGGCGGTGTTGCCGGAGCCACTTACATATTCGTGCTTCCCGGCTCTCCGGGCGCCTGCAAGGATGCTTGGGATGGTATCCTGAAGTGGCAGCTCGACTACCGGCACATGCCATGCAATTTCGTCGAGATCATGCCGCGTCTGGACGAGCACCTGAAGCGCGGCAAACTGCGGGAAGCCTGAGGCGCCGGTTCCGGCGGGCAACCGGACCATGTTTACGGGCACGGGTGCGGGGAGAGACCGTTCCGTCAATGACAAGCACACAAGTGAACTGGATCTCCCGCAAAGATTCTCATTGAAAGATATCCAACACAGCCCTTCCCGCCCCTATACTCCGGTCCGTGCCCGCTCTCACGGGCCCCCGGGGGACC
>NZ_SMMF01000704.1:0-4936 GCF_009711355.1 Roseibium sp. RKSG952 | reverse complement strand
CAGAGGGCCAGAGGGCCAGAGGGCCAGAGGCGGTCAATCCGGAACCTAATGTCTCAGCGACACCCGCAATGCGGTGACGGCAAGATCCGCTGACCATGAACTTTTTCGAATCGACCGGACGGCGAAACGTTGTCCGGTCGATTCTTTCTTCCCTTCCTGAGAAGCTCGAAAGATCAATATCAAGAGGACGCAATGAAACTCACCATCCCCTTTCGCTACAGGGCCTGCGTAATCCGCAGGAAGTGCCGCAACCCGGAGGATATGTTCTTTCGAGACACAGTTGAGTTCGAGATCCCCGAATGCACCGGAGCAGAGGCACCGGTCGCCTTCAAGTGGACCGACAAGCTTGGTCGTTCCGATTTCAGTAAATCGGTCGAGATCCGCCATTTTGACGATTCGCTCTGGGCACCTGAAGGGTCCTACCTCGGCGGCGGCGTTGAACGGCATTTGGCGATCGACTACGTGCTTAAGACGCTTGACCCCGAAGAAGGTCTCCGCAACCCTCTCTTCGGCTACATCCGCGACGTCATGAAGTACGACATCGCCAATCCCTGCGAGTTTCGTTTCTTCGATCGGGGTGACAGGGAGACGGAGAGGCGCAAGATCGAGGAGATGTGCAAAAACCTAGTCATTATCGACGGAATGGTCTGGGCAAGAACGCAGGAGCCCTTCTATACGCTGAGAATGGGAAATTATAACTCGACCTATCTCTCCTACAAGATCAGTTCTTGCTCTATTTTAAGCGAGGATCCCCAAGTTGTTTTCTCCGCCCTAGAGTTCGACGAAATGGTGGCGCATCACACGAAACTCGTGGCGGGTGGCCAGGAAGTCGTCAATTTAGATGACTGCGAACGGATCGAGGTTCTGATGCCCGAGGCGGTGATGGTTGACCGGAAGGGACCTGCCATTCTGAAGGCAATCAAAGAGGTTCTCGATTGCGACACCGCGGATATGAAGAAATGGTCGACAGAAAGGCTGATCCAATGGGCGGGCGTTCGGGACTTGGGCGAAGCACTGTCGTCCGGCGAACCCGGCTGCGATGACCTCGAGGCGCTCGCCATCAAGGCCCACTCCTACGCCTGCGCCCATCTGCGCGGTTTCTGTCTTGATCGGTTCGAGGCTGTGTTCGAGCGGTTCGAAGCCCTCGAGATTGACTTCAACCACTCCACCCCCTCTTTTATGTGAGATTACCGATGCACATCAGGTTCCCCTTTTATTACAGATGCGATGTCCTTGAGCCACGCAAACGCAACAAGACCACGAAGCACTTCGGCGAATGGCTGGACGCGGATATTCCGGAAATCTCCTCGGAGGATGCTCCGGTGGCCCTGCGGTGGAGCGTTCCGAAGGGCGGCTATCCTCGTCACATCAACGGTATCGACGGCTTACTCAATAAGAGCGGGGAGATTATCGAAACGCGCTGGTACAACGATGATCACTGGATGCCGCACTTCGAAACCGAGAACCAGGACAGAACCAGTGTGTTCGTTCTCGAGACTGATGCCATGCTCAAATACCTCGAGAATGGGCATTTCCACAATTTGCCGTTTAGCGGCGGGCCGGACTACCGGATTCAAGAATTTCTCTCCGGAGAGCTTCATCCGATCAATCCGAACGACTATAGGGAAGTCGATCTCAAGGATCGTGATGAACTCCTGAAGCGCCTCGAAAGAACACTGAACAATATCGTTGTCATCGATGGTCAGATCTGGTGTCGACGCCCCGAACCCGTTTATCGAAACGATCTTCAGAGAACCGATGACCAGATCGGATATTTCCCCGTGGTCTTCGCTCCGCAGGAACTTACGAAGAACGGGGAATACAGACACGAGCTCTGCGCGCTCCGAAGAATGGATCAGTACGACGAGATGCTGACCGACCGTACAGGCCTCCTCGGCGATACCTGGAACCCCGGTGCCGAAGTTCTCATTCCGGAGAGCCTGCGGTTCAGTCCGGAGGGGCCGGCACTCATGGGTGCTGTTCAGTGCGCCTTGTCCTTTGGCAAGCATATGGAAAACTGGCCCAGAGAGAAGGGAATCGCCTTTTATGATCTCCGCGATGCCTTCAAGCGGGCCAAGGAGAGCGCCGACGATAATGGAATGCCGGACGAGGCGACTCTGGACGAACTTGCTCCGGCCGCGATGGTCTACGCCGCGACCCATGGCGCAGGAAAAGACAGACTGAAGCTCGCCGCCGAAAGGTATCTAAATCGGTCGCTTGAGTTCGATCTCCCGGCTGCGCTTAAGATGTAGCCAACAATGCCAAGACGGTCGGCGATGTTAACCAAACCGCGATATTTCGTTGACCGTCTTTAACCGCCGCACAAGATTAAACAAGGAAACAAGGAAACAAGGAAAGCCTCATCAGAGGTTCATTCCGTCCGAGGTCTCGATCCCTTTCGCCCGCTCTTCTTCGTGCGCCATTCGCTCACTCATGTCCGCGTGGTCCTCCATATAGGAGTGTTCGATGTAGGCGGAGTACTCTTCGTAAGCCTGGGATACGTATCCGAGATTGATTGCCAGGACGCGCTCGGGGTTATCGACGTTCAGGTCGGTCGTGCGAATGTTGTTGTAGCCGTGCATCATTGAGGACACAGCCTCGACGCAGACATCCAGATCCTCCTGCAACACCCCGATTAGGCTCGTCGTCCGGTCCAGAACCTCGGCGGCGGAAGATTTCAGATCCTCCGGCTGTACCTCAACGTACGTTTCCTGATCAAGGATGTCGCCGATCAGTAGAGCCGGAGCGCTCGCGGGCTCCTCGTTCACCCCGGCCGTCTCGAGTCCATCCTCCAGAGGGGCACCGAAATCACGGAAGTTCACTGGATCGTTCAGAACGCTGTCAGCGATCTTCCCTATGATCACCAACTTCCCCAGAGACGTGAAGCCCTTCGATGCCTGGATGACGTTCATTCCGCTGAGTGCCTCTCCCAGCTTGATGGCAACAAGATCGCAATGCGCGACGCGAAGGTTCATCTCGTGGATCACTTCGTCCAGAGCGAGCTTCTGCTCCTTCATGTCTACGAGACTTTGAATGCCCAGGTTTTCGTATCCCGTGCGTTCGTCGAAGGTCGGGACGTCAGATGCGGCGTTAGCGACGTTCACTGCCATAGCCGACATCACGACGGTCTTGATCGCCAATCCTGATTTCGTCTTGAAAAAGTCTGACATCTTCGACATTTGTGCTCTCCCTTGTTCCCATCTCAATAATGCACCGAACAATAGCAAGGCACATAGGCCGGCGTGGTGGAAACTTTCAACCCGAAGTGTGCTAATGGATCGGTATTCGCTGGAGAGAAACATGAAGAAACCGATCCGCACGAAAGACAAAGATGCCGAGATCCTTAATGGCGTGCGCCATGAGATCGAATTAACCGTCTCCCACGGACAGATGCCGGCCGAGCGACGAGAGCATGCGCCCGCCAAAAGGGGCTTCTTCGTTCCCGGTAAATCCGCGTCTCGAGCGGTAACCCAAACGGCATCCATGAACGTCAGGATGACTCCGGAAGCGCGCGAGCGGGCGGCCGATCATATCGGTTCTCTACTGAGCAGCGACCTCATGGATGAAATTTCCGACACCGAGGCGATGCGGAACGCCGAAATGAACGGCGGTATGGATGACGAGACCGAAGGCTACATCGAGGATATCCCGCCGACCGCCGGAAACCTCCCATCCGTCATCTCTAACGCGATCACCGAGACGGGTGGCGAGATCACCCCGGAATGGCACCAGGTTCGCCACCTGCCGAACTACGCTGTCAACCAGATCCGCGCACTAGGAAGACAAGTCTTTCGGCAGTTCACCGACATTCCGGTCGATGACATCCAAACCGTCACGACACTCACGAACGACGAGACCGAGGTTCGCCACCTGATGGCCTGGATTCAGCGCTACGGCCAGAAGGACGACGAGGCGGTGATCGAATTCGAGGCGACCATACCTGGCTATGATGCCGAAGTACAACTTTGGAACGTCCAAGATTACGGCTTCCTCGTTGTGAAGGACTTCGGCGGCTATTACGTCTACGGCTGGCCCGGTGGGCGAGGTGTCGATCTGGATTACGATCCTGTGCCTCAGCTGGGGCGCTAATCGTTCCTTCGGTCTTATGTGCCGAACCACAAAGACGTGCCCCACTTTCGCTCTCTGTTCGCAAGTGGAGCACGTCTTTGTGCTGACAAACTATCGGTCAGCGACATAAGAGACAGTCGCGGACAGGAATTAGATACCGAGCTAACTGTTTAAGCCCTCTCAAGCCCCTCCGTAACGGCCTTCATCGCCTGATGGATCAGTATTTTGGCGGCCAAGTCATTCTTTGGCTCTGCCTTGAGGATCTGCTGAGCCTTCTTGAATCCGTTGACCGCCTTCTCAAGTTTCTCCGATGCGGCCATCAGGTTGCCGGACGCCTTGATCACCCTGATGAAGTCGCCGTATTCACCAGGCACGTCCTCATGCTCTATTCTGGCGAGCACGGACTTGTGCATTTGGATGGCATCATCCTCCCCGAGGCGAACGCCTTGATCCAAGGCGATCACGAAATCCGAGGCGGCTTGCACGTCGGACTCTTTCGAAAGGAGCCAGGCCATGATGATGACCTTGTCCGCTTTATCCATTTTTCAGGCCTCGCATAAACTGGTTTTCGTCAGTCTCGACGGAATTCCGCGAAACATGGTTTAGGGCAGGGGAGGCGACTTCCATAGCCGCCATCTGGTCCGCAAGGGCCCTGATTAGGCTGCTGATCCTCGACAACGAGGTCTCATCGTGGCCGAATTCTATGTCGCCATGCAGAAGAAGTCTGTTCACACTGTTCTCGACGCTCATATTCCCGATGGACATCTCCGCTCTGTCATCCTCGAAGGGATTGAATTCCAACATTCGTTAACGTCTCCCCGTCCTGAAGGGCGAGGACTTTAGCGAAGCGCAAGCCGTTGGGCTGCGC
>NZ_SMMF01000185.1:0-338 GCF_009711355.1 Roseibium sp. RKSG952 | reverse complement strand
GCTCGACCAACTCAATCTGAGCCTTGTCGAAGACGGCCCGAGAGGCCCGAGCGTGAATATATGGAAGTTTCGCGGAACAAACGTCGGACAGACAAAACCCAAGACCTGTAGGAATTGGGTAGACCCAAAATGAAATGCCGAGTGAACAATGATCCCGGCATTAACCGCGTTCATTTTGGGTCATTTTCGAATTAATTTACAACATTCTTGAGCATCATAGCCAAAATATACACACTGGGATCGCGAAAGTATCTCGCAGTTACAATGAAACTCTACATTTGCAAACCAATTGTGCCATTTCTGTTCCGCAAGACGCCCATATATTCACGCTCGGGCCT
>NZ_SMMF01000308.1:0-548 GCF_009711355.1 Roseibium sp. RKSG952 | reverse complement strand
TGTTCCAAACTGGGGTACCGATCGGAACAGTGCTTTCGGTTCCGCTTACCTCATAGGCGGTTACATCAACAGCAGTTTCGGTCGGACCATACAGATTGCGCAGTACGGCCATACACCCGTTGGCTTCTGCAACTTGATGGAAACGGCGGCTTGCAAGCGCGGAAAGCGCTTCCCCGCTGGTAAATACCGCTCGAAGCCTGTCGAGGCTCTCAAGAAGCGTACCGCTTTCAAGAACATCCAGATAATGGTCAAACAGGCTCGGCACGAAGTGCAAAACACTCACAGCGTGGTCGCGCATCGCAGCACCAACAAGCTGAGCATCCCGGTGCGCTCCAGGCGCCAACATAACGACACATGCCCCGTGGCATCCCCACCAGAACAGCTCCCACACCGAGACGTCAAATGTATACGGCGTCTTTTGCAGGATCACATCACCTGTCCCAATCGCAACATCCGATTGCATCCAAGCCAAACGATTGCGTAATTCTCGCTGCCCCACCATCACCCCCTTCGGCCGACCAGTCGAGCCTGACGTGTAGATGATGTAG
>NZ_SMMF01000822.1:0-12874 GCF_009711355.1 Roseibium sp. RKSG952 | reverse complement strand
ATGCCTTGAAAGGCCTTCCCTGAGAAAGAGTTCAGCAGTTCGAGCAGGTTGAGCCATTTTTTATCCCCCGGCTGTCATCCCGGCCAGGCAGAGTGCCGGGATGACAGGCGCGAATGTGCGGATCAACCTTGCGGCATGGCTTTAGTGCAGACGCACGCCCTGACGCTTCAGTTCCTCTTGCAGAAGACCGATATCCATCTTGTCGAGATCGATATTGTGCTTGACCGAGATGGCGGCTGCCACGCCGGCGCCCTGGCCCGTCACCGTGCAGCACATCATGTTGCGGGTCGCCGCGTGGCTGACCTTGTCGCCCCCGGTCGCCCGGCCCGCGACAAGCAGGTTCTTGATCGTCTTCGGCAACATGGTCCGGTAGGGCAGCTGGAAATAGCGGCCCGTGGTCGGCAGGATCAGAATGCCGTAGCCGTCAATGAACTCCGGGAAAATGCCGACACTGTCGTCGAACCGGCCCTGTTCGCGCACGTCTTCCCCGGTCATGTCATAGTTAGCGAGGATCTTGCGGGTGTCGCGAATGCCGATGGTCATGCCGAAGTTGCGCAGCTTGGCAGTGTCGCAGCCGGGCTGGTAGCGCTTTAGCGCCTCGACCGCCAGCATCGCCTGACGGCGGCCCTCGATCTCGTTCCTTGTCATGGAGTCCGGGTCGGTGCCGTCACATTCCGGCAAGTGGACCAGATTGAGATAGGTCAGGTCACCGCTGTCATAGACGGCGCCCCAAGTCCCGGAAATGGTTTGCAGGTGGGCCGGAATCAGGCCCGAGTCCAACGCCTGCTTGAACGGCTTTTTCAGGAATGGCGAGAACATCTTGTCCTCCTTGCCGGTGGTTTCCACCGTCCATTCGCCGCTTTCCCAGTCCTTGTAGGTGTGCGGGTCGGCCTTGACCGCCTCCATGAACTTTTTCTTGTCGACACCGTTCATGGAGAACATGACGGATGCGGCCTGCATCTCTTCCAGCGGGGTCTTGTGGGTCGGCGCACCGGCGCGATAGGCGATATCAGCATCCCCGGTCGCGTCGATCACGCGTTTGGCCAGGATCGCCTCGCGGCCCGCCTTGCTCTCGGTGATGATGCCGCGGATTTCGTTGCCTTCCATGATCGGAGCGGCAAAGGCGCGGTGCATCATCGGGCGGATCCCCGCCTCTTCGACAAGATTGTCGGCCACAAGCTTGAAGCCTTCGGCATCAATCGCATAGCTGTCGGATTGCGGCTCAGGCGTCGCGGCGCCCGCTTCATGCGCACGATCCTCGAACTCGCGGCCGACACCTTCGGTATCAATCGTCTTTTCGTGGCGGTACCAGGCAAAGCCCTCGACGCCAACCGCCGTCAGGTTGCCGCCCAGACAGCCGAACCGTTCGACCAGGGTCACGTCGACACCGGCACGCGCTGCGCCCAGTGCTGCGGCAAGGCCGCCGGGACCCGAACCGACGACAAGCACATCGGTTTCATGGATCACGTCGATCTGACGTGCGGGCTCAGTAATCTGTTTCAAGGAATTCACCATGGTTTGAGTGTTTTTCTTGTTTATCTGCCGGGCAGGAAGATCCTGCCACCGGCAACCGGGCGGCGTGCACCGGTGGTTTCGGGATAGGTCGTCGGGAGGTTTGCGCAAGTGCGCGCTCCCAGAAACGCCATGGCCTGCGCCTCGACCGCATCGCCGTCGATGCCGCAGACATCGGAACTGACGACATGTGTTTCAAGGCGCTGTTTCAGGCCGTTCATCAGGGTCGGGTTTTTCCGGCCACCGCCGCAAACCACCCAAAGCGCGGGTTTTTCCGGCAAAAGCGCAAGCGACGACACGATACTTTCCACCGTGATCGCCGCCAGCGTCGCCGCTCCGTCTTCGGTGCCGAGCCGGTTGACCGCGTCGAGCGAAAACGCGTTCCGGTCCAGAGATTTCGGTCCGGGCAGCCGGAAAAACGGGTTTTGCAGCACCTGATCCACAATGTCCGGATCAACCGTGCCGGATGCGGACCAGCGGCCGTTTTCATCGCAAGAGGCGTTTGTCCGGGCGCTGATCCAGTCATCAAGCAAGGCATTGCCCGGCCCGATGTCGAAGGACAGGATGGTATCGCCAGCGAGAAACGTCAGGTTCGACACACCGCCGATGTTCAGGAAACACATCGGGTCATCCGAGGTGTGGCCGTCCGGCAAGCCGATGCTGTGCAAAAGAGCCCGGTGATAGGCCGGAACGATCGGGGCGCCCTGCCCGCCTGCTTCCATATCCGCCAGCCGCAGATCGCCGATCACCGGCAGGGACAGAAGATTTGCAAGCGTTTGCGAACTGCCAAGCTGGACGGTTTCACCCCGATCCGGGTCATGCCAGACGGTCTGGCCGTGAAAGACGACAAAATCCGGCTGCAGAGTGTTGTCCGTGATGAAGCGGGTGACTTCTGTTGCGTGATCCCGGGTGACCGCTTCGGCAATGGCGGACCACGCGCTGCGGTTTTCCGGGCCACGCGCCACCGCCTCCAGAACGGCCTCGCGGGTCCCGACACCATAAGGCGCGGTTTCGACCGGCCCGAACCGCTCAACAGTTTCACCGTCCGTCACGATTTCCGCAAGGTCAATCCCGTCGGCGGAGGTTCCGCTCATGGTTCCGATCACCGACCACCGGGTCAAAGGCGCATCTCCACCGCTTCAATCGCGCGTTCGGCAATATCGAAGATGTCGTGCACTTGCTGCTCGGTGATCACCAGCGGCGGACAAAACGCCATGGCGTCCAGCATGTTGCGGGAGATCAGGCCTTTTTCCAGAAACTCCGCATTGGCCTTAGCGCCGAGCGCGCCCGGCGTTGCGGCAAAATCCGGGTGATGCAGTTCGGCTGCACCAATCAGTCCGATGCCACGGGTCTCAACCACCAGATCACGTTCCCCAAGGGCGCTCAGACGTTTCTGGAAGACAGGCGCGAGATCGCGGACATTGCCGACCAGATCCCGCTCTTCGATGATTTTCAGGTTCTCAAGCGCCACCGCAGAGGCAACCGGATGACCGCTGCCGGTATAGCCGTGCCCGAACACGCCGATGCGATGGGATTCATCGGCGATTGGCTGATAGACCTTGTCATTGATCAACAGGGCCGAAATCGGCATGTAGGACGACGATAGTGCCTTCGACAGCGTCATGATGTCCGGCTGCAAGCCGTAGGTTTCGGAACCGAACATGTTTCCGGTCCGGCCAAAGCCGCAAATGACTTCATCGGCAACAAACAGGATATCGTATTTTTTCAAGACCGGCTGGACCGCTTGCCAATATCCGTCAGGCGGGACGACAACACCGCCCGCGCCCATGACGGGTTCCGCAAAGAAGGCGGCAATCGTCTCGGGACCTTCGGCCAGGATCAGCTCTTCGAGATCCTGCGCGCACCGCTGCGCGAAATCCGCCTCGCTCTCGCCCTCGCGGGCCATGGTGCGGTAGTGCGGGCAGGTCGTGTGCAGCACCTGCGGGATCGGCAGGTCGAACGAACGGTGATTGTTGGGAAGACCGGTCAGGCTGGCCGATGCAATGGTCACGCCGTGATAGCCCCGCACCCGGGAAATGATCTTCTTGCGCTCCGGCTGCCCCAGCGCATTGGAGCGGTACCAGATCAGCTTGATCGCCGTATCATTCGCCTCGGAACCGGAATTGGTGAAATAGACCTTGGACATGGGCACCGGCGCCATCGACAGCAGCTTTTCGGCAAGTTCGATCGACGGCCCGTGGGTCTTGTAGGTGAAGGTGTGATAATAGGGCAGCTTTTCCATCTGCCGCTGTGCCGCCTCCACCAGCCGCTTTTCGCCAAAGCCGACGGCAACACTCCAGAGCCCCGCCATGCCCTCGATATAGCGTTTGCCGGTACTGTCCTCGACATAGATGCCTTCACCCTTCTCAACGACAAGCGCGCCCGTCTCCTCCTGACGGCGGGCATCCGCATAGGAATGGAGTTGCGAGGCAATGTCCCGGGCCTCAAGCGAATTGGGCAAGCTGGTCATCTTGGCGGGTCCTTTATCCTAACGAATGCGCTGTACCAGATTAAGCCGGGTCGAACGCACTTTTTCGCGTTTTTACGGCGGGGAATTCAAGAGAAGTCTGCAGCTCAAAACATTGAAGCAGTTTTTCCGCCGGGAAAAGGATGCAGGTCACGCGCAAGACAGGGCAACCACTCCGCCTGTTTCTGGAGCCGGCCGGATTCACCTTGATGTCTTGTTATATTGTAGCGGCGACCGCTTCGCGCCACTTCTGAAGGGAACTTCACAAGGTGCCACGCCAACGGGGTCTGACTGGCGCGTTACAGGCATGTTTTCGCGACGTTGTTGGCTCTTTCAGAGCACATCCAACCGGAAGGCGCTCCCCCCGCGCCGATTACTCAAGCGTCAACGCTTTGCCCATCTGCGCAGTTCCTGTCCACCCGGCCTGTTCATAGAGCGGCCTGCCCTGACCAGTCGCATTCAACACGGCATAGGTCAGTCCGCGGGCCCGAAATACATCTTCCGCGCAGGTCATCAATTGCCGCGCAATGCCCCTGCCGCGCCATTCGGGCTCGACATACAAGTTGAGCACGTATCCGCGCTTGGAGATCTCCGGGTGAAGCGGATGTGGCGGCCAGTCGATTTCCATCAGCCCGACACTGCCAACAGGTTGCCCATCGGCTTCGGCGACAAAACCGGAATAGGTGCCACATTCAAGTTGGGCGTCCTGCCATGTCCGGTAGGGCTCTGCCATCGCAGCCAGATCGACTTCGGACTCCCCCGCAGACCGGAACATTTCTTCACGATGCCTGCATATCAGGCTGCAATCTGCACGGGAGGCCGACCTTGGAACAATCATCACAATTCACTCAGCCATTGCAAGGCGGCGCAGTGTTCACCGAAAGCAATGGCCGTCAATGCGACGAAACAGCATGCAGGCCTGCACCAGCCGTCCCGAGCATGAGAACAGCAAGTCATAAGAATCGGAGAATTCGAAAATCACACTGCCGGAAAAAATAGATATTGCCTATATCAAAATACAATTTATCATTAAATCATATTAATAAAAAACATCTTGGTTTTTTGAGGCGTTACTGTGAACCAACTACGCTCTTTTACACTGGTATTTTTCACAATTATTTCCACTCTAATTTTTTCATCTACTGCTTATTCGATGACATGCGAAAAAAAGCGGGATGTTTTCGTCACCCTGTTTTCGGAAGAGATTTTTGATATCGAATTGTCTCGCCTGACTTACGCGTCCATTATTGATGTTACGACGCGTATTGCATTGACTGAACAAGAACAGCAGGAAATCGTTAACGCCAACGTTCTCGGAAAGGCAGATGTCGAAACATTCATCGATATTCCCTACCACCTGCTTTCAAGCCGCGGTCCTTCGGAACTGGAAAGCGCCAATTACATTTTGAATGAGGACGGGACTCTGGAGCGGGAGGACCGGCTGGAAGTCACCCTGTTCATTGATGAAGACTTCCATTCCTTTCCATTTGGCCGCCTCCGGCTCGTCCAAGCGGTCGAGTTTCTCGACACCCATCTGGGCCGGCGTGATTGTTTCGACTTCAAGATCGCTGATACCCGGGACCTGCCGGAACCGATGGTCGTTGCCGGCGCGTGGCATATTGTTTCGCAAGAAATCAAGCAGCCGTCCGACGACACGATTTCTCTGACGACGACACTGCGCCACGACTACGTCAACATCTTCTTCAAGTTTGCTTTCCCGCTCTTGCTAATCACCGCATTGTCGATAGCAATCGCGGTTTCAATCCGGCACAAGGAGGATCTTTCGGATGCGTGGCGGGTGTCGGGACAGGTCGCCCTTTTGCTGGTTGCGATTACTCTGCGGATCGCAATCGGAAATGAGCTGCCTCAGGTACACTACCTGACATTTGCGGACATTTTCTGGATTTTTGTCTTGCTGATCGTGACCATATCGGGGTTGGCGACCATCGCCCTCCGGTTTGCCCTGGAAGATGATGATCCGGCGGCGGAATTGAGAGTGGCAAACCGGTTTCGAGTGCTGCTCATGCTGGGATATGCCGCAGCAATCGCTGTGTGCCTCCTCTTGCTGGACAGTGCGCATCTGCATTTTTCATAGCCGCGTACGCCCAAAGGCGGAGCCAGCCAATGCAAGGCTCCAATCACTTTAAAAATCTGCGGGTTGGCTCGTACTTTCCCATGCGTGTCATTGGCAGGTTTACCGCCTCGACCCCTTATTTGCTATCGGCTAGGCTTCAAAGCGGATCGGGATTGCCCATACACTTCAAATTCGCCAAATGGCGACCAACGAGACGTGGCAGACAAACAACGACAAGGCTGCGATTGCCAATGCTGAAAACGATACTCGGCCTATTCATGGTACTCGCGCCATTAATTTCAAGCTTCCCGGCAACAGCCCAAACAGATTGCAAACTAAAAAGAGAGATTTTTGTTACACTCTCCTCTGAGGAAATTTACGATATCGAACTTCCCAGACTGAGCTTCTCTTCAATAATGAACATTTCCATGTTGATTACTTTAACAGAAACAGAAAGAAGGCTACTCGAAGCAGACAAGAAACTGGATGAAGAGGACGTCGAGCGTGTTCTGAACCTGCCCTTTCAATTCATCGCCAACCGTGGGCCCGCACAACTTGAAAACGCCAGGTACTCCCTGATACCGGATGGTCTGTTGTTACAGCGCGACCGGATGGATGTTTCCTTCCTGATCAATGACAGTTTTCACTCGTTTCCATTCGGAAAACTTCATCTCACGCAAGCCATCGAATTTCTGGAGACGAACCCGGATGCAACGCAGTGCGTCGTGATCCGGGAAATCGCCGCACTCCCCGGAGGGCCTCAGACCTATATCGCCGGAAACTGGCACTTCCTGAGCCAAAAACTGACGCAGCCACGAACAAATGTTGTGGCCCTCGAGACGACGCTGCAGCACAACTACGTCAATATCTTTTTCAAGTTTGCCCTGCCACTGGTCCTGATAACGGCCCTGTCGATCTCGATTGCAACGTCTATTCACAACCGCCGTGATACGGAGGTAACATGGCGTGTTGCCGGGCAAGTGACATTGCTTCTCGTCGCCATCACCTTGCGCATCGCCATCGGTACCGAGTTGCCACAGGTGGACTACCTGACTTTCGCGGACATCTTCTGGATCTTCACGCTTTTTGTGGTCACCGTCTCGACGATCGGAACAATCCTGCTCGGTTTCGCGCTCAGCCGGAACCCGAAGGACGCTGAATCAGCCATTGTCCGCCGTTTCCGGGTCCTGCTTCTTGCCGGCTATGTAGTCATCATTCTGGGATGCGTATTGCTGATCGAGCGGGTTCATCTGGAATTCTGAACCCGCCCGGCAGGATGTTTTACGCCTCGTAGACAATCTCGCGGGTTTCGCGGAAGGTCACATCCGGATACTTGTCGGTGATGTAGCCCACTTCCCAGGCATTCTTAAACAGGAACACCGGCCGGTCATCGCGGTCATTGGCGATCGACATGCGGTGGTTCTCGATCATCTTTTGCAAGGTCTGCGGATCGGTTTCGATCCAGCGCGCCGTTGACAGGTTGACCGCCTCGAAACCGATTTCGGTGCCGTATTCGGCCTTCAGCCGGTCGACCACCACGTCGAGCTGCAAGACCCCGACGACACCGACAATCCAGTTGGAGCCGATATCCGGCTTGAAAATCTGCACCAATCCCTCTTCGGCAAGATCCTGCAGGCCCTGACGCATCTGCTTGACCCGCATGGTGTCCGAAAGGCGCACGCGGCGCAGGATTTCCGGCGCAAATGCCGGCAGGCCGGTCACATGGATGTTCTCGCCTTCGGTGAGCGTATCACCAACACGCAGCTGTCCATGGTTCGGCACGCCGATCACATCGCCCGGATAGGCGGTCTCGGCGATCTCGCGTTCTTCCGCGAAAAAGAAGATCGGCGCGGAGACGGCAATCGACTTGTTGGCGCGCACGTGTTTCAGTTTCATGCCGCGCTTGAACGTTCCCGAACACAGCCGGACGAAAGCAATCCGGTCACGGTGTTTCGGATCCATGTTGGCCTGCACCTTGAACACGAAGCCGGTGACCTTGTTTTCATCCGGTGAAATCGTCCGCCCCCCGGTCGCAGGCTGGGCATGGGGCGGCGGCGCATACCGGGCAATGAAATCGAGTATTTCCTCGATGCCGTAATCCCGTAGCGCGGACCCGAAAAACACCGGCGTCAGATGGCCTTCGAGGAAGCTCTCCCTGTCGAAGCCGGCATAGCCTTCGGCACCAAGCTCGACGTTTTCGGTGAGTTCTTCCATGATCCGGTCAAAGACCACATCGGCGAGCGCCGGATCCTCAAGACCGGACACCTCCTTCGTGACCGTAAAGGCACTGCCGCGTTCGCCCTCGGTCGTATGGAACTGCTTGTTCTTCCAGTCATAGACCCCGAAGAAGTCGGAGCCCATGCCGACCGGCCAGGTCATCGGGGCAACGTCCAGGGCCAGGGCTTCCTGCACCTCATCGAGGATTTCGAGCGCATGACGGCCTTCGCGGTCGATCTTGTTGACGAAGGTGATAATCGGGATGTCACGCAGGCGGCAGACCTCGAACAGCTTGCGGGTCTGGGTCTCGATCCCCTTGGCCGCATCGATCACCATGATCGCCGCATCCACGGCTGTCAGCGTGCGGTAGGTGTCTTCGGAAAAGTCCTCGTGGCCCGGCGTATCGAGCAGATTGTAGATGATGCCGTTGCGCTCAAACGTCATCACCGACGAGGACACGGAGATGCCGCGTTCCTGCTCGATCTTCATCCAGTCGGAGCGGGCCCGGCGCCGCTCACCACGTGCACGCACCTGACCGGCCGCCCGGATCGCGCCGCCCGACAGAAGCAGTTTTTCCGTCAGCGTCGTCTTGCCGGCATCCGGGTGGGAAATGATCGCGAATGTCCGGCGCGTGGCATAGGGTGCACCGCTCGCGGCACCATTGGCAGAAGACATGGAACTCTCCTTGACCCGACCTGTGGCAGACCCTGGCGGTGGCGCGGCACAGCAAAGAACGCAGACGATCTTCCGGGCGCCAGACCGGCACATGAGGCCCATCGGGATTGATGTTTCGTTGGCGCAAGGTCATAGAAGGGATTGTGTTCAATTTCCAGTCCGGATTTCACCTTCCGCCGATCCTCTTTCGGGAGCGCCTTCTTGACGATACGTACCATCTGGCTGACCGGGATCATCATGATCGCGGCAACGGCAGCCCTGCTTCTGGCCATGGGCCGGATTCCGATTTGCGACTGCGGCACGATCAAGCTGTGGTCACCGGCAAGCGACACCGCCGGATCCTCCCAGCATATCGCCGACTGGTACACCCTGTCCCACATCATCCACGGGTTCATTTTCTATTGGGTGTTGTGGCTGTTCATGCGCCGGCGCCGCATCGGAGAGCGCGCACTTGCCGCCATCGCCATCGAGGCGCTTTGGGAAATTGCCGAAAACAGCCCTTGGGTGATCGACCGCTACCGGGAGGCGACGATCGCCGCCGGTTACACCGGCGACAGTGTCCTGAATTCCGTTGCAGACATCCTCTGGATGCTGGCGGGCTTCTGGTTTGCCGCCCGTATGCCGGTCTGGCTGACGATTGCCGCAGCGATCCTGTTCGAGCTGCTCGCCCTTTGGGTCATCCGCGACAATCTGACGTTAAACGTTCTGATGCTTCTTTATCCGCTTGACGCCATCAAGGCCTGGCAGGCGGGATAGGCGCATTGACCAGACCGGCCAGCACCTTTGCGACCGGGGAGAGCGCCGTCCCGGACGGCGCAGCGGATGCATGCTCCTCCTCGTCTTCCTCTTCCGGATCAAGATCGATGATGATCAGGTTTTCGAGGAAGGCGATCAGGGCTTCCCGATCGGTTTCGGCCATGGCTTTATAAGCCTCCCGGCTCGCTTCCGCCTCGCCGCCATGGGCACGAATGGCCTCATCAAGCGTGGTGGCATTGCCGTCATGCAGCCAAGGCCCCGTGGAGCCGACGCCCGCAAGAGACGCCGTCGGCCAGACTGATGCCCCGAACCCGTGGACATCCACCGGGTCCGCCAGACCCGGTCCCATATCGTGACGCTTGAAGTCGGAATACCAGGCAACAAGCGCCCCGCCGTCTTCTGTCCTTGGAAACGCGCCAAGATTGAGCGTCGAGCCATCGGCCAGTTCGACATGGTTGTTCGGCACGTCCTTGGTCATGTCGAACCAGACCGCGCTGCCCTGCCGCAATCCGGCATCCGCCGCTCTGTGTCCCGACGGGAAGATCTCCTCAAAAAAGCCCGGCTGCAGGCTGGGTTCGCTGAAAACGGGAACATCGACCTTGAGCGCCGGGACATGGCAGGTCGCGCATTGCGCTTCGGCAAACTTCTGTTCACCGAGCTGGATCCGGGCCTTTTCTTCGGGCTCAAGCTCCATGAGGCCGTGCTGGTCCAGTTCCAGCTTTGAAATCGGCCGTTCAAGCCCGGCCATGTAGATCGACAAGGCCGTCAGGTCCCCGACGGTCAACTCCCCGGTCACCCCGTCATGGTCACCATCATGGCTGCCGACCAGTTCATCGGCCTGCATGCCCAGCTCATTGTGGGCAGCATGGCGGGTAAAGGCCCGGATCGTCGCATGCGACCCCTTCCAGCCGAACATCTTGACGACCAGATCCTCGTCGACGCCCTCGATCCCCGAGCGGTCGAACTCCGCCACACAGCCTGTACCGTCTCGCGCATCATCGGGCCTTGCAGAGAGGGTGCCAAAACCGACGCCCTTGGTCATCAGCGCGCGCGAGGCTTCCATACCGGTGGCACAGGCTGTCTTGGCCAGCGCTTGTTCCTGCGCCAGCAAGTCCGCCGTCATTTCCTCCGCGATCCGCTGAACGGCGGCAAGCGCGAAGACATGCGGCGTGTTGCGATGCAGATATTTCGACGGATCGCCCGTATGCAGCGGATCAACGACACCGTTCAACGGATTTGCCCCCGCCCCGTTTGCATAAGGTGCCGAATGGCAAGAGATACACGATTGTGCAACCGGTCCGGTTTCACGCTCGGGCAAATGGGTGCTCCATTCGCCGAACCCGTCGAGATCTGCGCGCGGCATGCGCGAGAACCGCAGTCCGTCATGGCTGACTTTCGCGCCCACGCCGCGTGCGGCGGTAAAGTCGGCTTCCGTCAGCTCGTCGCCGGCCTCAAACGCCTTGATGAAGGCCTCGTAAGGGTCGTTTTCGACATCCCTGTTCAGCTCTTCCTGATCCATCGGTTCAGGCTCTTCGGCCTGAACACTTGTTGTGAAGGTCATACCCGACAATCCCGCTGCTGCCAGCAGGGAAAGCATTGTTTTCGCGCCCATTTTACTTGCTCCCATTCCTTCACAAAGGCTTGATCGGAGAGCGGGCCAAGATGTGTCGCAAATCAGGCAATTACATTAAATCTGAAACCGCCAGCATGTCCGTTTGTTTCCAGGCATGTCACTGGCCAGCTCTATTCCGGACCCCGGATAAGCCCACTTGCCGTATGGGCTTTTTGTATTCCGACCGTACAGCGAGATCCCTCCCGGCGGCACACGCGGTCCGGGAGCGGCTACAACCGCGCCAAAATCCGGCCATTTTTCGCGTCACATTTGGTCGCATCGCATTGCCGGGACCTGATGATGACGGCAATTGGATGGCCAGGCTCCCGGCATTGTGACGCAGCCTGTCAGATCCGGTGCTGTCCGGTATGGAGATCCGCGAGATAGGCCTGATCTGTGCATGGCCGGTATCCGTCAGAGACTTCGATTTGCCTGCGTCACACGGGCTCGCTAGGGTCTTGGGCACATGAACGGTTTCAGGGCTTGTCCCGGCCCGGGAGGATTCAAACGAATGACCGCCACCAGCAATTCCGGTTCGCCATCCTGGCTTTTGCTGTTTCTTGCCGCCTGCCTGTTCGGCGCCGCACCTGCCGGTGCCCAGTCACTCGCGCCCTACAAGGACAAGCTGTTCAAATACAGGAACATCACGGCCAGCCATTTCGGCGGCGATTTCATCGTTGTCGAATATTCAAAGCAACGGGACCTTCGCGACCGGGACAAGGTCGACCAGCGCGAGGTCTTCGGCAACTATGTCTCCTACCGGCCGAAACGCAGCCGCGACAACTATCAACTGACCGCCAATGGCCGGACCATAAAGTATATCGGCACCGGCAAGGTCGAGGGCGGCGCCAAGGCCATCGTGATCTACATCCATGGACAGGGCGGAAACCGCTTTCAGGGCATCAATGACGTCTCCTTCGGCGGCAATTTCAACCGGATCCAGAACCTGATGGTCCGCAATGGCGGCGCCTATATTTCCACCGAGTTCACGGATTTCGGCGCACGCGGCACGGCAGATGTCGCTGCGCTGATCGCCTATCAGAAGCAATTGTCACCGCGGGCAAAGGTCGTGGTTGCCTGCGGATCGATGGGCGGCATTATTTGCTGGAACCTTCTGAAAAACGGCGGCTATGCGCGGCACCTCGACGGTATCCTGTTCCTGGGCTCCCCGCGCGATCCGGCCTTCCTGAGTTCCGGCGCCCTGTCGCGCCGGGTCCCGATCTATATGGGCTACGGCAGCGACGACACGGTCTATCACTGGGAAGACCAGGCGAATTTCTTCAAGCAGATCAGGGCATCAGCCCCCGGCTATCCGATCAAGTTCACCCTGTTCGACACCGGTGTTCACGGCACACCGATCCGGATGACCGACTGGCGGCTTGTGCTCAACTGGATGTTTGCCCAAGGCTGACGCGATTTGACCGGGGTTCCGGCCGCTACGTTTCATGGTCGCATTCCCAAGACCTCTGCATATTGAAGCCTATCGAAACCCGCGTAATATGGTGTTACGTCACAGAAGTGGCGATGACGCCATAAGGGATTGATTGTCAAGGGCGCGGAA
>NZ_SMMF01000936.1:0-79865 GCF_009711355.1 Roseibium sp. RKSG952 | reverse complement strand
CCACACACTCAGCTTCGGTTCGACAGGGCCATGAAATGCCGTCACTATGGACAGCGAGCCGGGGTCCAGCTGCGTATCCATCAGGCATCCCCGCCCATGAGCGGGGATACAATTCATCAGGAGACCCGCATGTGCGTGTCTGATGCGGTCAGATTATCCGCCGATTCCCCTCATGTTCCGGCCGTGCTGGACTTGATACGAAAAAGCTTCGCATTCATGGAAACTCGGATAAATCCACCTTCGTCCATGCACAGGCTATCACTCACGGCGATCAAGGAGCAATGCGTATCGGGGGAAGTATGGATTATCGGCGAGCAGCCTGATGCCTGTGTCTTCTTTACGAAGAAACCGGATTGTATCTATATCGGGAAACTGGCTGTCTCCAAATCGAAACGGGGCAGGGGATATGCGCGGCAATTGATTGATCTTGCGGCACACCGCGCGCGCGTGAACGGTGTCTCCGCTCTCGAACTCGAAACCCGAATTGAACTTGACGAAAACCACGAAACATTCCGGCGTTTGGGTTTCAGAAAAACCGGAGAGGGGGCGCATGCCGGGTTTTGCAAGCCAACCTACGTCATCATGCGCAAGCCTGTCTGATCCGGCGAGCCCTTTCGGCCTGGGAAACAGTTATGCCGCCACAACATGTCCGCGCGGCGGCGGGATATTTAATATAATTGCAGCATTGGAACTCTTTTCATCCGCAAAAGAACCTACTAGGAAGTTTAGCCGTCAAAAACCACCGGCCGGACACAACAAAGTCCATGGCCCCGGTTCAGATGGCTGATGCCGTGTTCCGTGGCCGCAAGACACCCGGCCGCGGAGGAAACAAAAATGATAAAAACATATATCGTCGGCTTCGACGGTAGCGAGGCATCGCAGCGGGCGGCAAACCTGGCCGTGGATCTGGCCAAACCGCAAGGGGCCCGGGTCCATCTGGTTCATGTTCTGGAATGGTCACCCTACAGTTTTCTGACCCAGGAAGAGATCGCGGAGCGCCACAGGCGGCGCGAAGAGGAGCTGTCACGGGCGGCAGGTGTTATCGAGCCGGTGGCAGAACGGCTTGCGTCAGCCGGTGTGCAGGCGACAACGGAAGTCTGCTACGGGCATGCAGCAGAGCACCTGTGCAAGATCGCCGGGCAGCATGGTGACTGCCAGATCGTCATTGGGCGCAAGGGCTCCCACCCGCTTGTCGAGCGTTTGACGGGCGGACTGGCGATCACGCTGGTTCAGGCTTCGCCAGTGCCGGTGACGGTCGTTCCGTAAGGCTGCGGCCCTTCCCAAGACATTCCTGACAAGGACAATACCATGAAAAAGGTGCTCACGGCGGCAGCCTTCGCCTTGCCGTTCATGTCCGTGCCGGCCTTTGCCAGCATCGATGAGACCATCAACAACGCGGTCGCCCCGATTTCCAATGTCGTCGCGTCGACAGTCTTCTATTCGGTTCCGGTGGCCGGAACCCAGTTTCCGCTGATCGTCGGCTGGCTGGTTGTGGCTGCCGCGATCTTCACGGTCTATTTCGGCTTCATCCAGTTCCGCGCCTTTGGCCATGCGATCGCACTGGTCCGGGGCGACTATTCCGATCCGAAGGATGCCGGTGAGGTGTCCCACTTTCAGGCGCTTGCAACCGCTCTGTCCGGCACGGTCGGGCTTGGAAACATTGCCGGGGTCGCGGTTGCGGTGTCCATCGGTGGTGCCGGTGCGACCTTCTGGATGATCCTGGCAGGTCTGTTGGGCATGGCGTCGAAATTCACCGAATGCACGCTGGCGGTGAAATACCGCAAGGAGCGGCCGGACGGTACGGTGTCGGGCGGGCCGATGTACTATCTGTCGCAAGGGCTCAAGGAAAAGGGCATGCCGGGTCTCGGCCGGGTTCTGGCGGTCTTTTTCTCGATCTGCTGCATTGGTGGTGCGCTGGGCGGCGGCAACATGTTCCAGGCAAACCAGGCCTTCCAGCAGGTTGTCAACGTGACCGGCGGCGTTGCCAGCCCGCTGGCCAATTATGGCTGGCTGTTCGGTCTGGTGATGGCGGCGCTGGTCGGTATCGTGATTGTCGGCGGCATTCGTTCGATTGCACAGGTGACGGAAAAGGTCGTTCCGTTCATGGCGCTCATGTATGTCGGCACGGCGCTGGTCATCATCGCGATGAACTATGACAAGATCGGCTGGGCCTTCAGCCAGATCCTGCATGGCGCGTTTTCACCGGAAGGCATTGCCGGTGGCGCGATCGGTGCGCTGATCCAGGGCTTCAAGCGGGCGGCGTTTTCCAACGAGGCCGGCATCGGTTCGGCTGCGATCGCCCATTCGGCCGTACGCACCAAGGAACCGGCAACGGAAGGCGTGGTCTCGCTTCTGGAGCCTTTCATCGACACGGTGGTGATCTGCACCATGACCGCGTTGGTTATTATCTTCACCGGAGCGCTGGATACCGGCCTGACCGGCGTGGAACTGACTTCTGCTGCCTTTGGCGCGCAGGTCGGCTTCTTTCCCTATATCCTGGCCTTTGCGGTTCTTCTGTTTGCGTTCTCGACCATGCTGTCCTGGTCCTATTACGGGCTCAAGGCCTGGACCTATCTGTTCGGCGAAAGCAGGATCTCGTCAGTTATGTTCAAACTGATCTTCTGCGTGTTCGTCGTCATTGGGGCCTCGATGAGCCTCGGACCGGTGATCGATTTCTCCGACTCGATGATCTTCGCAATGGCGCTCGCCAACATTGCCGGCCTTTACATCCTGATGCCTGTGGTCAAGCAGGAAGCCCGGCAGTACTTCGCGAAAGTCCGCTCTGGAGCGTTGAAGCCGGCCGAAACGGCGGTCTGACGGCCTCGTCATCACGGTCAAGGCGCTTCGGCGCCTTGACCGGCTTGCCGCCCGATCACCGGTCGGCATGCCCGAGGTTCTTTTCCGGCCAAAGCTGATCGCGCAGGCGCTGTTTCAGGATCTTGGCTTCGGGAAAGCCGCCATCGGCTTTCCTGTCCCATATCGGTTGCCCGTCACAGGTGATTGTAAAGATGCCTCCGGTGCCCGGCACGAGGGAAACCGCGCCGATGTCCTCGGCGAAAGTGCTGAGGATTTCCTGTGCCATCCATGCTGATCGCAAAAGCCAGTTGCATTGGCGGCAATAGGTGATGATGATGTGGGGAGAGGAGACAGCTTGCATCTTTTTTCCTCGGGGTCTTTCAACGGGCGGATCACAAATCCGGCTTTTGCCACAGACGGCGGGTGTCTTGTCAAAATATCCGGAAAGCCATATCGAACGGGCCCTGGCCTATTTTCCCGAGCTGCGCAAGCTGTGCGGAGACGTGTGCGGGATTTACCCGCAATCGGGCCTGACAAACCGTGTCTTCCGGCTGATCACCACCACGGGCGATTTCATCCTTCGGCTGCCGCGTCCGGAAACCGCGCCGTTGATCAATCGTTTCGACGAAGCCCACAACCATGAGGCGGCCGCGTCTCTCGAGATCGCCGTTCCGCCAGTGTTCACGGCCCCCAAGATCGGGCTGCAGCTCACCCGAACGCTGGATCATGCGCCGCTGGATGCACCGGATCTGGCTGCCTGTCTCGGAGAGACGCTGGCCCGGCTTCACGGCAAGGGGCCATCCTTCAAGGGGACAATCGATCCAAAACTGATTCTGGCCGGGCACGCGGACGAGTTCCAGGGCCGGCCCGACTTGTTGCGCCGTCTCGCACCCGTGCAAGAGGTTCTTGAGAAAACAGGCGTTCTGGAAAGCCGGTCTGGCGATTTCGTGTCGTGCCACGGGGATCTGTCGCCGGGCAATCTTCTTTATTCTGAAGGCCGGCTGGTGCTGATCGACTGGGAGTATTCCGGCCAATCGGAGCCGGCCTGGGATCTTGCCTATGCCACGCTTGAGAACGGGTTCAATCCGGAAACGGAAACCACCTTCCTTGAAGCTTATTGCGGCGGACAGCCCGGCAATGCGCTTGTCGACCGGTATGAAGCGATGAAATCTGTTTGTGACACGGTGTCGGCTGCCTGGGCACTCGGGCAGGTTGCCGCGTCGCGGGAACCCGACCGGTTTTCGGAATTCGCCCAGACCCGCATCGACCGTGCACTTGCCCGGCTGACGGGCTAGGGTTCTCACTTTAGGCCGCCAAGTTTGCACCACCGATAAGTTGCTTTTTCACGCGAAGCCTCGCATGATATTTGTTCACTTTATGTTCTTGAGAGGCGGTATGACTTCGGATGTAGTGAGCGCATTTTGGCAGGCCATGGCAACAAATGATTTTGACTATGCCAGCCAGTGGCTGGACCCGGCGTTTGAGTATTATATGCCTCAAACGGGAGAGGTGTTACGTGGCCGCAAAGCATTTTCAGCGGTGAACACTGCTTATCCCACTGATAGCACATGGAAATTCAGGATCCGGAAGATCGTCTCGGACGGGCAAGAGGCCGTATCGGATGTCGAGGTTTCCGATGGCAAGCAATACGCGCGCGCAGTCACCTTTCACACCATTCATCGCGGTTTGATCACGAGGCAAGTCGAGTATTGGCCGGATAACTACGCTGCGCCGGCATGGCGGGGTCCGTGGACGACATTCTCCCGCGAGTTTCCCTTTTGATAGGTGATCTCGAAGACCACAGAGCCGGGGCGCTTTTTTGAAAGTACCGGGGCATATTGTCTATTTCCCGCTTTCCTCCGGTCCGAAAAGCGCCGGATTGGCCAGACATTGGGCGTAGCGGGAGTTCATGTGTTGCCGGAGATCCGGATCCATCGGATTTCCGGTGAGCGGTTCCCATAGTCCGTCCTGCTTGAGGCCGTCCAGAGTACACGCACAGGCGGCAGCGCAATTGGCAGCTTCGCCCTGAACGGCCAGGCACGAAACCGTGCAGCTTTCCTGAAAGGCGCTCGCCGCCCGGTCGGGAGCCAGCCCGAGAGCTGCAATCGCCCAGACAAGCGAAAACAGGATTGGTTGATGGATCAGATAGATCGGCAGGGAGTGCTGGCCGAGAAACCGGAAAGTTGCGGCAAACCGCCCGGATGGCGCCCACAGGCGCAATCGGCCGGGCAGACCGGCGCACTGGGCGAGGTTTGCAGCACATAATCCCGCCAGCGTCACACCCGTCCAGGGGGCCACGGGCACATAATCCACACTGCCATAGCCGGGATGCCCAAGGCCGGTCCAGACCCAGAAGGGGCCGTCAAAGACTGCGCTGGACGCCCAAAGGGGGGCTGTGGCGAACACCAGAGCGGCCAATGCGGTGAGACTGGCCGGTGCCCGGATGAATGCCAGCGCGATCAGGGAGCTGACGGCAATCGCGTGCAGGATGCCGAAGCGCACGAACGTCTCGCCGAATGCAAGATAGGTTACCAGCGAAACGCCGGCCGCCGCCGCCACAATGACAAGCTCGCGCCTCCAGAAACCGCGCCAGCGGATTTTTTCGTGATGGGCGAGATAAATCCCGGCGCCGGAGAGAAACAAAAAGCTTCCGGCGATCAGTCCGGCAAAAACACGCCAGCCGAATTCGGCTGCGACCTGCCAGCTGACAAACCCGAACCAGGAGAGGTCCCAGGAAAAGTGATAGATGATCATTGCCAGAATTGCGAGGCCGCGAGCGGCGTCGAGCGCGTAGATCCGGCGTGACAGCGGAGGCTGGTGCAGCGATGAGATTGTCTAGTTTCCGAATGCCATGGCCAGAGCGCTGATCATGCCCGCGACTGCAAGCATGCCGCACACCATCGGCCAGGGCGATGGACGCGGCGCTGTTTCGCGGTCAGTGCGTGAATGATCCTGGAACATACCCATTCCCCCGAATGTGTGACCTTTATGGACATTCCGGAGGCAAGAGTGGTCCAAATTCCACTTCCGGCAAATATGGTAAATCACCTGTTAACAGATTATCCAACGGAAAGTCCGTAACGGTGACAAATGCGTCACAGTTCGAGCGCGTCGAGGCCGCCTTCCAGATAGTCCGGGAAGAGGGGCATGCCGAGCAGATAGGACGATGTCGGTCCACTCGCCATTTCCTTGGCTTCCGTGGTTGCCGTCTCAAAGTCTTCGGCGTCGTAGTCCCCGCGGCCAATCCAGGCAATGGCCACAAGCTCGGCGGCTTCATCGACATTCAGGTCGTCAATCAGTTCCTTGAGCTCTTCCTCGGACAGGTCATCGTTTTCCTCTTCGGCGAGACCGTCATGATGATGGCTGTCCGACAGGGTATCCTCGTCGAATTCAATGTCCCCCTCATGTCCGCCTTCGAAACTGTCACCAAGCGTCGCGGCTGCAGCGCGCGCCTTTTGAACAATCAGGCGAATGGTGTCTGCGGAAATGCTGAGATCTACGGCCATGGCGATTCCTCAAAATGCTCTATCGCGCTTCTTATCATCCGACTTAACGCCGAGCGCAATGGTGCGTTTGGGAACTAATACAAACCAGCAGGATTATTGAGCCATCAAATGGGGACACGGCAATTCCCGGCTGGACACATCGCGCAGCGTGGACCTTGTGGCCGGGGACGCGGTGGAAGGGGGCGGCAGCCGTCTTGACCCAACCGAAAAACCGTCCTTCCGGTGCAACCGGCGACTTGGCGGCTTGTACAACCCTCCAAGCCGCTCAAGGCGGTTTTTTGCACTATCCCCAGTATTCGTTTTTGCGCTGCAAAAAGAGTGAACAAAGAGTTAAAGAAGCCTGTCGATGGCTTGCCGGTTTTGGTTCAGCAACGTTATTGTTTAAACAACGTCAGGCCGAGTTATGGCTTGAAAACAACTTAAGGTATCGATTTTGAAACCGGGGGCGGACCGGGGCGCAAGGGGCCTGATATGCACTTTAACGGGTGCAGATCAGGCCTCGGGCTTTTTATACGCATTTTGAAGCATCTGCCCGGATCACGGTATCAGCATCCGGTAGACAGCGGGCGCCGCGTTTGAACTTCCCTGGGCTGCGTTCGCGCCTGTCTGTCCCTGGCTGAACGCCGGATGCCGGTCCTGTATCTTGTTCTTGTTGATGGAAGAGACGTCTGACGGTGCGCTGATGACATGTGTGGCCGGTTCGGGGCTTTTGAAGCTGAAATCCGGATCGGATGCCCAGGCTGCGGCGATTGTCAAAGACAAAGCGACACAGATCCCGAGTGTGATGGCGACCAGAAGCGGTTTCGCATCGCCACGGCTGGATTCCTGCATGCGTTCCTGTTTTCTCCGATTGTTGCGGGGGGGCGTCATGGGCCATCCTTCCCGTTTGCATAGTGCATGTGTAGTCCGTCCAGACGCGCGAAGCCTGTCTTGCGCAGGGAGACGGTTTCGGCACCTGGATCTGTGCGGCTGATCCGCTGGGCGAGCCAGGTGGTCACTCCGGTCATGCCGATGAAGGCAGCGCATAAGGCCGCCAGCAGCGGGTGAAAGGGCGAAGCCCCTGTCAACGCCAAGGTGATGAGACCTGTCGCTGTGGCGAGGGCCGCCCAAAGGATCACGTTTCTGCCCCCTCGATTGGTGTCCGCGTCAAGCGGTCGTTCGAGTGTCATTGGTCTTCCTCCGAAGTTTTCCAACACTCGTTATTGTGCCCAAGAATCAGCCTCCTACCCGACTGCAATGGGGCGTGGTCTGTATGATTTTGTGACGGTTTCTTGGTAATTTATCCTTCAGATTGCATCCATACCCAGAACAACCACCAAACTTTTTGACAGTTCTTCCGGATTTTTTACAAGTGAATTAGTAAAATGCATGCCGGAATATTTTGCATGGCCGCAATGTGCTTTTGCAGCCGCGCCATGGGTCTGGAAAACTGCTTGACGGTTGCGACGCAAGAAAGAGCCTTGGCAGAAGCCTCTGCATTGGCTCCGGAACACCGGCGACCCGCAGCCCGCCGTCACACGACTTTTTCGCGCGTTTTCGGCTTCATGCCCTTGTCATAAATTGCCGGGAGGACTACGGTCCGCGCGCTTTTGTTTCCCGTTTCCCATGGAGGACACTATGGGCTTTCTCGCCGACGCATTGGATCGTGTTAAACCCTCTGCGACGATTGCTGTTACGAACAAGGCACGCGAGCTGAAAGCCGCTGGCCGCGATGTCATCGGACTTGGCGCAGGCGAACCGGATTTCGATACACCGGAGAACATCAAACAGGCCGCGATTGCCGCGATCAATGCCGGCAAGACCAAATACACCGCCGTTGACGGCATTCCGGAGCTGAAAGCCGCGATTGTCGAAAAGTTCAAGCGGGAAAACGGGCTCACATACGAAACAAACCAGATCACGGTCGGCACCGGCGGCAAGCAGGTGCTGTACAATGCCCTCGTTGCCACGCTCAATCCGGGCGATGAAGTGATCATCCCGACCCCTTACTGGGTCAGCTATCCGGACATGGTTTTGATGGCCGGCGGTGAACCGGTGATCGTGGAAGCCGACAAGGCGACCTTCAAGATCCGTCCGGAAGATCTGGATGCGGCGATCACCGCGCGCACCAAATGGCTGATCTTCAACTCGCCGTCCAACCCGTCGGGCGCTGCCTATACGGAAGCCGAGCTGAAGGCATTGACGGACGTGCTCAAGAAGCACCCGCATGTCTGGGTCATGACCGACGACATGTACGAGCATCTGGTCTATGACGGTTTCCGGTTCACGACCCCGGCGCAGGTCGCCCCGGAACTCTATGACCGCACGCTCACGGTCAACGGCGTGTCCAAGGCCTATTCCATGACCGGTTGGCGGATCGGCTATGCCGGTGGCCCGGCCAGCCTGATCAAGGCCATGGCCAAGGTCCAGTCCCAGTCGACCTCGAACCCTTGTTCGATCGCCCAGTGGGCGGCCGTCGAGGCGCTGAACGGTTCGCAGGACTTCATTCCCAAGAACAACGACACCTTCAAGGGGCGCCGCGATCTGGTGGTCTCCCTGCTCAATCAGGCCAAGGGCATTTCCTGCCCCGTTCCGGAAGGTGCTTTCTATGTGTTCCCGTCTTGTGCGGGTACCATCGGCAAGACCGCGCCGTCCGGCAAGGTGATCGAAAGCGACGAGGATTTCGTGACCGAGCTTCTGGAAACCGAAGGCGTGGCCGTGGTTCAGGGGTCGGCGTTTGGTCTTGGACCGAATTTCCGGATTTCCTACGCGACCTCCACGGAAGCCCTGGAAGAGGCCTGCACCCGCATCCAGCGGTTCTGCGGCAACCTGAAGTAACCGGCAGGCATACCGTATTTGCATTTGAAAGGGCGGCGCGTGCCGCCCTTTTTATTGGGCAGATCCGGTTCTGCCCGCCTGATCAGGCGATTCCGGGTGGACCGTTCAAGACACGCATAACTTGCAATTGTGCTTTGCCCTCAATAGCCTGCGGACAGATCGAAATGTGTGCAGGGCAGAGGAATTTTTCATGCGCCAGTCCGGGCAAAAGACATTCTTCACGGATTTTCTGGAAGGTGGTCCCTCGCTCATGTTCTTCGTGGTCTGGCGGTTGACCGGGGAGATGGAAGCGGCCGGCCTGTCTGCATCTGCGTTGGCCCTGATAGTCTTTTTGCTTCTGCGCGTCCTGAAGGCGCCCCTGCATCCGGTGATGCTGGGCGTCAATCTCCATATTCTGCTGATCGCACCAGCTCTTTCCGTGCTGTTCCGGTTTGGCGGGCCGCTCGGGAGTGCTGCGGGCGGTGTGTTGTTGCCCTTTGCCCAGAGTGGCGTTCTGGTGTCGGTGTTGTTGACGGGGATTGTTCTGACTGTGATCAGGCCGTCCGGATTCGCCGGCCTTGGCGGTCTTTCGAAGCGTATGAGCCTGACCTATTCGGTGTTGATGCTTTGCATTGCGGCAACGGGCGCCGTCTGGGCCGTGTTTTACGCCGATCAGGCCTTCGCGCCAGTTGCGATCACTCTTGCGGCCCTGTTTGTGCTGCGGCGCTACCTTGTCGCGCGCCAGAAAGATCACGTATCGGCGGCTTCCCTTGCTGTGCCGTCGACTATTGCGATGCGTGTTATTTCCTCCGGAACGCCGCAGAAGTAATCCCTAGCACTTCTGGATGCGGTTTCACGTGAGATCAGGGCGGTTTCCCGAAATGAACCGGCCTGCCCAGTCCTTGCTGCTGACGCAACCCACGCGTGGCAGGTCCTTACAGTGCGTTTGCATCATGCGGGCATTGATCTGAACTACTACCTTGGATTTGTACGTCAGCAATCCTGAAAGTTTGTAAATGTAGAAATTTTTAATCTTTCAGGTGCCCAGACGCTGGACCTTCTTAATGTAACCGGAATTACCACTAATGCCGAGCAGACGCAGCTCATCTAGGAGCGATACTGTCAAGATGATTTTAGGCTGTCTGCAAGCGGTTGCGGAACACCGCTTGCTTAGACAAAATGCGTCTGAAAACCAGTCTAGGCGTGTTTCGGGATGTAAACGAAACACGCTCTTTTTGCCGCCGGAACACTGGTCCAACTGTCGTGATTAAGTCTGCCGGTCTCCGGCAAAGCGGCGCGGCCCGGTCACTCCGGCAAAGGGCTCTTCAGCAGGGTTGAGGTTGCCCTGCAGACCAGACTGGTCTGGGACCGGAGACCCGATTTGGAGAGCATGTTTGCCCTCTGGTTCCGTGCCGTGTGATAGGAGATCCCAAGCTTGCCGGCCGCTTCCCGAAGCGAAAGTCCGGAGACCAGTTCGAGCAGCAAACGCGCCTCCGACCGCGAAATGTCGAATGCGCCTTCCAGAGCGCTTGAAGATCCCCTTGGCACCTGTGCCGGATCAAGCACATGAACAAGCACTTCCTGATAATCCTGACGAAACGGATCGATCGAATAGGGATGTTCGGGTTCCTGGCTCATGCTTTGGGCGAAAAGTCCAATGGGAGGGCCGGTCGCGGTTCGCAAGTAATTTGGCCCGCTGATCCGTGCAGATCCGAAGGCGCCGGCAACAGCCGATTGCCAGACTTTTGCATTTCCCTTGCCGCGCGGAAGGACCACCGATCTTGGATCCAGTGCCAGAACCTCGCTGGTCTGAAAAAACGCGGCGGCTTCCCGGTTCATCATCAGCACACGATGGTTCCGGTCCAGCACAAAGGCGGGCGTTGGAAGCCGGTCAAGCCAGAACTGTTCCGTTGGCCGCGCACGCGCCTGCCGCTCCTGCAGTTCAAGACTTAGCCGGTAAGCCGATTGCATGAATGGCTTGATGAACGCGAGCGCCTGCCACAGCTCCGATGTTTCCCGCTCACCAAGCTGGCGGGGCAGGTGCGCCGCCAGGGCTGCCACGTTTGGGCCTTTTTCATAAACCCTCAAGGCATGAATGCGGTCGCAGTTTCCGCGGCTTCGGAACGCATGATCGAAAAACTCGGTATGCGCCAATTCCTCTGGTGCGAGCACGGCCTCGGAAGAGACCATGTCATTGTGCCAGTCGCTGGGTTTCACCTGGGGCGGGAACGGGTGCAGGTGCGCGACCTCGAAGAAGTCCCGATAAAAGGCATCGTCACAATTGAAGGGCTTGGCAAACGACCACTCGTTCACACCGACCTGCATGACCTGCCACCCGAAAATGACATCCCGCCAGTTGGAGGTGAAGTTTGAAAGGGCTCCGACAAAGGCGTCCCGTTTCGTCAGATTGGCAAAAAGTTCGGCGACGAACTCGCTTTGCCAGGTTTCCCGATCCTTCATCCTGCAACTCCGGAGTTCCGATAGGGGCGTTGAGGCCGTGTGCCAGTGTGATCCGGTCGCAGCTTCGGGATTTTGGTCTGTCAGGCCGTCTCGGACGAGCCATTGAGGGGTTGCCGGAGGAGGACGGCTGTTGCCTTCCCGACAAGGGCTGCCTGCTTGTGCAAACCGGATTTCGACTGCATTTGCGCCAGATGGTTCCGGCCGGTGTTCAGCCTGATCCCGATCTTTTCCGTTGCGTCCTTCAAATCGAGCCCGCCAATCAGTTCCAGCAGCAACCGGGCTTGCGCCGGGGTGAAGCCGAAGAAAACTTCGAGTACGCGGGCAGGACCGATGGGCACATCATGCGGGTCCAGCACATAGACAAGTGCCCTCTTGTGGGTCTGGCAAAAGGGTTCGACTTCGTACGGGCGGTCCGGGTTGTCTCCAAGGCTTTGTGCGAAGATGGTCAGCGATGCATCTGCTCCGCATGCCAAGCCGGCCGGCCCGGCGATGCGGGTCGATGCCAGGGCGGAATAAACCGTTTTCTGCAGCCTTAGGGCGTTTTCGCGTCCTTTTGCACCGATGTATCCGTTCCTGTCGAGTGCCAGGACATGCCGGCGTGCCAGAAGGCGCTCGGCGCTGGTATTCATCTGCAAGACCTTGAATGATTTGTCGGTGACCAATGCCGGTGTCGGGATTTGGTTCAGCCAGAACTGGTCCCGGCCATTGAGTCCGGACGCGCGCTCATGCAATTCAAGGCACAGTTTGAAAGCGGATTGCAGATGTGGCTTGAAGTCCGCAACGGCGTTCCAGAATTGCTGTCCCTCACGCTCACCGATGTGTTTCGGAATATGTGCGGAAAGTAGTGCGGAATTGTCCCGATCTTCATGCGCACGCATGCACCAGATCCGGTCGCAGTCGCCACGGCGCCTGAAAGTATGTTGATAGAACTCTGTATTGGCGAGGTCCTCGCGCGAGATGACCTGCTCCGACGAGAGCATGTCATGATGCCATTCAGGCTCTGTGATCAGCGGGGGAAACGGATGAATATGGGCAACTTCGAAGAACTGGCCGATAAAGGTTTTGTCGACATTGAGCGGCCGCAAATGAGACCATTCGACAGACCGGAGATTCATCACCTGCCAGCCCATGATGATGTCCGGCCATGCAGCTGCGAATTGGGTGATGGCGGGCGTAAAGGCATCGCGCTTCGTCATGTTGCGAAACAGCTCGCCAATAACATCTTGTTTGACAGCTTTCCAATCAGGCATGCGACACCCCGAATATCAAGAGGGTCTAAGTGTTAAAAAATACCATGGGTTGCAAGGTAATTGAAATTTATACCCATAACAAGAGAGAGGTCGAATTTGACAAACCAAAAAACTCTTCGCGAGGTCAATAAGGAAAATATTCTCATGGAATTATATTTGGATCTGACCAAGGTAGCGTAGTCATAGGAGCATTACTTGCAAGTTTGAAATTGATGTATTTGCGTCATGTGTCCGCTTCAGTTGTTTTGACCTGTGTTGAATGTCTGGGCTTGCAATCCTGGAGGGTGGAGAAAAGAATAAGCGGTTCTTTGCAAAAATTATTTTGGCAGCAGGAGCCGCCAGAAAACAATCCTGTCACAAGGGTCTCCAAAGGGAGGCCGGCAGACAACCAAATTTGGTTTTTCCGGGCGTTGCGACTTATTGCCGGTTGTTTGATCCTGCATTGCAGCAGTTCTGTGTGCTGACGGTGCTCGCTTCCTGTTCGGCATGAGGAAGCAAGCCGGAAAAACTTTATGAACCAAATGAAATATTTGTCATTGAATCTTTCAAGCGCCCCTAGATGCTGAGGCAATCGTTACTATCTGAACTTGATCGGGCTTTCGCCGAAATATTTTAGTTTACGACATTCAGCGAGATTTAATGATGCTTCAAGACATGATTGCCGCTGGGGGCAGCACGGTTAGGGACCCCGGAGTTTCGCAAAGTTTCCTCAAAGGTACTCACAGCCACCTGGGCAGTTTCGACGTCGAAGTGGTGATGCCTGCAAAGACCCGGCATCTGCGCACCCAGACCCTTGCTGAGGGCGAGGTGCTGCAAAAGGATCCGGCGCTCGGCGATACCAGTGTTCTGGTTTGCGCGACCATGTACAATGAACCGGTTGATCTGTTTTTGCAGACGCTTGAGGGCATGGCGGCCTCAATTGGCCATCTCAGGGCGTCCAATGATGGCGCACAGCCAAACAACATTGTTCTGGTCTTTCTGGTGGACGGCGCCGACAAGCTGCATCCGTCGACCCGTGAGGAAATGCAACGCCGCGGCCTGTTGCCGAGGATGGAGGGGCCCTATCCCGATGACGGTGGCATGACCGTTCATGAATCGGTCTTGTTGCCGGTCGGCCCGGAAGGCAATGCCCGCGTCATGGTGGCCATGAAACACATGAATGGCGGCAAGCTCGACAGCCACCGCTGGGTCCTGCGGTCTATTGCGCCGGGATTGAACCCCATGTGCTGGCTGCAGATCGATACCGGCAATGTGCCCAGCCTCGCGACGCTGAGCGAAATCAGCAGGCTGTTTGCGGAAGACCCGAGTGTTGCCGCCGTGGTGCCACGTGTCGAGGTCGAACCAAGGGGCAGCAATCTCAATCCCCTTTACCTGTTCCAGCATGTCGACTTCTTGTGGTCCCGGTTGCTGCGGCTGCCTGCGATGGATGTCATGGGCTATGTCGACATTGTGCCGGGCCAGATGTCCGCGACCCGTTGGGAATGGTTCAACAGGGACAGCGGCGACGGAAAAACCGTTGCCGACCGGTACCTGGAAGGTCTCCATGCAACAAAACCTCACGACATCGTGCGGTTCCTGACGGAGGATGCGCTGATCGGTTTCGAGCTGATGTGCGCCGAAGGCAGTGATCTGCGCGTGGTGACCAGCTATCGTGCGATGTCGCAAGTTGAGCCGTGCGATACCCTTCCGGCGCTTTTGAAACAGCGCCGCCGCTGGATGAATGGCGGTGCCGTGTCGACCCTCTATCAGGCGGTCAATCTGAAACGCTACTGGAAGGCGTCGAACTCCGGCTGGTTCCGAAAGTCGCGTGTCTGCGCGGTCGCCTTGTGGACTGCTTTCACCATGCTGCTGGCACTGGCTTTCACCCCTGCGGCCATCCTCGGACTGGTGTCTCTCGATGCGTCGCTTGTTACGGCCTTGCCGGCTGCTGCGGTGGCGCCATACCTGCTGCTTGTCGGGATCGCGGCAGTGTGTCTTGTATTGCCGGCAGTGATCGCCGCGACGCCTTACCTGTCCCGTCTGACACAGCAGCAAACCGGGATCATGCTCAGCGCGGCCGGGATCAGCACCTTGCTGCTCTTTGGCATCAGCGCCATCAAGATCGGTCTGGCTGCAGCCTTCACGATCATTCTTCCCCTGACGCTGGTTTTCCTGGCTGTCGGTGCGATCCTTGGGCGGCGAACCCTGCGGGTTGTTCTGCGCTCGGTGTGGTCGCTGGTGTTTGTGATGCTGCCCATGGGGCTGATGATCCAGGTCTATGCCGTTTTCAATCTGCATGATGCCACGTGGGGAACAAAAGGCATCTCCAAGCTGCACGCTTCCAAGGCCGATGTGGATCCGGCGTCCGTCACGAGGGGATTGCGCCGGTTCCGCAATGCCGTGCTTGCCGGTTTCGTTGCTGTGGCCGGGCTTCTGGCTCTGTCGTTCCTTGAGGTGCCGGCCTTCGTCCTGCCGGTGATCGGGGGCGTGATCGCCTTGCAAATCCTCGCCTATCTTCCCGCGGTCCTGAAGGCCTTGACCGTCCGGTTCGGGCCGGTAACGGATTGGTTCGCCCGTGTCCGGGCACATCGCACAGTGAAAGAAGTGTTTGCGCTCCGGGACCGTTTGGGAGCAGGCTTTGCTTTCCGGGCCCCGGACGATCAGGGGGCGGCTGCGTGACGGGCCGCTTGCCGGAAACCTCGCATTGAGGAGCAGACCATTCCGGGTTTTGTTGCTGGACTTTGTGAATTGGCGGAGCAGTCTGGTCTGCTCCGCTTTTTTGTCCTTCCGGCATGCTTAAGGCGCATTTGCGACGGCTCCCCATGGTGGTTCTTGAAGAGCGAAAGCAGTCCGGATGATGCCGTTGCGGCAACAGTCTCTTGTCTGCCCTTGCGGGATGTGACAGCCTCCCCTGACCCGAATTGCTGTTGGCCGCCGGTCTGAGCGGGTTCGGGCACTAGGCAAGTCACCGACCGTTTGGGCCGTTCAAGACGGCTTGTTATTGCGTGGAGACAATTTGATGAACTTGAAATCTCTTGTTGCTGCTGGTCTGATCCTGGCCCCGTTTGCCACAACGGCTTTTGCTGACGACAAAAAACCGGGGGTCGAGATCGGTGTCTTGAGCTGCCGGGTGGAGGGTGAATCCAATTTCATTGTCGGGTCCAAACACACGCTTGGATGCGAATTCAAGCCGACCAGCGGTGCGGCCCAGAAATACACCGGAACGGTTTCGGAATATGGAATTGACATCGGCAAGGTCAAACATGCGACGCTTGTTTGGGGCGTGTTTGCGCCGAGTGCCAACACCAAGCCGGGAGCGCTGGCTGGTCACTATGGCGGCGTTGCGGCCGGTGTCAGTGTTGGTGCCGGGGCGCAGGCCAATGTTCTGGTTGGCGGGCTCGACAGGTCGATTGCATTGAATCCGGTCAGTCTGCAAAGCGAAACAGGCGCAAATCTGACGCTCGGTGTCAGTGGCATGTCCTTGAATTATGACGGTTGAGGCGGTCTTCCCGTTCTGACGTCCTGCAAGGCTTCCTGCTTGCCATGAACCCCGGCGCGCTACAGCGGCCGGGGTTGTACCAATGACCGGGGCGATATCCGCCTCAACGTCATGATATGCATCCAGGCCACTGCTAATTATCTGAAATCAATATTAAATCCTTTTCATTTCAAGGGGCGAATTCGGTCACAATTCCGACCTACCTAGGCCATTGCCGCCACGGTTGGCGCTGATTGCCTGGGAGTTATTTTTATGAAAACGAAACTTCTTCTCGCCGTTGCCCTTATCCTGGTCCCGTTCGCATCGTCCGCACAGGCCGCCGACGTCGCAAAAACATCCCCCCCGCCAGAACCTGCGGTAGCTGCATCAGTGGCGCCGTCTCATGGGTCCCCGGGGGTCAAGGCCGGGCTGTTGTCCTGTTCCGTGACCAACGGGAACAACTTCATCGTCGGTTCCAAGCATGCGTTGGCTTGCCAATACAAACCGGTCAGCGGCCCGCCTGAGGCATATACAGGAGAAGTTTCCCAATACGGCGTTGATATCGGTCCGGTTCGAAACGCCAATCTCGTCTGGGCAGTGTTTGCACCCAGCACCAACACAAGCCCCGGGGCGTTGTCCGGGCGCTATGGCGGGGTATCGGCAGGCGCAAGCGCACTGGTCGGGGCACAAGCCAATGTGCTCGTCGGTGGATCCGGGAAGTCGATCGCGCTCAATCCGGTCAGTCTGCAAAGTGAAACCGGCCTCAACGTGACAGCCGGGGTAACCGGAATGTCGCTGCACAAGGCCAGCTGACCAATCCGCAAGCCAAGCGGCGGGACAGAGTTACCCGCCGCGCTTTTTCATGAGCCGGAATTCAGTTGCAGTTCGGCATGTCACCACAGGCTTCCATGCCCCTGAGCGGTGCCATCCGGTTAATGTCATTGACGTTTTCCTGCCTTTCGGCGTGCTCGAGTGCTTGCCGGTTCTCAAAATCCGACTGCATGCGTTGCTGGGTATCGCGCACTTGTTCTTGCGCGGAAGGCAGCTCCGGGAGGGCGTTGTTTTGTTCGTCTGCAAAAGCCAGCGGGCCTTGCATCAGAATAACGGCACTCGTCAATACGGCGAGAGCGCCGATATGATGGATGTTGCGAAGATCTCGCATCGATACTAAGCGCATTGGCAGCTCCCAATTGCGGGTGAATGGCATTGGGAGGCCAATCGGCTCTCCCGGAGCGGATCAGAGGGCGCCGGCCATGTCTGGCGCCATCGTTTTACTTCTCAAGCCGGATGGCGTTGAATTGTGCCGGGATCTGCGCATGAAGCAATCTGTCAATTCTGCCAGCATTCGGTTGTTGGGCGAAGGGCCGGCGCGGATGGATGCGGTCATTGATCCAGTCGGGTGACCAGTCGCTTGTCATCGCCACACAGGCCTCGGAGAAGCTCATGTCACCGAGATCGTCTGTTACAACCGCCTGTTCGAGCTCAAGGCAACCGCTGATGAAGATGTCGACATAGGATTGAACGATTGGCCATTTTTCGGACGGGAAGGCGGTTGATTGCGGCTTGGTTTCATAGATCCAGATTTGGGCATCCTCGGCCAGATTGCCGCCGTCCAGCATCGTTACCTGGTCCAGCGGAACGCTGCGGCGGCAATAGGCGCCTTCACGTTGATCCGTTGCTGCGATTTCATCGGTGTTCAGGTATTCATAAATTGCCGCATTCATCCGGGCGCCTTCTACGGCCTTCACGCCCAGATAGGTTGTCGAATAGCCAACCGGGGAGCCTTTGGCGTTCCAGGACCTCTGGTAGCCGGTCACCAGAACAGGCCTGTTGGCAGTCGTATTCGGTGCCGTACGTTGCTTGGATGCGGTCTGCATCAAGCTGCCATAGCCGATTACCATTTGTGGCCGGTTTGGGTCGACCGCAGGGCGGCAAGTGTCTGCGAAAGCGCTGCCCGAAAAGCCGATGACAAGCGTTATCACTGTGAGGACGGTTTTGTTCATTGTTGCTGAGAGTGCTGAGTTGTAGGGGGAATGGATGAGGCAAGCCTTTGGATGAAGCACACAGGTCTTGAACCAGGGGCAAGGGCATGCGCGTTGTGTGACTGAAAGCGAGCATATTTGTGTCGATTTTGTTTCGATGTTGCTCTGATGGCCAAGCATGCACATATCTTGAGTTTATGATGTGGCGTCATTCGCCATGTTTGAATGCTGCGGTGCCGCACAGGATTCCCTTGCGTTCCTGCCCTTACCGGCGCGACGATGCACGGATCGCAATTCAAAGTGGAATGGGCGCGGGCTGGCCGCGTCTTGAAGCCGGCCACGCCGCGTTGTGGGAGGAGACCCTCTAGCAAACGGAAGGTGGACTATGGCAACCAATTTGAAAACCGGCGAGGCCGGTCCGGCAGGAAGGGCGGGAGGCCTGCAGCGCTGCATTGCGCTCGTCGGGCCGTTCGGCAGCGGAAAGACAACTCTTCTCGAAGCCATATTGGCCCGTACGGGAGCTATTCCCCGGCAGGGAACGATCGAGACCGGGAATACGGTTGGGGACGCCTCGGCAGAGGCGCGCAGCCATTGCATGAGCGTCGAGATGAACATCGTCGAGACGGCCTATCTCGGAGACAGCTACAGTTTCATAGACTGTCCCGGCTCGGTGGAGTTTCTGGGCGATATGGAGGGCGCCCTTGAAGGGGTTGATCTTGCGGTCGTTGTTGCGGAGGACGACGAGCGCAAGGTCCCGGCCTTGCAGCTGATCCTGAAAGCCCTTGAAGCCCGCGCCATTCCGCGGGTTTTGTTTTTGAACAAGGTCGACAAGAGCACGCGGCGCCTGCGCGATGTCCTGCCGGTGCTGCAACCGGCCTCCGATGTGCCATTTGTCCTGCGGCAGATCCCGATCTGGGAAGACGGGCGGGCCACTGGGTTCATCGACCTGGCTCTTGAACGTGCGCATGTCTATCACGAAAAGGAGGAAAGCAGCCGGATCGACATGTGCGATGCGGACCGGACCCGTGAACATGAAGCGCGCTACACTATGCTGGAAACGCTGGCTGATCATGACGATGACCTCATGGAAGCGCTTCTGGAAGACATTGTGCCGGATCCGGATGTGGTGTTTGCCGATCTGGTGCGGGAGGTTCAGGAAAGCCAGATTTGCCCTGTGTTTTTCGGGTCCGCCGCGCATGGGAACGGTGTCGGCCGTCTTTTGAAGGCACTCCGCCACGAGACCCCGGGCCTTGCCAGGACGCGCGAACGGATGGAAATGGCCGGCAGTTATGGCCCGGTCAAGGTTTTGAAGACCCTGCACACGTCCCATGGCGGCAAGCTTTCAATCGCCCGCGTCCTGTCCGGAACGGTCGAGGAAGGCGGCGGTCTTTATCGGGCAGACGGATCGGAGGTGAAGGTTTCGGGGGTGTATTCGGTCTTCGGGCAACAGCTGACCAAATGCGATGCGGCGCAGGAAGGAGACCTCGTCGGGCTCGGCAAGCTGGAAGGCGTTCAGACCGGAGAGATCCTGCGGCGGGATGCCTCTGAAACAGCCGCACCGCCATCGGGTCCGGAGATGCCGCCGGTTCTGGCCATTGCGGTGTCCGCCATCCATCGCAAGGACGAGGTGCGCCTTTCGGCAGCGCTTGCCAAGCTGGCGGAGGAAGACCCGTCGCTCAAATGCGAGCAGAACCAGATGACCGGACAAACCCTGTTGAAAGGGCAGGGCGAGATGCATCTGCGTGTCGCCCGCAGCCGTCTGTCGGGCAAATACGGCCTTGAACTGCAGGAGCGGCCGCCGCAGGTGCCTTATGCGGAATCTTTGCGCAGTGGAACCAGCGTGCGCGGCCGGCACAAGAAGCAGTCGGGCGGTCACGGGCAGTTCGGCGATGTGGTTCTCGAGATCACGCCCCTGCCACGTGGCGAGGGGGTTCATTTCACCGACAGGATCACCGGCGGCGTGGTGCCCAAGCAATACATCCCCTCGGTCCGCGACGGTGTCATGGAAGCATTGCAAAACGGTCCGCTCGGGTTTCCGGTTGTCGATGTGGCGGTGTGTCTGACGGATGGATCCTACCATTCCGTCGACAGTTCCGATCAGGCCTTCAAGATGGCCGGTATCGTGGCCATCCGCGAGGGATTGCCCAAATGCAACCCGGTCCTGCTGGAGCCGATCGAGAAGGTGACGATCCAGTGCCCGTCCGAGGCGACGCCCAGGATCAATGCCATTGTCTCGGCCCGGCGCGGCCAGCTGCTGGGCTTCGATGCCCGGCCCGGCTGGTCCGGCTGGGATGAGGTGCAGGCCTTGATGCCCCAGGGCGAGATCGGCGATCTGATTGTCGAACTCCGCTCCGCAACCGCAGGGGTGGCCACCTTTGTCACGCGCTTTGACCACATGGCGGACCTGTCCGGCCGGGCGGCGGAACAGGCGCTGCGCAAGGCCGGCAAGCTCGCGGCCTGACTGCCGGCGTGGCCGAAAGCAGAATGCGGCAGCGAACTGGCGGCGGCTCACCAGGGGTTTATTTGCCTTTGATGAGCCGCTTGCGTTTTCTGTCGGCAATCGAAAAGGAGCGCATCTGATGAACATTCGTCGCAAACCGTCCTGGGCGATACCGGAACGCGAAGCAACGCCGGAACACGTTTTCCTCAATCGGCGGCGGTTCCTGACCGGAATGGCGGGTGCAGGCGCGCTGCTTGGTTCGGGGCTCGGGATCAGGCCCGCTTTTGCGGAGGCCGATCCGAGTGCCGGTCTCTATCCGGTGAAGCGGAACCCGGCCTTCACACTTGATCGCGATATCACGGACGAAACAGCCGCCTCCACCTACAACAATTTCTACGAGTTCGGCTCGCACAAGCAGATTGCATCCCTGGCGCAACGGCTGGACATCCGGCCCTGGACGGTGACGATCGACGGCATGGTGGATACGCCACAGCAGCTGGACATCGATGACCTGCTTTCGAAAATGCCGCTGGAAGAGCGGCTCTATCGGCACCGCTGCGTGGAGGCCTGGGCGATGGCCGTGCCATGGTCGGGATTCGCCATGCCGGAGCTGGTGAAGCTCGCAGGCCCGACTGCCGATGCCAAATATGTCCGCTTCGAGACGTTTCACGACCCGTCAGTCGCTAGCGGTCAGAAACAGAGCTGGTATCCGTGGCCCTATGTCGAGGGCATGACCATGGACGAGGCGACCAACGAGCTGGCCTTCGTGGCGACCGGCATCTATGGCAAGCCGCTGGCCAAACAGTTCGGCGCTCCGATCCGTATGGTGATGCCCTGGAAATACGGGTTCAAGTCGATCAAGTCGATTGTCCGCATTACATTTACCGACAAGCGCCCCGTCAGCTTCTGGGAGGAGATCCAGCCAAAGGAATACGGCTTCTGGGCCAACGTCAATCCGTCCGTCCCGCACGCCCGCTGGAGCCAGGCAAGCGAGCGGCTTCTTGGAACCGACGAACGCCGGAACACCATGCTTTACAACGGCTATGAGGAACAGGTGGCGCATCTCTACCAGAATGTGACGGGAGAGCTGCTGTTCATGTGAGGCATGGATTTCTGTGAGTGCCCATAAAAAAAGAGCCGGCGCATTTTGAGCGACCGGCCCTTAGTTTGGAGCCTCGCTGGGGGACGCGGGCTCTGGGGGAGGAAAACGGGGGTGTAACCCGTTAAAATTGATATGGGGATGCCGATCCGGTTTTGCCATAGGCCTTTTGAAATCTTTCCAAAAATTCATCAATCGGGATCTATGCAACAGACGCAAGCGAGAATTGCCGCAGATGACATTGAAAACGCTTGGAAGTCATACCATCTCCTCATTTAAGTAAAGTCGAATTAATTTTTGGAACTATTTTACTTCTATTCGCAGTCTTTGCGGTGATTCAATACTGTCAGTTCAATCAAGTTTGTTCGATCTGGAAGTCTCTAACTTAGTGCATTCATCGGCTTTTACTTTAGTTGTGAAATATAATTTTGTCCTGGTCATAAAGGATGCATCGTTGTATTTGGTATTTCGATGTTTTTACTCTCAAGATGTGGATAAAAAATAATCAATTTTACCAAGTGCATCTGCTGACGCCCGGGACATGCGTTTCAGGAGTCTTGTTTATGGTTCAGCTTACACTTGTCGATTCCCCTCTTTATAGCGCTGGATTTGTTGCCGCGGACATGCGTGAGGTTTTCAGCTATCAGGCCTTTATTCATCGCTGTGTCGAGACGGAAGTGGCGCTTGCAAAGGCTCAGGCCACGGAGGGTGTCATCCCGCAGGATGCAGCTGTACAGATTGCCGCGACTGCCGACGGTTTCAATTTTGACTTCGATCGATTGCACAGAGAGACCGAGCTGGTCGGATACCCGATCCTGCCGATTGTGGAACAGCTTGCGGCAGCTGCGGGCGAAGGGGGCAAGCATCTGCATTGGGGGGCGACCACACAGGACATTATGGACACAGCCACGGTGCTCCAGATCCGCGAGGGTCTCGACATCATCGACAAGCGTCTCAACGAAACGGTTTCGGCCTTGCGGCGGCTTGCGAAAGATCACCGTGACACGCCGATGGCAGGCCGGACCCACCTGCAACAAGCCCTGCCCGTGACCTTCGGCTACAAGGCAGCGGTCTGGCTGAGCGGGTTGGAGCGGCACCGCGAACGCATCGCGGAAATCCGGCCGCGCGTTCTTGTGGTCGAATTTTCCGGAGCGTCCGGCACGCTGGCCTCGCTCGGAGGCAAGGGACTGGCAGTCCAGGCGCGCCTTGCCGAGGAGCTGGGTCTTGGCGTGCCCTTGATCACCTGGCATGTCGCCCGGGACAGCATTGTCGAAACAGTCCAGCTGATGGCATTGATCTGCGGCAGTCTTGCCAAGATCGCCTTTGACGTGTCTGTCATGATGATGAACGAGGTCGGCGAGGTGTCCGAACCTTTTGCCCCTCACCGGGGGGCGTCCAGCACGATGCCGCAGAAGCGTAATCCGATTTCCTGCGAGCACATTATTGCGGCTTTGAAAATGGCGCGCGAGCGCGCCGGGCTGGCGCTTGACGCCATGGTGGCCGATTTTGAACGGGCGACCGGTCCCTGGCATCTGGAATGGGCGGCGGTGCCGGAAAGCTTTGCGATTGCTTCAGGGGCGCTTCAACAGGCGGCATTCATGCTGTCGGGGCTCGAGGTCCACGCAGACCGGATGATGTCCAACCTGAACATGCTTCACGGACTGATCGTCGCTGAAGCGGTGATGATGGGGCTTGCCCCGTTTACTGGCCGTCAGGCGGCCCATGACGTCGTTTATGTTGCCTGCCGGAAGGCGATCGAGACCGGGCAGCATCTCCATGATGTCCTGAAGGACACGCCGGAGGTGATCGATCACCTCGGTGAGGACCGGCTGAAACAGTTGACCGACCCGCGGAATTATCTCGGGTCTGCCGGGGCCATGGTCGATCGCGTTCTGGGGTAGACCTGTTCGTCCGGGCAAAAAAAAGAGCCGGGCTAAAAAGCCCGGCAGTTATTCGATTCACTGCATATGCAGTGGAATCACCTTCCAGAGGGGAACAGCTGGCAGAAACGGCGCCACTGGGAGGAGGTGCAGCGCCAACTGACCAACAGTAGTGCCTATATGCAGTGCAGAAGCTGCCGAAACAAGAGGCAGTGTTGCAGGTCTGCTATGCAAAAAAAGATCAGCTCTGCGGAACTTGCATGAATGCGCAAGTTATCACGCATTGCACTCCCATTGGGCTGCCTAGTTTGTGGGCAGGATTGGGTTAGTAAACCCAGGATTCCGCATTGGCGACCAGGAAGTCGCGGAAGGCTGTGACCCGGGCCGTGTTCTTCAGTTCCGACGGGTAGACGAAATAGGTGTCGAAGGTCGGTACCTTGTCCTCGAAACCGGACAGAACCTGAACCAGATTGGAATCTTTCTTGATGATGTAGTCGGGCAGGATCGCAATTCCGACGCCCGCCTGCACCGCGCGCTTGATCGCCACCAGATTGTTGATTTTCAGCACGGACCGGCGCGGGCTGGCCGGTGCGCGGCCAGCGGTTTCAAGCCAGTTCATACTGCGCAAATAGGCCGGAGCCTGCTCGCCGAACGTGATAATCCGGTGTTTGTCGATCTCGTCGATTGTCTCCGGCGCACCGCATTCCTGCACATAGGATGGCGATGCGAACACGTGGAAATGCACCGTAAACAGCTTGCGCTGGATCAGGTCCGGCTGGGTCGGCTGACGCAGGCGGATGGCGATATCGGCTTCGCGCATCCCCAGATCCAGCTCGTCATCGTCAAAGATCAGCTGAAGTTCGACATCCGGGTAAAGATTGACAAATTCCTTGATGCGCGAGGTCAGCCACGTGGATCCCAGACCGACTGTTGTCGTCACCCGCAGGATGCCGGATGGCTTGTCCTTGCTGTCGGACAGCCGGGTCTGAACGGATTCCAGCTTCATCAGCACGTCGCGCGCCGTGCGATAAAGCAGCTCGCCCTGCTCGGTCAGAAGCAGGCCGCGCGCGTGGCGGTGGAACAGCGGAACGCCAAGATCGTGTTCAAGCGCACTGACCTGGCGGCTGACCGCGGACTGGCTCATGTGCAGACTGTCACCGGCATGGGTAAAACTGCCGGCCTGTGCGGCCGCATGAAAGATCCGCAGCTTGTCCCAATCCATATTCCGTTCCTCCCAAGCAGCCCGGGGAAGGCTCCCCGGGCATCCGGATTTATTCCGCGGCCACGTTGGCCGGGACCGCCTCGTGTTCGGCGACGAATTTCTCGGCTTCCAGAGCCGCCATGCAGCCCATGCCGGCGGCCGTCACGGCCTGACGGTAAATGTCGTCGGTGACGTCACCGGCGGCAAAGACGCCCGGGACAGATGTCTGGGTCGAATCCGGTGCGGTCTGGATATAACCGTTCGGTTTGAGGTCAAGCTGGTCACGGAACAGCTCCACCGACGGCGCGTGGCCGATGGCAATGAAGACGCCGTCCGTGGAGATCTCCCGTGTCTCGCCGGACTTCGTGTTCTTCAGCCGGACGCCGGTAACGGCCTTCGGCATGCCTCCGCCGAGGATTTCGTCCACGGCGTGATCCCAAACCACCTCGATCTTTGGATGATTGAACAGGCGGTCCTGCAGGATCTTTTCTGCACGCAGCGAATCGCGGCGGTGGACCAGCGTCACCTTCGAGGCGAGGTTTGCCAGATAAAGCGCTTCCTCAACCGCAGTGTTGCCGCCGCCGACCACGACGACTTCCTTGTTGCGGTAGAAGAAGCCGTCACAGGTGGCGCATGCGGACACGCCGGCGCCCATGAACGCCTGCTCGGAATCGATGCCGAGCCAGCGCGCCTGTGCGCCTGTGGCGATCACCAGCGCATCCGCCGTGTAAAGGGTGCCGCTGTCGCTTTCGAGCCGGAACGGACGCGCCGACAGGTCCGCCTTGGTGATGGTGTCGTGGATGATCCGGGTGCCGACGTTTTCCGCCTGCTTGGCCATCTGTTCCATCAGCCAGGGGCCCATGACCGGGTCTGCGAAACCGGGATAGTTTTCGACATCCGTGGTGATGGTCAGCTGGCCGCCCGGCTGGATGCCGGCCACCAGGGTCGGTTCCATCATTGCGCGGGCTGCATAAATGGCGGCTGTGTAGCCTGCCGGGCCTGAGCCGATGATGAGCAGCTTGGAGTGCTGTGTCGTCATGAGTTCGCCTTGTCTTGCCTGTCTTGCGCGCGTTCGGGGCCGCGACGGGCCTCCGTGGCATCTTCTTGCTGTTTTGCCTGATAAGCTCTGAGGATTTCCTGCGCGATCCAGGGCGTTGCGTCAATCGGTTCGTAGGTAGTGGCTGTGAACGGTCCGGGAAAGGGGTGAATAACCCCCTTGTCCGCGAGTGTGGCCAAAAACCTGTCAATTTTGCGGTGTCCACCCGAGGGCATGAACAGATGGACCGGTTTTCCGGTTGCAGCCGCTTCCCCGATCATGTTGGTCGAGTCCGCGGTTGCGACGATGGCGTCGGCCTTGGCGAGATAGGCGGGCAGGGGATTGGTGCCATGGCCGTCCCAAAACAGGTGCCGGCCACCATTCGCAAGTGTTTTCAGGGCCGATACCAGCGGTTCCGGCGTCCGCCGCGATGCCGTGATCATGAAGCCGGACGATTGCGTTTCGCCCCATTTTTCCAGCCCCGCGGCAAACCGGGAGATATCGTCCCCGGTAAACCGGTGATGCCGGCTGTTGCCGCCGGCAAGAACTGCGATGCGGGGAGCGGGCAATGCGTCGATTTCGGGGATCGGCGAGGTCCTGAGACTTTTAAGCTTTTGCGCGGAAAACCGGTGCGGGCTCGTGGCGGAGACCAGGACGTTGGGGCCACGCAGGGAATCGTGTTCGGGAACCCAGATGAGATCGGCGGCCTCCGGTCCCGTGCGCGGGTCCTTGAGGAAAACGGTAAAGGTTCTGCCGCGGGAGGCCTGCTTCACCCGTTTCAGATAGGCCGCTGCCCGGCGTCCGGAGGCGATCACCAGATCGGGAAAGGGTGGAGCGATCGGACTGCCTTCCACGGTTTCGCGTTCCTTCGGATCGATCGGGCCCTTGGGCAGAAACCAGGCAAAGGGCTTGCGGGGCTCCACCCGGCGGAGATCGTAGGGCAGCTTCAGCGCTTCCGCGACACCGATACACTGGGCCTCGTCACCCGCCTTGCCATCGCTCAAAACCCAGGCCGAGCGAGGAAAGGCCGATGGCCGTCCGGCTGCGGGGAGACCTGGTTCCCTATCGTAATCTTTCTGAATCATGCGCTTTTTTGTTATACTCTTGCACAGACGCGCAAAAAATCATAATCCGGCGATTAATGAAATTGCCTGTAAGGCATCCCAATCGAACTTTCGGCGGTTCCTGCATCCCATAGCACGAATGCGCCGGCATGACGGGTTCTTTTGAAACCGGGCCCGTCCAAGGAGACACAATTGAAAGCGCGCCTAGATTCGATCGACTGGCATATTCTGAAGGAACTTCAGGCCGACGGCCGGATGACCAATGTCGAGCTCGCCCGCCGGGTCGGCATATCCGCTCCGCCTTGCCTGCGCCGGGTGCGCGCCCTGGAAGAGATCGGCTTGATCCGCGGCTACCGGACGCTTCTGGACGAAAAGCAGCTGGGTTACGATGTCACTGCCTTCGCGATGGTCGGCCTTCACAGCCAGACCGAGGCCGATCTGCTGGCCTTTGATGAAAAGGTCAAGTCCTGGTCCATCGTCCGCGAAAGCTACATGTTGTCGGGCGAGGTCGACTTCCTGCTGAAGTGCGTCGTGCCAGATCTTCAGACTTTCCAGAACTTCATCATCCGGGAACTGACGGCCACTCACAATGTGGACAGCGTGCGCACCGCACTCACCATCCGCAAGACCAAGGATGACCCGATTGTGCCGATCGAGGAATAGGGCCGGTCGCCGAAACGGCAGGGTGTTCTGCGATCAGTCCTGCTGATCGAGCCCGCTTTTTCCGGATGTTCCTGTACCTGCATGCTAGCGTGATGCGCAATCGGAACAGGCGAGGCGTTCGGCATGGAGAAAAGCAGGCACCCTTCCGGTGACCGCAAACAGGACGACGGGACGTTTCGCATCACCCGGGACGGGTTGAGGGACGGATCTGTCCTGGCAAAGGCGCGGTCGCTGAACATTCCGGGTTTCACGGTCTTGCCTGACCGGGAGATCGAAGCTTCCCTGGAGGCTGCGCTGGCAAAGCGTCCGGGGCGCGGCGATGTCTGGGTCTTTGGTTACGGGTCGTTGATGTGGAATCCGGCTTTCGAGTACGCGGAGACCCGCCGGGCGGTTCTTGTGGGCTGGCACCGCAGTTTCTGTCTGACCAGCTTCGTCCGGGGAACCCCCAAGAAACCCGGTTTGATGCTTGGCCTTGATGAAGGGGGGCAGTGCGAGGGGATCGCTTTTCGCATTCCCGAAGAGCAGCTCCAGGAGGAGCTACGCATCTTGTGGGTGCGGGAGATGCTGACCGGCGTTTATCAGGCTCATTGGCCGTCGGTGCAGGCAGATGGCACGGACCTTCCCGCATTGGCCTTTGTCGTCAATCGGGGCGACGATCGGTACTGGAAGCCTCAGGACGAAGGTGCAGTCGCCGACCGGCTCGCCTTTGCCGCCGGTCCGCTTGGCAGCTGCTGGGACTATCTCAGGAACACGAGGGCCAGTTTGGAGCGTATGGGCATCAGCGATCCGGGGCTGGACCGCTTGCACAAACTGGTCGAAGACCGGCACGCCGCGCAAGGGGAACCCGCCCGCCCGCTCAAAACAAGGTAACAGAAGAAACGCCGCTCCGCGTCAAGGTCTTGAGCGCCAGATGTTGCAACAGGATGACCGTCTTTGCGTCCATGATCGCGCCCTGCTCGATCATTTGCAGGGTTTCGGCGAGTGTGAACTCCAGAATGCTGATCTCCTCGCCTTCACTCTCCACACCGCCGATGGCTTCCGTGTTCGGGTGGCCTTCGTAGGGTGCGATAAAGCAGTGCAGGCGTTCGCCCACAGAGCCCGGTGTCATGAAAAAGGTGCCAACATGCTCCACAGGGCCAAGAGACATGCGGATTTCCTCTTCGGCCTCCCGCCTGATTGCAGCCACCGGGTTGTCTTCGTCGAGCAGCCCCGCGCAGACTTCGATCAATCCGTCCTCGTAGCCCGCCAAATGCGGCGGCAAACGCCACTGCCTTGTGAGAATGACCGTCCCCCTGATGCTGTTGTAAGGCAGCACCGCTGCTCCGTCACCATGATCATAGACCTCCCGTGACAGTTCCTGTTGTGCACCGTTCTGACGGCGATAGGACAGTTCATACCGGGTCAGTTTGCCCCAATTGTCGGCGAGAACTTCCGTGCTCTTGATGACGACCCGGTTCTTGCCTGCATCCTTGCAGTTGGTGCTCATGGTTTCGCTTTGCTCTTGGTATTTGTAAAAGACCGGAGGCGTTCGGCCGGACACGGCAAGTGTCATGTGATCACGAGACATGCCTGCGTATCAAACGCTTGTTACGATGTCCTGTTCGCCCGGTCGCGCAGGATGCGTTTCAGGCGTTTCATCACCAGCAGATCGCGAAAGGGCATCAGAAACAGCATCAGGCTGATCGTCAGAAACAGGCAGGTCACGAGGATCATGATCAGAAAGTGCTGGTTGTAGAGCATGGAGTCGAGGGACTCGTCAAAACCGCTGTGTCCGGAATAAAGCCGGTTGCTCATGACGGAGCTGTAGTCCTTGGAATAGACATCACCCCGCTTGATATAGCGAAGGCCATAAATGAAAAGGGCGAAGATGCTGACCGCCAGAACGAGCACGCCATAGAGTTTCAGGCCGAACGACCAGGCCGGTTCATGACGTTTGCGGATGATCCGTTTGAAAACGCCGCGTTCGGGCAGGCTCAGCCTCAGATAGACCGATTGCCGGTAGGCCCAAAGCGGAATCGCCAAAATAACTAAAACAAGACTTATCGTATTGAAAACCATGGGAATCGCCTTTGACGCGACGCACTGGCTCATACCTTAACGGCCAGTGCGGTGCAGTCAAAGGCAAATTGTCCCGGGGATTGAATCAGACGAATTCGACTTCGACGATTTCGTAGGATCTGGCACCACCTGGTGCCGCCACTTCCACGCTGTCGCCGACAGACTTGCCGATCAGCGCGCGGGCGATCGGTGAGGAAATCGAGATCTTGGAGGATTTGACGTCGGATTCGACGTCGCCAACGATCATGTATTTCTTTTCTTCTTCGGTGTCTTCGTCGATCAGGGTGACAGTCGCCCCGAATTTGATGATGTCGCCGGAGAGTTTCGTCACATCGATGACTTCAGCCCGTGAAAGCTTGTCTTCAAGCTCGGCGATGCGGCCTTCGTTGTGGCTTTGGGCTTCCTTGGCTGCGTGATATTCCGCATTTTCCGACAGGTCGCCATGGGCGCGCGCTTCGGCAATTGCATCGACGATGCGCGGACGCTCCACCGTTGTACGCTGCTTCAACTCCTCCTGAAGCATCTTGTATCCGGCGGAGGTCATCGGAACTTTTTCCATTGGTCTCAGACCTTCAGTTTATTGGGTCCCCCTCTATCAAGGACCACGCGTCAAAAACAAACCGGGCCGGGAAAGGCGTGCTTTCCCGGCCAGACTGTGCTGATCATAGCCTCAGGCGAAATAAGATTGCAAAGGCTTTACTTCAAGGCTGCCGGACTTGAAGGCGACAATGCCCTTGGCGGCGGCAACCGATCCGGCGAGTGTGGTGTAGTAGGGCACCTTGTTCAGAAGGGCCGCGCGGCGCATGGACCGGCTGTCGGCAATGGCCTGGGCACCCTCGGTGGTGTTGAACACAAGCTGTACGTCGCCGTTCTTGATCGCGTCCACATTGTGCGGGCGGCCTTCCAGAACCTTGTTGATCCGCTCGCAGGCGATCCCCTGCTCCTGAAGGAATTTCTGGGTGCCGCCGGTTGCAATGATCCTGAACCCGGCCTGCTCCAGGCTGCGTACCGCGTCGACGCTTCCTGCCTTGTCCGCGTCGCGCAGCGATACGAACACGGTGCCTTCCACCGGGACCCGTGTTCCGCCGCCGATTTGCGACTTTGCAAAAGCCGTGGAAAACGCGGTGTCGAGGCCCATGACCTCACCTGTGGAGCGCATTTCCGGGCCGAGGATCGTGTCGACACCCGGGAACCTTGCGAAGGGGAACACCGCTTCCTTGACCGCAACGTGGTCGAGTTTCTTTTCTTCCAGCCCGAAGGAGGCAAGGCTTTCACCGGCCATGATCCGGCTTGCGATTTTCGCAATCGGGGCCCCGACGGTCTTGGCGACGAACGGAACTGTCCGCGAGGCGCGCGGGTTGACTTCCAGAACGTAGATCTCGCCGTCCTTGATGGCGAACTGCACGTTCATCAGGCCGCCGACTTCCAGAGCAAGTGCAAGGGCCGTGGTCTGGCGCTTGAGTTCTGCAATCATGTCTGCCGACAGCGAGAATGGCGGCAGGGAACAGGCACTGTCGCCGGAGTGAATGCCGGCTTCCTCGATGTGTTCCATGATGCCGCAGACAAAGACATCCTTGCCGTCGCACAGGGCATCGACGTCGACCTCGATGGCGCCTTCCAGATAGCGGTCGAACAGCAGCGGATTGGTGCCGAGCACCGTGTTGATCTGTCCGGTCTTGTCGTTCGGGTAGCGCGCGCGGACTTCGGCCGGAACCAGCTCGGGCAGGGTGCCGAGCAGATAGGAATTCAGGGCCTCCTCGTCGCGGATGATCTGCATGGCCCGTCCGCCGAGCACGTAGGACGGCCTTACGACCAGCGGCAGGCCGAGCTGGCTTGCAATCAGCCGGCCCTGTTCCACCGAGTAGGCAATGCCGTTTTGCGGCTGTTTCAGGTCCAGCTTGACCAGCAGTTTCTGGAACCGGTCGCGGTCTTCGGCCAGATCGATCATGTCCGGCGACGTGCCGAGGATCGGGACACCGGCCTTGACCAGCGCCTGGGCCAGTTTCAGCGGGGTCTGTCCGCCGAACTGGACGATGACGCCATGGAGTGTACCGTTTGACTGTTCCTTGCGGATGATTTCCAGAACGTCTTCACCTGTGAGCGGTTCGAAATAGAGCCTGTCGGATGTGTCGTAGTCGGTCGAAACGGTTTCCGGATTGCAGTTGACCATGATGGTCTCGTAACCGGCATCCTCAAGCGCAAAGGCCGCGTGACAGCAGCAGTAGTCGAACTCGATGCCCTGGCCGATCCGGTTCGGGCCACCACCCAGAATGACCACCTTCTTCTTGTCGGAAGGGTTTGCTTCGCAGGCCGGAGCGCCCATGAAGGGGGCTTCATAGGTGGAATACATGTAGGCCGTCGGCGAGGCGAATTCTGCCGCACAGGTGTCGATCCGCTTGTAGACCGGATGGACGTCCAGCGCCTCGCGTTTTTTTGCAACATCGCCGGCGTTGAGATGTGCGAGGCTTGCCAGGCGAACGTCCGAAAAGCCCATGCTTTTCAGCGTGCGGAGGTTTGCCGCGTCGTCGGGCAGTCCGTGCATGCGGATTTTCTGCTCCATCGCGACGATTTCGGCCATTTGTTCCAGGAACCAGGGATTGATCCGTGACGCCTGGTGGATGTCGTCGAGGCTGACGCCCATGCGCATGGCTTGCGCAACATACAGCAGCCGCTCCGGTGTCGGCGTTGCAATTGCCGCACGGATTGCATTGGTGTCGTCGCCCTGGCCAAGGCCCGGAATGTCAATCTCGTCGAGACCGTTGAGGCCGGTTTCCAGCCCGCGCAGGGCTTTTTGCAGGCTTTCGCAGAAGTTGCGGCCAATCGCCATGACTTCACCAACCGACTTCATCGCGGTGGTGAGTGTCGGCTCGGAGCCCGGGAACTTCTCGAAGGCGAAACGCGGGATCTTGGTGACGATGTAGTCGATGGACGGCTCGAAGGACGCCGGGGTTGCACCGCCGGTGATGTCGTTTTCCAGTTCGTCGAGCGTGTAGCCGACCGCAAGCTTGGCGGCGACCTTCGCAATCGGGAAGCCGGTTGCCTTGGAGGCCAGCGCGGAGGAGCGCGACACGCGCGGGTTCATTTCGATGACCACCAGTCGGCCATTGTCCGGATTGACCGCGAACTGAACGTTTGAACCGCCGGTTTCGACACCGATCTCGCGCAGAACCGCCAGCGAGGCGTCGCGCATGATCTGGTATTCCTTGTCCGTCAGGGTCAGGGCCGGGGCAACGGTGATCGAATCACCGGTATGAACGCCCATCGGGTCGACATTTTCAATCGAGCAGATGATGATGCAGTTGTCCGCCTTGTCGCGGACCACTTCCATTTCATATTCCTTCCAGCCCAGAAGGCTTTCGTCGATCAGGACCTGACCGACCGGAGAGGCGTCAATGCCGGAGCGGACGATGGTCTCGTATTCCTCACGGTTATAGGCCACGCCGCCGCCCGTGCCGCCGAGCGTGAAAGCCGGGCGGATGATCGCAGGCAGTCCGATATCGTCAAGCGCGCGCATCGCTTCCATGTAGCCGACCGTGCGGTCATAGCCGGTGATCCGGCCGTTCTCGTCCTTGATCGCCGGCGACGAGGCGATTGCCGCGCGCGGGTTTTCCAGTCCGATCACATCCATCGCCGCGCGGAATTTCTCGCGGTCCTCAGCCTTCTCGATCACATCCGCACGCGCGCCGATCATCTCGACACCGAATTGCTCGAGAACCCCCATTTGTTCGAGGTCGAGGGCACAGTTCAGCGCTGTCTGGCCCCCCATGGTCGGAAGCAGGGCGTCCGGACGTTCCTTCTCGATGATCTTGGCAACAATCTCGGGCGTGATCGGCTCGATATAGGTCGCATCGGCGAGATCGGGATCGGTCATGATCGTCGCCGGGTTCGAGTTGACCAGAATGATTCGGTAGCCCTCTTCGCGCAGCGCCTTGCAGGCCTGTGTCCCCGAGTAGTCAAATTCGCAGGCCTGACCAATGACAATCGGGCCGGCACCAATGATCAGGATGGAGGAAATATCTGTGCGTTTTGGCATCGGGGCTCGCAAGGGCTCGCAACGACCGGGCCGGAGCAGATGCCTCTGCCGGGCGCAGGCGTCGAAGAGTGGATAACAATGTTGGCTGAGCGCGTCTTATAGGCAAAAGCGGGGGGCTATGTAACCCCGTTCGCACTCAAATTTCGCAATAATGATCAGGCCGAGGCCGCAGGGCGGATGCAGCTTGCCCGGGGGGCGGGCGGTTACATCTGATCGGAGTCCGGATGGGGCAGGCGGATGCCCGGGTCCGGAGCGGCTGCAACCACGGTGTGTCCGTCGAAATCAACAATGCCTTCCGACAGCGCATAGCAGGCAAGCCGGATGGACTTGGGGATCTCCACGGGGCGCCCGTCACGGTTGCCTTTTTCATAGTACTGGATCATGCGCTTTTTCAGGCCAAGCTGTTCGGCGGCCTCTTTCTGCTTGAGGCCAAGTGATTTGCGCCACTCCCGAAACTGCTCCGCACTCATGACCGGTTCGGATCTTGTTGTCTGTGTCGTCTTGTCTTTGGTCATCGGACTTCTGGGGACTTTTGGGCGAGCAAGGAAGGGGGGCTCTCACGATGCCGTCAATTCGCGGTTTTGAGGGCGGCAGCCCCAGCTCATCTAAAGATCGCTTTCCTGCTGGTCTGTCAATCAAGAAGTGCACTTCGTGCGACTTGGTCTGCTTCTGACGGGACAAAAATCCTGCCCGCTGGGGGGCTTTATATACTTTTGTCAGGGGCCCTGTGAAAATTCGACATTATTTCTCCCCATTTTTCCGGGATGATGATTTGCAGGCTCACTTGAGCATTTGCGCGCGAGAATAGGCTGGTGCTTGGTTGCGCGTGTCAATTAATATATGACGCTTGGATATCGTATATATTGCCAAGGTCAATGTAGAATTGTGCCTCGGGGGATTTATTTTCTCGGAAAAGTCATGATAAGGGATTTTGAGGTCTTTATAAGGCTTCTGAATACTCTTCTTGTATTTTGATTATCGATATTAAGTTTTATCAATATTCCGGATACATTTGTTTCTGAATATTTCATGGTGCTGTTGAACGTGAACAGTCAAGGGGACTCGAAAACGGTTCTGATGCGACAAAAGGTGGCTGAATGCTTTAAAAATGACCGATTGGACGAAAATTTAGCATGGATTATTGTGGTGAAAACAGTGTATGAAGGCATTCATAAAATCTGTGTGAGTGCGGTTGACGCTTGGGCATGTGCCGAAGCGTCAGTTGGACTCGTTCCACGAACTTCGTGTGGGACCGGGCTGCAGCGTTGGTGGACGCTGTCGCAAGGTGAGGTTCAAGTGAGCGGCCGAACACGTGAAACAACAAGATCGGGCAAGTGAAATGAACAATCTCGCAACCCAAATGGTGGTGGTCCCGGATATTGCTGGACCGGTTGATGTTGCAGCAGAGCAGGATGATCGGGCTCTCGCCATTTCCGAAATGTCGGAGCTGTTCGGGGTAACGCTGCGCACCTTGCGTTTCTATGAGGAAAAGGGGCTGCTCAACCCGGTGCGCCGTGGCGCGCGCCGGTTTTACGGTCAGCGCGACGTTTCCCGGATGCGCGTGATCTTGCAGGCAAAGAAAATAGGTCTGACTCTCGTGGAAATCCGCAGGGTCATCAAGCTGGTTGAAGGCAGTGCGCCCAAAACCCAGCAATACACCGAACTTCTGGAGATTTGCCAGAACCAGCAGTTTCTGCTGGCAGAGCAAAAAGCGCTTGTTGAAGAGCAGGTCGCAGAAGTCGACAATGTTCTGAGTTCTTTGAAGCAGCTGGTAGGCGAACGCTAAGCATCCGGTCGCACTTGGATTTGGTGGTTGCGCCCAGCGTTTCGGGTCTAATCATACGGCTGCGCCGTTGGAGTGCGCGAGCCGGGAAGTAGGGCCATCTTTCTGAAAAACAGGCGCAGCGCCTTTTCGACAAAATTAAAAGCCCGGTCGATTGGCCGGGCTTTTTCCGTTTCTTCGTCCGGAGGTGAGGCTCAGGTCCGGGCGTTCCGCATCATGTCGGTGAAGCGGGTGAACAGGTAGTGGCTGTCGCGGGGTCCGGGCGAGGCTTCCGGGTGGTACTGGACCGAAAAGGCCGGCTTGTCCTTGACCCGCAGGCCGCAATTGGAACCGTCGAACAGGGAAACATGGGTCTCTTCGACATTGTCCGGCAAACTGGTTCCATCGACGGCGAAGCCGTGGTTCATCGAGGTGATTTCCACCTTGCCGGTGGTGTTGTCCTTGACCGGGTGATTGGCGCCGTGATGGCCCTGGTGCATCTTGATTGTCTTGCCGCCAAGCGCCAGCGCCATCATCTGGTGTCCCAGACAGATGCCGAAAGTCGGGACGCCCTTGTCGATCAGGGTCTTGATGGTGGTGGCCGCATACGTGCCGGTCGCGGCCGGGTCTCCCGGTCCGTTTGCCAGAAAGACACCATCCGGATTTTGTTCAAGAATGGCGTCTGCGGGTGTGTCAGCTGGGACGACGGTGACATCGCAACCGGCATCGTTCAGCAGGCGCAAGATGTTGCGCTTGACGCCAAAGTCGAGGGCGATCACCTTGAACTCGCTGCTGTCCCGGTCCGGGTAACCCTTGTCCCATTCCCAGGTGCCTTCCGACCATGGGTGGGTTTGAGTGGCCGAGACCTCCTTGGCGAGGTCCATGCCCTCAAGGCCCGGCCAGGCGGCGGCCTCTGCCTTGAGGGCCTCGATATCGAAATTGCCGTCCGGGTCGTGTGCAATCACCGCATTCGGAACGCCCTTTTCACGGATCAGGGCGGTCAGGGCCCGTGTGTCGACCCCGCTGATACCGGCAATCCCGCGGGCCTTTAGCCACGTGTCGAGATGCTTTGCGGAGCGGTAATTGGCCGGGTCGGTGATGCGCGCGCTCAGGACGCAGCCGCGAATTCCCGACTGGGAGGTCATATTGACGGTTTCCACATCCTCGTCATTGGCCCCGACATTCCCTATATGGGGGAAGGTGAAGGTGATGATCTGGCCGGCGTAGGACGGGTCGGTCAGGATTTCCTGATAACCGGTCATGGCCGTATTGAAACAGACTTCGCCAACGGATTGACCGGTGGCGCCGAAGCCCTCACCTTCAATGACACTACCGTCGGAGAGCACGAGAAGGGCGGTCGCCGGTTTTGAAGACCATGCGTCGGCAGTCGACATGTGTTGCGTTCCAAGTATAGTTGATGACATCATGCGCTGCAGAAGGGGCGGGCACGCAGCAGGCATAAACCTGGCAAAGCCGTCTGCATTAAGAGCGGCAATCTAGGGGAAGCAGGTGCAATCGTCAATATTGATCATTGGAAAATAAGATAATATTTATCAATGACTTGTCGGTTGTTGTCGAAGTTTTGGCGCGCGCATGCTAAAGGGGCGCGCTCTTGGGCGGTCACGCCAAAAAAGCGGCAGAGGTAAATGATGCGCGAACAGATTCAGTCGGCCCTGAAAGCCGCGAAAGCCGATGGAGACAAGCGCCGGACGGCGACCTTGCGCCTGATCCAGACGGCGATAAAGGATCGCGACGCGTCTGCGCGTGAGCAGGGCCGCGACGGCGTTAGCGAGGCCGAAGTTCTTGATATATTGCAGAAAATGGTTCGCCAGCGCGATGTTTCAGGCGATGAGTTCGAGCAAAGCGGGCAGCTTGATCTCGCCGAACAGGAGCGTGCGGAGCGCGACATTATCGAGGAGTTCCTGCCGGAACGGCTGGACGATGCGGAGATGCGCAAGCTGTGCGAGGCGACCCTGAAGGACATCGATGCCCATGGCTTGCGCGACATCGGCCGCTGTATGTCGGAACTTAAGGCACGTTATCCGGACAAGATGGATTTCGTTCAGGCGTCATGTCTGGTGAAGGACCTTCTGAGGTCGGAGCCGGCGGCCCCTACAAACAATGTGCAGGGAGCCGGTTCCTCCAAGGGGTAGGGGCTGCGGCACCACGAGTTTCCAACAGGCTATTCACTGCGAACCGGCAGGCTGTATCTGAACGGTGTGCCGGGGTATATTTATGCGCTTGCGCGCAAACCGGGCTCCCGGGCCAGCGTGTTTCACCGACAAAAAGACAACCGATCCGTTCATGCGCTTTGACAACCGCCTGCTTGATGAGATTCGAGCCCGTCTGCCCCTGTCCGACCTGGTCGGACGCCGGGTGACGTGGGACCGGCGCAAGACGCAACCCGGCAAGGGCGATTACTGGGCCTGTTGTCCGTTTCACCAGGAAAAAAGTCCGAGTTTTCACGTCGACGACCGGCGCAACCGCTACAAGTGTTTCGGCTGCGGCGCGTCTGGTGATCATTTCCGGTTTCTGACCGAGACCGAGGGCTTGTCCTTTCCCGAGGCGGTTGAACGGCTGGCCGAGCAGGCTGGTGTGGCTCTCCCCGCGCCGGACCCGCAAGCCGCCCGGCGGGAGAAAAAACGCGCCAGCCTTGCAGACGTGTGCGAATTGGCGGCGCGCTTTTTTCAGGGCGAGTTCTCTGCGCCACGTGGTGAAACAGCGCGCAATTATGCGCTGAAGCGCGGCTTCAAACCGGAGACACTGGGCGAGTTCCGGTTCGGCTATGCACCTGACAGCCGCGACGCGCTCAAGCGCTTTCTGGCGCTGAAGGACGTGCCAGAGGACATGATGGTCGAAGCGGGACTGGTGATCCGCCCCGACGATGGCCGGCCATCCTATGACCGGTTCCGCGGCCGGTTGATGATCCCGATCCAGGATGATCGCGGGCGGGTGGTGGCCTTCGGCGGGCGCACGCTCGACCCTGACGGTCAGCCGAAATATCTGAACTCTCCGGAAACGCCGCTGTTTCACAAGGGCACCATGCTGTTCAACGCACATCGGGCCAGGGAACCTGCGTTCAAGAGCGGGCAGGCGGTGGTGGTCGAAGGCTATCTTGATGCGATTGCCTTGTGGCAGGCCGGTATCCACCATGTGGTGGCAAGTCTGGGAACCGCCTTTACCGAGGATCAGGTCTTGCGCTTGTGGCGGTTTGCGCCGGAGCCGGTGATCTGTTTCGATGGCGATGCTGCCGGTGTTTCGGCTGCACACCGGGCGATCGACCGGATCTTTCCGGTTCTGAAGAGCGGCTATTCGTTCCAGTTCTGCTTCTTGCCCGATGGCATGGACCCGGATGATCTTGTCCGGAAACAGGGCGTGGCGGGGTTTGACGCTGCAACCGCTGCGGCCCAGTCCCTGTTCGAAGCGGTGTGGGACCGCGAAATCTCTGTTGCCCGGCTGGATACGCCTGAACGCAAGGCTGCGCTGGAAAAGCAGTTCGACGACATGGTTGCGACCATTCGCGACGAGCGGGTGCGCCGCCGGTATCAGCTGGATCTGAAGGTACGGTTGTCGAACCTGTTTTTCGAGCGGTCGCGGCAACGCCGGAACGGGAGCAAGGATCAAGCGGGGTTTTCCGCAGCGCCCGTGCGCCAGTCGGTTCCCGATACGCCCCTGTTCGGGACTGAAAGGCTGTTTTGCGGTCTTTGCCTGAAATACCCGGATCTGCTTGACCGGCATGTCGAGCGGATTGCCGGACTGCCATTGTCCGACGCCTTGCACCAGCGGTTTCGCGATGCCCTGTGCCGGCTTGCGGACCGGTCGCTGGAAACTCCGGTCGCCGAGCTGGAGCATCTTTTTGACGACTCGCTCCACCAGCTGGTTCATGAATTCACCGTGAACGCGGAAGGGGCCAGCCGTTCGGCCAGTTTTTCAGCGCTGGTCCAGCGGTTTCCACTGCTCAAGAGCAATCCGCCGGAAGATTTTGTCGAAGCGGCGTTTCTGCATTTCCTCGACGTGATCGAGCTGCGCGGGCTCGAAGCGGAGCTTGAAAGCGAGATGGCCCAGGCCGAAGAGGATCTCGATGAAGCTCTTTGGAACCGGATGCGCGCACTGACCCAGGATTTGGGCCGCAGGCGCGAGGAGTGCGCGCGTACCGAGGGTGAACTGGCCGAACGCGCCAAGAAACTGCGGACGGCATCCGGGACGGCGGATCTGGAAGCCCTCGCCAAATAGCTAAGGGATTTCCTGATGGAGGGTGATTTGTGCCCGGTAATCCTAACTATTTTTTAGAAAAAACACCGAATTGTATTGACGAAACGAGAATCACACTTGCGAATCTTGCGCGTCGAGCTAAATAGAACAGTCGCAGCAAAAAAAGTCCTGGAACGGCGTAAGGCCTCGGACAAACCCATATGAATTGCTGCTCAATCCGGAGATCGTGCGCGGCGGGCCATCCTGCCGCTTAAATCGTTTGGAGAGCTGGAGACAAAAAGAAAGTTCCCGGCTCTTACCTACGGTTAATTGGGACTTAAGAGACACGACTTTAACTAATCGAATCAGGTGAGCGATGTTTGATCGGGGCAGGGCCGCTCATTCGGCACGCGGATCGCATCGGAACTTGAGACAGAATTCGGGCGCAGCGCAGGATCTCTTTTGAGAGACTGCGGTTCTGGAGCAAAATATGGTAGCCAAAGCGACGCAAGCAGACGACACGCAAGAGACAACAGGCGAGGGCCAGGACGGCCCGCTTCTCGATTTGTCGGATGCAGCTGTCAAGAAAATGATCAAGGCCGCGAAAAAACGCGGCTATGTGACCTATGACGAGCTGAACGAGGTGCTTCCGTCATCGCAGGTCTCATCGGAAAAGATCGAAGACATCATGTCCATGTTTTCCGACATGGGCATCAATGTGATCGAAGCGGAAGAGGTCGAAGAGGCACCGGAAGAGGTCGAGGGCGGTGATCTGGTGGCGGCCTCCAATGGTGCCGTTGCCAAGACCACGACCGCCAAGGAGCCGACGGACCGGACCGATGACCCGGTGCGCATGTATTTGCGCGAGATGGGCTCGGTCGAGTTGTTGTCGCGTGAAGGCGAAATCGCGATTGCCAAGCGCATTGAGGCCGGCCGCGAGGCGATGATTGCGGGCCTGTGCGAAAGCCCGCTGACCTTCCAGGCAATCATCATCTGGCGTGACGAGCTCAACGAAGGCAACATCCTTCTGCGCGACATCATTGATCTGGAAGCCACTTATGCAGGGCCGGATGCCAAGGCCGGTCCGCAGGGCGACAACGATGACGATCCGGAGGGCGAAACGTCTGCCGAGGCACGTCCGGGCATGGACGACGATGCCGAGAACGCCGATGGCGACGCGGAAGGCGAAGGCGAGGACGACGACGAGTTCGAAAGCAACGTTTCCTTGTCGGCCATGGAAGCAGAGCTGAAGCCTCAGGTTCTGGAAACCTTCGACAACATTGCCGAAGAGTACAAGAAGCTGCGCCGCCTTCAGGATCAGCTGGTCGAGAACAAGCTGGCCAACAAAACGCTGTCGCCGAGCCAGGAGCGCCGCTACAAGAAGCTCAAGGAAGACATTGTCGTTGACGTGAAGAGCCTGTCGCTCAACCAGAACCGGATCGAGGCTCTGGTCGCACAGCTTTACGACATCAACAAGCGGCTGATGGGTTATGAAGGCCGGCTTCTGCGTCTGGCTGATGGATACCGTGTCGACCGTGCCGACTTCCTGAAGCACTATCAGGGGGCCGAGCTGGATCCGAACTGGATTCGCAAGGTTGCCAATCTCTCCACCCGGGGCTGGAAGAAATTTGTTGCCGAGGAGGGCGATATGATTCGCGGTCTTCGTCAGGAAATCCAGACACTGGCCACCGAGACCGGCCTTGAGATCACCGAGTTCCGCCGCATCGTGTCCATGGTGCAGAAGGGCGAGCGGGAAGCGCGGATCGCCAAGAAGGAAATGGTCGAGGCAAACCTGCGCCTCGTGATCTCGATTGCCAAGAAGTACACCAACCGGGGCCTGCAGTTCCTGGATCTCATTCAGGAAGGCAATATCGGCCTGATGAAGGCGGTGGACAAGTTCGAGTACCGGCGCGGCTACAAGTTCTCCACCTATGCGACCTGGTGGATCCGGCAAGCGATCACCCGCTCGATCGCCGACCAGGCCCGGACCATCCGTATTCCTGTGCACATGATCGAGACGATCAACAAGATCGTGCGGACCTCCCGCCAGATGCTGCACGAGATTGGCCGCGAGCCGACTCCGGAAGAACTGGCCGAAAAGCTGCAGATGCCGCTCGAAAAGGTTCGCAAGGTTCTGAAGATCGCCAAGGAACCGATCTCGCTGGAAACGCCGATCGGGGACGAGGAAGATTCGCATCTTGGCGACTTCATCGAGGACAAGAATGCGGTTCTGCCCATCGATGCGGCCATCCAGGCGAACCTGCGTGAAACCACCACCCGCGTTCTGGCATCTTTGACACCGCGTGAGGAGCGTGTCTTGCGGATGCGTTTCGGGATCGGCATGAACACCGACCATACGCTGGAAGAGGTTGGTCAGCAGTTCTCGGTGACGCGTGAGCGTATCCGCCAGATCGAGGCCAAGGCACTTCGCAAGCTGAAGCACCCGAGCCGTTCGCGCAAGCTGCGCAGCTTCCTGGACAGCTAGGCTGCCTTGCAAGGTGATCCGAAACTCCAAAACCCGGCGTGATTGCGCCGGGTTTTTTGTTAAGACAGGGACGTGCTATCAAGTGGCACAAATGGAACCGGATCAAACGGCTTGATGAATCCCGGCCCGCCGGAACGGCAGGACATTGCAGGCGAAACATCCGACCGCTGGCTGTTCAGCGGCGGTCTGATCGTGTCGGTCCTGTTACATGTCATCCTTGGTATCAGTTTGGCGATTGAGGTCGAAGGCTTCGAGCCGAAGCCGATTGAGGATCCGATCATCGTCGAGCTGGTTCCTGCACCTGAAGAACAGGCCCCGGAAATCGAGCAGGCCGAACCCGAGCCGGTCGAACCCGAGCCGGTGGAGCCTGAGCCCGTAGAGGAGGAGGTTGCCGAACAGCCGGAGCAAGGCCCGAAGCCGGAAGAGCGGCAAGAAACAGCAGAGGACGAGACCCCGCCGCCTCCCGAACCTGCCCCGTCTTCCGAAGAGCTGGCCGACAGCGCCGAACAGCCTCAGCCTCTTGAAGGTCTGCCTGTGTTGCAGCCGGTGGACGAATTCGCGGACGAGGACACCATGCCGGAGACCGGCGAGGAAGGTCCGCCAGAAACTGCTTCGGCACCGGCGGAAATCGAAGACCCGGACCAGCTTGTGGGCAACGGAACGGACGCTGCGGCAGACGGCGCGGCTGACACTGGCGAAGCCGGTCCAGAAGTTGTTGAGCAGGAAGAGGCCGTGACCGAAGAGACGGTGCCGGAGGAGGCAGTCACCGATGCGGAGCCCGTTTCGGACCCGGTTGTGGAGCCTTCCGGAGACGTGCCTTTGGCGGCGGAGGCTGAACCGGGCTCGCAGGACTTCGGGACAGTCGGTCCGATTGTCACTGCGGCTGCCCCGGCATCAAAGCCTGCAGTCCGGGTGCGCCAGCGGGCTGCGGGCCAGAGTTCCGGGAACACTAGTCCGCCACCACCTCCTGGCAACCTGACCACGGCCCGGACCCTGTTTTCGCAGCAAATGTCCCGCGACAGCCGGGCCCGGCGGGCCATGGACGGCATACCTCGCGACCAGCGTGCAAACATGCTGTGTCTGAGCGAATTGCGCGGGCAGCTCGAAAACGAAATTCCGCCGATGCCGCCCGAGTTGCTCCCCACCTTCCGCGTGCCGCCCGGAGCCACGGTGCTGCAACCGCGTGAGGCGGCCTTCAGAAGCCGCGGCATGTGGTATGACATCACGTTCCGTTGCGAGATCGATGACCGGGCCACACGTGTGCTGCGCTTCCAGTACCGGATTGACGGTGCTGTCCCGCGCAATGAGTGGCTCCGCCGCAGGTTCCCGGTCTATTGAGGGCGGCCATTCACCAGGGCGTGCCGCACCTGAATTCGGTGCAGTTCAGGCCGTGTTCACAGCTTGTTACCAAAATGGCTTTAGAGGCTCGGACATGATTTGATCACAACGGAGCCCCTGATGCGTTTCCTCAACAGTTTCACGCATATTTTTCTGAGCCTTTTGCGCATTGCCACCGGTCTGTTGCTGCTCTTGCACGGCACCTCCAAGTTCTTCGGAATTCCGGTGACCTCCCAGACCGGGGTCGAGCTGATGTCGACAAGCGGCTTGATTGGTGTGATCCAGCTTGTCGCCGGTGGCCTATTGACCGTTGGCCTGTTCACGCGGCCGATGGCATTGATCCTGGCAATCACCATGGCGGTGGTCTACGTCCTGTTCCACGCGCATCGCAGCCATTATCCGATCCTGAATGGCGGCGAGCTGGCAATCATGTTCGGGTTCGCGTCGCTTCTGATTGCCGGAGCCGGACCCGGCCCGATCAGCCTCGACCGGATGCTGGGCCGGTCATAAGACATCTCGGGCGAGTGCTTGCAGGCTCGCTCTCAAATTTCGCATAAACAACAGGCCGGGGCGTGTTCCCCGGGGGCGCTTTTCGAAACTTGCACTGGAGTTGCCGCCTGGCGCGCTCCCGCTTCAAGCCCTTGGTGCTGGAAAACGGGCGTAGTCCGGCGATTGCATGCCCTTGACGGGGCTGTTTTTGAGTGTCCCGTGGTTCAGGAACTTGCCGCTGAACAATGACGGATAGTTCACAAGCTTGCGGCGCAATGATGTGATAAGGCACCCTCATAGTTTAATCGGCTGACCGGGCACGGCTAACCCGCTTCCCGTACCTAATTGCTTGCACAGATACATGGGTTCGGGGCGTTACCCGGCATGAGGTCACATGTTTCCGGTCCCCCGCGTTGAGCTCTCCGGAAATGGCAGAAACAACAATCCAAACGAAGGGTTTTACCGGCCACGAGATGGCGGCTGCTCATTCTTGCCCCCGGGCTTGCAGGTCGCAGCGCCGCGCTTGGGCGAATGACCTGATCTGATCCCGGCGCAGGTCGCCGGAGCACCATCATGCAATTGTCACCGAACACCCTTTAACTCTTCTTTCGGGGACCAGAACCTGAAACGTGAAGTGCGCAGATGACAAAACACGACACGAACATCACGTTTCCCGCGCAATCCAAAGACACTTCGCCCCAAAACGACAGGCGTTCGCCGCTCGCTTACCTTGATGAAACACCGGTTTGGCCGGATGGAACCCCGGCCGCCTCCACTGCTTTGACGCCGATGCAATGGCGGATCTGGTGGCTGGCAACGGCGGGCAAGTTTTTTGAAGGCATGATCGTGTTCATGACCGGCGTTTCCCAGGCGCTGATCGCCCGTGAATTTGCGCTGTCCAATGTTCAGATCGGGCTCGTTACCGCTGCGACCTTGCTCGGCATCCTGGTAGGGGCAACGCTGCTCGGCAGTCTGAGCGACTATTATGGCCGCCGGCGCATGTTCATTTTCGAGATGGTGCTGTTTATCCTGTTCCTGTTCATCCTGACCGTGTCGCAGCACTATGTGACGGTGTTGATCGCATTGTTCGGCATGGGGATGGCGCTCGGGTGCGATTATCCCACGGCACATATGGTCATTTCGGAAAGCATGCCGTCCCGCGAGCGTGGGCGGCTTGTGCTTGGTGCGTTCAGTTTTCAGGCGATTGGAGCTCTGGTCGGAACCGGAATTGCCTATCTGGTTCTGGTCGTGCATCCGGATTTGCATGCCTGGCGCTACATGTATGCGATCGCCATTATCCCGGCGATCCTGGTCTTGATCGGCCGGTTCTACATCCCTGAAAGTGCCATGTGGCTCCTGGAAAAAGGACGTGTGTCCGAGGCTGAAAAGGCGATGGAGCAATTGCTGGACCGGCGGCCCCGCTATCCGAGCCGCGTCCGTCTGGCCCGGAAGCAGGATGACCAGAAAGGAACGATCGGGATCAGTTTCAGGAGCCTGAGCGAGCTTTTGAAGACAAAAAATTCCCGCCGGGCGCTGGTTCTGTCCTGCGTCCCCTGGTTCTTGCAGGATCTGGGGACCTATGGCATCGGCATATTCACGCCGCTGATCATCGCAACGGCCTTCGGATACGCCCCCCAGCACGCCCGCTCGCTGTCTGAGCTGTTGCATACGCAAATCGAGGCGGCCAAAGGGGCTGCCATGCTGGACCTGCTGTTGATCGTGGGCATCGTGCTCGCGGTCATCCTCGCCGACAGGGTTGGCCGGATCCGGTTGCAGGTGTTTGGCTTCGTTGGTTGTGCAATTGGCCTGTTCCTTGCCATGATGAGCAGCTTTGCTGTCGCAACCCAGCAGATCCATTTTGTTATTGCCGGGGTCATGCTGTTCAACCTGATGAACAATCTTGGCCCGAATGCACAAACCTATTTGCTTGCCGGAGAGGTCTTTCCGACACGCCTGAGGGGGGCGGGGGCAGGTCTGGCGGCTTCCGTGGCCAAGATTGGAGCCGTTTTGACCGCCTTTCTGTTTCCCGTCTTGCTGGTGGAATTCGGGCAGACAGCATTGTTGTCAGGACTTGTCGCGACATCTCTTGCCGGAGCCCTTGTCACGTGGCGTTTCCGGATCGAAACTGCAGGAAAACCACTATCAGAGATCAAGTAGGAAGCATTATTAGAAGTAATTATTTCAAGAGATTGAATGTTATTTAATGAAGTTTCGGTTGGGTTTTTATTAATTTTTACACATAACAGCAAATATAAGATTTTGTTTTGCTGATTAATAATAAATCTGTCATCAAGTTACCTCTACGGTGCTTTCGAGGTTGGGGTTTCCCGGAGCGCTGAGATGGCCGAAGTTGACGCACGTACAATTGTCGAGGTGGCGGAGAAGGTTGCCTTTGAACCACCGGAATATCGTCAGGCGGGTGACTATATTGACGAAACACCGGTTTGGCGGGACGGTACGCCCTTGCGTCAAATTGCGCTGACACCCATGCAATGGCGGATTTGGTGGCTGGCGACTGCCGGGAAATTCTTTGAGGGCATGATTGTCTTCATGACCGGTGTGTCTCATACATTGATTGCGACCGAGTTCGGACTATCGGCGGTTGGAGTGGGGTTGATCAGCGCGGCGACACTCTTCGGCATTCTGATCGGGGCGGTCACCCTTGGCGGGCTGAGCGATCACTATGGCCGCCGCAACATGTTCATCATCGAGATGGTCGTGTTTGTGTTCTTTCTGGTGGTTTTGGCGTTCGCGCAATCCTACCTCGTGGTGCTCATAGCCCTGTTCGGTCTGGGGGTGGCGCTTGGATGTGACTACCCGACCGCGCATATGGTGATTTCCGAAAACATGCCTTCACGCGAAAGAGGGCGGCTGGTCCTTGGCGCGTTCAGTTTCCAGGCCATTGGGGCGCTTGTGGGAACCGGGATGTGTTATCTCGTCCTAGTCTGGTTTCCGTTTATTGAGGCATGGCGATACATGTATGCGGCAGCCATCATTCCGGCTGTTCTGGTGACGATCGGACGGTTCTATATTCCCGAAAGCGCCATGTGGCTGTTGGAAAAAGGGCGGGTTTCGGAAGCGGAGAAGTCGATGACGCAACTGCTTCGAAGATATCCGCAATATCCGAACCGTGTGGTTCTTGAACCTCCCAAAGACGTCCGCGCGGACAAGGCGTCCGAAGGCGGGTTGGCAAGTCTCAAGGCGCTCTTTCGCGAACGCAAGGCGCGCCGGGCCATCATGCTCTCGTCCGTGCCGTGGTTTCTTCAGGATCTGGGAACCTACGGGATTGGGATATTTACGCCGGTGGTTCTGGCAACTGCATTCGGGAACGCGCCCGGGCATGCAAGGTCCACGGCAGAACTCGTCGGAAATGACATGCTGGCAGCCAAAGGCGCGGCGATGATAGATGTGTTGCTGATCGTCGGGATCATTTTTGCGATTTTGCTGGCCGACAAGGTCGGGCGCATCCGCCTTCAGGTTTTTGGCTTTATCGGCTGTGCAGTTGGGCTCTTTGTTGCCTCGCTCGGCGGTCATCTGGGAGAAAGCATGCAGGTCCCGCTGATTTTTGCCGGTTTCATGCTTTTCAATTTCATGAACAACCTTGGTCCGAATGCGCAGACCTACCTGATCGCCGGCGAGGTTTTCCCGACGCGTTTCCGGGGAGCAGGCGCGGGACTTGCTGCGTCGATTGCAAAGATCGGGGCGGTCACAACCGCTTTTCTTTTTCCGGTGCTTCTGGCAGCGATCGGTACGGACGCGCTATTGGCCGGACTGATCATCACATCCCTGATTGGGGCCTGGGTGACCTGGAAATACCGGATTGAGACAAGAGGCAAGGCGCTCGCAGAACTTGATTGATGAAATACGGGAAACATTCGTTATAAAGTTGTAATGCCTCTGTCTTGTGTCCTATCGTTTTACCGTTGCGGGATCGATGCGTGGAGGAAAGTGTGCGGGCACTGTTTTCACTGGCTTTGGCGGGAGTTGTTGCAGGCGAAGCGCAGGCGGCGGATATTTTTGCCGAACCTTCCGTAGAGTTGCCGGTGCAAGCTCCAGCAGAGCCCGGAAAGACCTGGCAGTTCATTTTTGCGCCTTATCTTCTGGCTCCGTCAATCGATGGCACTGCCCAGGTCGGGCGCTTGCCGAACACCGATCTCAATGTGTCCCCGGGGACGATCTTCGAAAATCTGCAATTCGGAGCCATGGCGCATTTCGAAGTGCTCTATGACAATCGCTGGGGCGCTACACTTGACGTCGCCTATATGAACCTCGGATCGGGAACCACGTTTCCCACTGTTGGCGGATCGGTCAAGAGCGGCGTCAAACAGCTCGTGACGGAAGCGTTTCTGGGCTACCGCCTCTGGCAGCAAAGCCGCAACTGGGCGGAGGCCTATGCGGGCGTGCGCTGGTGGCACAATGACCTGGAAGTCACGGCAGCCATTCCCGGTATCAGCTTTTCAAGGGACATACTCGAAAACTGGGTCGATCCGGTGATCGGCTTGCGTGGCCAGTATTTTTTCACACCGGCCTGGTCGGTCTATGGCAGCGGCAATGTCGGTGGATTCGGTCTGGTGTCGGATTTTACCTGGGGTGCGCAAGGTGGGTTTGGATACCACTTCAGCGACCGCTATGCGCTTCATTTGCAATACAAGGCCACCGGCGTTGATTATGACAATGACAATGACAAGACCGGGCAGGGGGCATTCTCCTACGACACTGTCACCCATGGGCCCATGCTGGGCTTCGCCGTTCGTTTTTAAGGGTTTCCACGCAAGAGGGCTTGCATTTCTCCGGCACAACGGAAAAGGCTGTGTGCAACATGCTGTTCAGACGGCATTCTGTAGCTCCACCGGATAAAGGCCTTTCTCATGCCGCACACACAATCCCGCGCACTGATCAACACCTACTTTGCAGCCTTTAACGCCGGCGATACGGCAAAAATGGAAAGTCTGGTCACGGAAGACGTGATCCATGACGTTAATCAGGGGGAGCGCCGGATTGGCAAGGACAAGTTCTGGTCCTTCAATGTTCATATGACGCGTTGCTACAAGGAGCGCTTGTCCGACTTGATGTTGCTGGTCTCCGAAGATGGGACCCGGGCCGCTGCTGAGTTCATCATCAGCGGGACCTACCTGGAAACGGATGAAGGATTGCCCGAAGCGAATGGGCAGACATACAAGCTCCCGGTCGGCAGCTTTTTCGAGATCCGGGATGGCAAGATTGCCCGGATCACCACCTACTACAATCTGTCGGACTGGATGGCTCAGGTCAGTGGCAGTGCGGCCGCCGAGTCAGCCTGAATTTGTAAGCATGTATCTGAAACGGCTGCTGTTGGTCTTGGGCAGTCATGGACGCCCTTGAAACTTGCGAAAACTTAATATAACTATAAAACTGGTTATATGGTTTTGAGGTTGGCATGATTATCGAACAGGCTGCACAGGGCTTTGCAGCCCTCGGCTCGGAAGCGCGGCTGCAGGTGTTGCTGACGCTGGTCAAGGCAGGGCCGGACGGGCTGGCGGTCGGGGATATCCAGGCAAGGACGGGGCTGGCGGCATCAACCCTGGCGCATCACCTGAAGTTTCTCACCTCTGCGGGTCTGATCGCTCAGGAGAAGTCCGGCCGCACGGTAAACAGCCGGGCGGAGTTCGATCACCTCGAAGCCCTTGCCGGATATATCCTGAAAGAATGTTGTGCCGAGGCCGGAGTGCCCTCCGGTGATCCGGTTTCAGTTGCAGGGGAGGTGTTGTGATGGTGTCTTCAAAGACTGAAGCGTCCTGCTGTGCGGCCGCCACGCCCGTAGCCGCACCGGATCGCTGGGCCTTCGCCAAAACAGCCGCCAAACGTCTTGCGACACCCTGGACGGTGGTCGTCGCTGTGCCGGTTCTGGTGGCCTTGCTTGATCCGGAAAATGCCTTTGGCGTTGTCCGCTTCGCTGCAAATGCTTTTGCCGGAACCTTGCCCTATGTCACCATTGCCGTTTTGTTGATTGCCCTGCTGAAGGCGGCAGGTGCGGAAGCGGCCATTGGCCGTGCGTTTCAGGGCAGGGAGCTGCAGGCGATTACGCTTGCCGCGCTTTTTGGCGGTCTGGCTCCATTCTGCTCCTGCGAGGTCATCCCCTTCATTGCCGGATTGCTTGCGGTCGGGGCCCCTCTTTCCGCCGTCATGGCGTTCTGGTTGTCATCGCCCCTGATCGACCCGCCGACCCTGCTGATCACAGCTGCCTCGCTTGGATGGCCGTTTGCAATCGGAAAGGCGGTTTTTGCGGTGGCGCTTGGCTTGTTTGGCGGGTTGAGCGTAAAGGTGTTTCTGGATCGCGGGGCTTTTGGCAGTCCTCTCAAGACGGTGTCGCCGAATGGCTGTGGCTGCGGGCCATCGCCCTTTGCCGGAAAGCCGCTTTGGCGGTTTTGGCGGGAAGAGGCGCGGCGTTCCACATTCCGTGCCGAACTGATCGCGAATGCCGCCTTCCTGGTGAAATGGCTGGCGCTGGCATATGTGCTGGAAGCCTTGCTCGTTACCTATGTTCCCGCCAGTCTGATCGCGCGCGTCGTCGGTGGGGAGGGGCTTGGGCCGATCGTGATTGCCGCGCTTGTCGGAATGCCGGCTTATTTGAACTCTTATGTCGCCCCGCCGCTGCTCGCCGGATTGACCGAACAGGGCATGAGCGCAGGTGCGGCAATGGCTTTCATGATTGCGGGCGCCATCAGTTCGATCCCTGCCATGGCGGCCGTGTGGTCACTGGTCAAGCCAAGGGTATTTGCCACCTATCTGGGTCTCGGGGTGAGCGGAGCCGTCTTGTCCGGGGTCATTTTTCAGTTTGTGGTCTGACCCGGCGGCGTCTCAAGACCAAGAAATTTTTCTAGCCGTTGCGGCGGTTGTTTTTTGTCTGCCTTTGGGAGAACGGAGACACGGCGCACCGCAATGCGCTGATGTCTCCAGATACTGGCTCGACGGCGAGGCTGGTGGTTCGAACCCGATCGAGAGACTGCCATACCGGCTGTTAGCCTAATTCACTTCCCGAATTGGACATTTGACCTGTGTGCAGATTTGGCTCATGAGATGGTGAAGAGTTGCCGGCTTTTCGCAGCACACTTTCCAATTTTGGGACGCAGGCCGGAATTGCATATTCGAATATGGCAATTATTCGCTGAAATATCTGTTTTCCTCTATCTGACACTTCTGATTTCTACGTACATGCGCTGATTTCGGCGCTTCTTTGCCAGTTGGCCCGTGTCTTGCGTTACGGAGGTCGAGAGATCAGTTGGTTGCATTTTTGAGCATTTCCATGAGCGCGGGCAAACTTGCATTCTGCCTTGACGTTAGGTGACAATGCAGTCAATCCATCAGCTGCATCGTTGGGCGAACTGCTGGATTTAGGTATTGTTCAGTAGTTTTAAAGTATAAAGCCTTTGGGGGCTTGGCATGGCACGTTATCTTGGTTTCATATTGGCACTTTTAGCGACACTGTTCGGATTCTTTGTTGTGTCCTTGCCGATATCTGTCGAAACACAACTTGTAATGGGCATCTCTGTGTTGATCGCGATGCTTCTGCTCAGGTTTGTGCCGGGTCAACTTGCACGAATGATTTTCATTGCGATGGGGGGCGTGCTTGTCGGGCGCTATCTCTATTGGCGGACAACACAGACAGTCCCTCCGATCGACAATCTTGTCGACTTCATTCCCGGTATCATACTGCTTGCAGCCGAATTTTTCTGTATTGCCATGTTCTTCCTGTCGGCAATGATGGTTGCAGATCCGTACACGCGGCCCCGAAAAAACCTGACAAATGACGCCGATGCGCCAACGGTTGATGTCTTTATTCCGAGTTACAATGAAGATCCCGGCTTGGTGGCTTGCACCATTGCGGCAGCTTGCGACCTCGATTACCCGAAAGACAAGTTTACCGTTTATCTGCTGGATGATGGTGCAACCGGGGAACGGGTCAATTCCGGTGATCCGGCCGTCGCGCAAGCCGCGCTCAAGCGCCGCGACGAGCTCCTGGAAATCTGCGAGAGACTTGGAGCCAAGTATCTGGCCCGGCCCCGGAACGAACGGGCAAAAGCCGGTAACCTGAATTTCGGGATGACTGAATCGGCCGGTGAACTGATTGTTGTCTTCGATGCCGATCATGCGCCGTCGCGGGAATTTCTCCGCGAAACAGTGGCATATTTCGAAGACACCAAACTGGGCCTTCTCCAGACGCCGCACTTCTTTCTCAATCCGGATCCCGTCGAGAAGAACCTCGACACTCATGGATACATGCCGTCTGAAAACGACATGTTTTACGGGATGGTCCAGCGCGGGCTCGACAAGTGGAACTCTGCCTTCTTCTGTGGCTCGGCTGCGGTACTGCGCCGGACAGCGCTCAATGAAGTGGGCGGTTTTGCAGGGGTTTCGATCACCGAAGACTGCGAGACTTCGCTGGAGCTTCACTCACGGCGCTGGGACAGTGCCTATATTCCGCGTCCGATGATTTCCGGTCTGCAACCTGAAACCCTTTCAGGCTTCATCGGCCAGAGGTCGCGGTGGTGCCGTGGCATGCTGCAGATCCTGTTGCTGAAGAATCCTTTGTTTAAAAGGGGACTGCGCCCGATCCAGAGGGTGGCCTACACCACGAACACGCTGTTCTGGCTGTTCCCCCTGTCGCGTCTGACCTTCATGATCGCGCCGCTCTTGTTCCTGATCTTCAACATGAACATCTATGTGGCCTCGCCTCAGGAGTTCATCGCCTACACCATTATCTATATCGCTGCGGTGGTGGCGGTGCAGGCGAAGGTCTATGGACGTCTGCGCTGGCCCTGGATCTCCGAGCTTTACGAATACATCCAGTCGGTCTACCTCGCTTCTGCGATCTTCTCGGTCATGCTGAACCCGCGGCGGCCCAAATTTGCGGTGACCGCGAAAGGCGAGACCCTGGAGAAGGACCATCTGTCCGGACTGGCTTTGCCCTACATCCTGTTTTTCGCAGCGATGGTGATCGGAACGGCCCTGTTCGTGTGGCGCCTTTTCACCGACCCGTCGCAAACGACGCTGTTGATCGTGGTCGGAACCTGGCAGGTTTTCAATCTGCTGATCGCCGGGGCAGGGCTCGGGGCTGTTCTGGAACGCAAGCAGGTGCGCCGCTTCCCGCGTGTCACCACCAACCGCAAGGTGGTCTTCGAACAGGGAAGCCTGTCGGTTCCGGCTGTCGTTCGTGAAGCCAATGCCAATGGTGTGTTGATCGAGCCCTTGAGCCCGATCCAGTTGCACACTGCAATCGGTGCTCTTGCAACCATCCGTTTGGCCGGTGAAGGCAAAGAAGGTCCGGGCACTTCGCAGTACAGCAAAACGATCGAACTGCGCATTGCAACACAGCGGACATCTCCGGCTGGAGGCGCGCTTCTCGGCGCGGCCTTCATGGGAGACATCCCGTCGCGGGCGGCCGCAGCCAGCACACTGGTTTATGGCGACCTGACCATTCCGCGCATGCTTCATGGACGCAAGCTTGTTTACGGTTCGGTGACGGGCAGCTCGTTCCGGCTGATCCGGTGGGCGATTTTGTCGGGCTTGCGGGTGCCTCTTGAAGCCATTTCAGAACGGACCAGCCGATCGGCCGACAAGCAACCTGCTGCGGAACCGGCTCCACTGAACACCGCCCAAGCCCGCGTCAAGTGAGGAAAAATGATGTTTTCTTTTGCCAGAACACTCGTTCCCGTCTTGATGGCCGGGGCGGCCCTGACACTTCAGGCACCGTCTGCCTCTGCTCAAAGCGCACAGGAAGGGACACTATCCGGTCTGACGCTGTTTCCGGCCCAAGGTCCGGCTGCTGAGGGCAAACACCTGCGCCGGGTGTCCGGCTCGATCAATCAGCTTCGTCTTGAAGGTGAGCACAATCTGAAGTCTTTTCATGTGTATGTCCCAAAAGGAGACGCGTTGAAACTCCGGGGGCTGCAGGTCGAAGCGCTGAGTGCGATTTCGATATTGCCTGACCTGTCGGCGCTGGAAATTTATGTCAACGACCGTCTTGTGGGACGTATGCCGATTGATGCCAGCGGTGGCGAAGCGCTCCAGACCTTCTCCCTGCCCGCAGGGCTCTTGCAAGAAGGCTATAATTCGGTGACCTTTGCAGCACGGCACCGGCACCGGGTGGATTGCAGTGTTCCGGCGACCTGGGAGCTTTGGACGGCAGTCAATCCGGCCAATACCGGTTTCGTCTACACCAGCGGTTATGTTCCGGGGCAACCCGTGCCCCTGGGCGAATTGGGTGCCTTGAGGGGGGTTATGCCGAACGCTGTGGGGGCAACCCAAATTGCTCTCAAAGGTCCGAGCTTGACCGATCGTGCCCATCTGGATCGCGCACTGGAAGTGGCTCAGCTGGTCGCAGCTTTCGGGCAGTACGCAAACCCGGACATGCGGATCGGCACGCAGGAAACTGACGGGACCGGGCTGGAAATCATTGTCGGGACCGATGACGAAGTTGCCAAATATCAGCCACGGCTTCAGTCCGGCCGTCAGGTCTTTCCCGGAATACGCCTGTTTGAACATCCTTCGACCGGTTTGCTCCAGCTCGTAGTCGAGGCAGACAATCCTGCCGCTCTGGATCAGGCGATCGACAATCTGGCGTCACGGTTACAGGACATTCCGGCTGTTGGCTCACCGGAAGGCTTGAGGCAATTCAAAAACCAGTTCGGGTACCATGTGTCCCCGAATGAGCGGATTACCCTTGCCGACGCCGGCGTGCCGAGCATCAACTTCACCGGGCGACAGATGAATGTCGAGTTCCCGCTCAATCTGCCACAGGCCATGTTTTCCGGCGACTACAGCAAAGTCCGGATCGGGGTGGATGCACGTACGCTGAACCCGCTGTCATTCGACAACCGGCTGCAGATTTTCGTAAACGGCCAGCCTGTGGCGTCTGCCAGCCTCGCCGGTGAAGGTGTCGACCCCGTTGACCTGCTGAGCATCCCGCTTGGAGGGTTCAGCGCCGGGCGGAACGATGTCCGGTTCGAGTTCACAACGCTTGCCGAGAGTGATGAGGCCTGCGTCGCTGCCGCCGATGGCAACTATGACCGTCTGTACTTCAATTCCTCAAACTCGTCGATGACCTTCGGGTCGTTTGCCGACATGCGTGTGGTGCCCAACCTGTCGGCGGCCAATATGGTGCCGCCACCGGCTGACAATGCGGCGTCCACGTCAATTCAGGTCCCGGCAGGGCATCCCGAGGCGCTGGAGGCTGCTGCGGATCTGATCGTCGCGTCGGCCGCGATGAGCCAGCAAGTAAAACCGGTCTCGATCAAGCGCATCAACGGGTTCGTTGGCGACAAGCCCGGGCTGATCGTGGCACCCGAGGGCCTGTTGAGTGGCAAGGCAAAACAATCCGTTGACAGCATCAGGTCGTTGAGGGGCGCGCGAACCACTTCGAACCCTTCGCCTGTGATTGCTGCATCAACCGAAGACGGACCCTTGACTGCCGATACAATCCTTCCCGATGCCGGGCAAACGACCAGCTCTTCGCGGCCGATCTTCTCGCGCGACAGTCTTGAAGACGCCTACCTTCGCTCAACGGGTTGGCTCGATAGTGGCTACGATACCGTTACTGTTTGGCTGCGCAAATACGGGTTCGACATCGGCGGGCAAAACCTCGCCATCGTTCAGGGTGATCCGGCGAGGGCGGACGTTGTGTTTTTACAACGCGCTTCGGATCTGACGCCGGAAGGGCAATGGAATGCATTGCTCGGGCGGCCGGTCAAACAGGAAACCTGGACAGTTGTCACCGGCAACACAATCGAGGACCTCAAGTTCGGTGTTGACGAATTGCTAGGGCAGCAACGCCTCTCCTGGCTCAAGGGCGACACGTCCTACTACAACAGTGAAAATGGCCGGATCGTGTCCGGCAGGCTCCAGTCGCCAACTTACTATGCCGATGCGGCCAATCCGTTGAATTGGCAAAATACCCGGCTTGTGGTGGCCGGGATGGTGTCAAATCATCCGTTCGAGTTCAGCCTGTTCGTGATTGTCTTCGCGATCGTGCTCGGCTCGGTCTATCTGTTCATGCTGAAAAGGGCCGGCCGATGACGAGGAAAGCCAAACTGGCAGGTCTTCTGTCGGGAGCCGCGTTGTCGTTGCTGGCGCTTGTCCCGCCCGCAATGCCTGAAACGCCCTCCTTCGGAACTGTCGCGCAAGGGGATCCGGGCATGGCGCTCTGGATGAATGCGGCATGGCGGAACTTCCTGGCGGCGTTTGTGACCGACGACGGCGCCGTCCAGGACGATGCGAACAACGATATCAGCCACAGTGAAGGTCAGGGCTACGGCATGTTGATGGCTGTCGCTGCCGGTGACCGGGACGCGTTTGAGCGGATCCGCGATTTCGCGATAGCAAACCTGCAGGTCCGCGAGGATAACCTGTTTGCCTGGAAGGTTGAAAGGACAGGAGAAGCAGGCGCTTACGAAGTCACCGATTCAAACAATGCCACCGATGGTGATCTGTTGATCGCCTGGGCGCTGGTCGAAGCCTACAAGCGATGGGGCAACGAGAATGATGCCAGGCTTGCCGCAGATATATACAGGGATATCCTGAGCGATCTTGTCATAGACACGCCCTATGGACCGGCCCTGCTTCCGGGCATGGAGGGTTTTGAAAGCGAAGACGCAACGACCTTCAATCTGTCCTATTGGGTTTATCCGGCGTTTGAAGCGGCTGGTTCTGTCGACAGTTCCGGCCTTTGGGAAGGGATATCGTCCTCCGGCGATGCCCTTCTGACGGCGGCGCAACAGGCGCCATCCTACCTGCCGCCCGACTGGATCGAAATCAATCCGGACGGGGTGGCCCCGTCACGGCAGTTCGAGGATGCTTTTGGATACAATGCGGTCCGGATCCCCCTGTATCTGGCGTTTGATGATGATCCGAAGCGCCAGGATCTGGCAGCCGACTTTGCCACCCGGCAAATGGGCGGCGCGGCTGTCGTCGAAACCTCATCGGGTGAATGGCTTGGCCAGATGCAGGGGCGGGGATATTCGGCCATCGCTGCTTTGAGCCGGTGCCTGCACGACGGCACACCACTCAATGGGTCGCTGCTCAAGCTTGGCGGCGACAACTACTATCCGACCGCGCTGCAGTTCCTGACGGTCGTCCTAATTGCTGAGAGGTATCCATCATGTCTGTCGCTCGAACATTGAGCCTGATTGCCGCGCTGACGGTCAGCGGCTTGGCGCAGGCACAAACCATGCCGTGGGAAGTCGCACCCGCACAGCAAAACCAGACCTTCGAGCTGGACGGAAGCGGCTCTTCTGCGCCCGGCGGGCAAGGTGGATCTGCCGAGCCCTGGGCAATTCCACGGACCAATCCGGATGGTTCGCTTGCCTCTGCGCCCGATTTGGATCCTGACAATAAACGCGTTGATGAAACGGCCTTGCGGTATTATGCCCGCAACGGAGAGATCGCCCGCGTGTCTGCGGAAATCCGGCGCTTGCAATCCCTCTACCCGGAATGGGAGCCGCCGGAAGACATTTACGACACGGACCGTGTCATCCTTGACGAGCAGCCGCTGTGGGACCTGTTCGCGGCGGGTAAGACGCAAGAACTATATGCCAAGATCCGTGAATATGTCCGGGAGAATCCCGGCTACCGGCCATCAAATGAACTGACCCGCCAGATTGTTCTGGAGGATGCAAGGCGGAAGATCAAAACGGCTTCGGACAGCAAGGACTATCCGGCCGTGATCGAAGTGGCATCCCGGAACCCGGAGTTGCTGGTGTGTGCGGAAATCGACATGATCTGGCGCACGGCTGAAGCGCTCAACAAGACAGGGAACACGGACCAGTCGCTGGACGCGTATTATTATATTCTGGCCAATTGCAGGAACCCTGCCGAACGCCGGGCGACGGTCCAGAAGGCGGCGGTTCTGTTCCCGCGTCCGGTTGTCGAGCGGATGATTGAAGGCAACCAGGGGACACTTTACGGCCGCTCGGAGTTCGAGGGGGTGGCGCTCGATCTGGCCCGCAGCTCGATTATCACTTCCATGAACAAGAAGCAGGTCAAGCCAACGCAGGAAGATCTCGACGATGTTGATACATCTGCGCGGGTCAACGGAAATCAGGCAGATGCTGAATTGCTTGGTTGGTATTATTTCACGCGCCGCGATTACCCTAGGGCGCTGTCCTACTTCCAGCTCTCATTGGACGTTGGCCCTTCCAACAAGGCGATTGAAGGGGCCGTGCTGTCTCTGCGCGAAATGGGTGATCTGGAGGCTGCGGAAAACCTTGCTTATCAGCGCGCTTCCGATGATGCGCTTATCCGGACGGCCTATCATCAGGTGATGATGCTTGAGATCATAGAAGATCCGCAAACTCCGATCGAAGGACAGCGGCTGTTCCGCTTTGCAAGTTCCGTGAATGACGCGAGAGACGCAGACGCTGCCCAGATACTCGGCTGGTATTTCTACGAGCAGGATAAATTGCCCGAGGCCGGGGAGTGGTTTGACAAGTCCCTGGATTTCGAGCCGAACGAAAATGCTGCCATAGGCGCTATTCTGGTTGCGCAAAATACCAAGCAGATAAAAAAGCGAAATGCGCTTCTTGCCAAATATGCTGATGACTATGCGTCGGTTGCCGAGTTGGAGCAATTGCGGGTTGCCTCGGCACCCGTCCGGGCATCCACGCGCAGGAGCACCAGAAGCTCGAACTCGCTGGTCCGGAATGCTCAAAAGGAGTTCAAGGCCGGGAACTACGATACAGCACTGACGCTGCTGGAACAGAATGCGGCAAAAGGCCGGGAAGATCGCGGGGCGAAAATGCTGCGCGGATGGTCGCTATACCACACCAACAAGAACCGTGAGGCCGGCAAGGTGTTCGCTGAGGCCAACAAGCAGCGGTCGACGACCTCCAGCCGGCAGGGCATCTGGTATTCGCAAAAGGCTTTGTACAACTACAAGGACTATGATCCGCAATAAACCGTTTGTGGCAGTGCCAACAAACCCTGGAACGCGGCGCGGTTTTCATTGACCGCGCCGCGCTTATTAACCACTGGAGCCTATTTGCTGCGGCGCTTGCGGTTGAAGACCATTTTCTGGCCGGCGAGAAGCTCTCGCGGGCCGATCCAGGCATAGGCAAGCAGGGCCGGTTCCAGTTTGGAGACCGTGATCCGGTGCGTATGCTCGGGCGGATTGAAGATCATCGAGCCTGCGGCATAGACCCCCTGGTGGTTTTCGGAGACGGCTCCCGACAGGCAGAGATAGCTTTCGTATATGCCTGAATGCGCGTGCGCCGGATAGGTGCAATCGGGGGCGAACAGAACGAGGCCCAGAATCACCTCGTCCGTCAGGACAGGTCCGTTCGGACCGCAGATTTCCGCATATGCATAATTGCGTTCCAGACCGCGCGGGATCTTTTCATAGCCATATTGCCAGATCAGACTGTCCTGAACGGTTTCGATTGCCCGGATCAGAGGGGCGGTCCGCTCAAGACGGCCTTCGTCAAGCGCCCTTTTGAGATGGGCAGTCACCGGCTTGTGTGCGGGGCTGTCGAAGCGCAACGGGGCGTTCGATTTTTGCACCCGGCTGATCGCCTCCCTCACGGCCCGCTGATGGGCCCGGATCCGGTCACTTCCGCCCGAAGACAGAAACCGGTAAGCCTCGTAATATTCTCTGAGAAGATACACCCAGTCGGGAAAATGGTTCAGCCGCCGATCCGTCACCGACGCCTCGAAATCCGTATCCATGTTTATCTCCCTGACCACCGGGCTTCCGCCGGTTTCCTGCCGGACAGCAAGGCTATGGCATTCCGGTAGAAGAACAAGAGGCGAACCGGATTTTTGGTCACAAAGGTCCGGATGAGCACTTCTGATGCCGGTTTCAAACCGGCCGGAATGAAGTCGGGACAGACCATCTCTTGCAAAAAGCCGGTTCAAGAGACTAGCGTGACCGCTCCTGCCATTTCGGAAGTCATTCATGAACGTCATTATCGTTGGGGCCGGGATCTCCGGCTTGAGCACTGCCTGGGCTCTGACCAAGCAGGGTGTCGGTGTCACTCTTATCGAACAGGGGCCGATCCCCAATCCGATGTCTGCGTCAGGCGATCAGCACCGGATCATCCGCAGGGCTTATGGTGGTCAGGGCGGATATCAGCGGCGCATGGGGGAAGCCTTTGCCGCCTGGGACAGGCTGTGGGACGATCTGGGCGCAAGTCATCTGGCCGAAACCGGTTTCCTGTTGTTGTCGCAAGTTGAAGGTGATGAAGGGGAGCAATACCGGGACGGGCTGGCCGCGGGCGGGTATCCGTTCGAGAGCATGAGCCCCACACAAACGGCAGATCGTTATCCCTTCATCGACAGTGATACCATCCGGTTCGGCGCTTTCAGTGAGGAAGGCGGGGTCTTGTTGTGCCGGAAGATTGCGTCCGGTCTGCGCGACTGGCTGAAGGCGCAGGGGGCTGCGGTCATGGAACATGCAATGGTCACGGCCGTTGATGCGGGAGAAGGCGCCGTGACCCTTGCCAATGGAGACCGTCTGGTGGCGGACAAGGTGATTATCACCGCCGGAGCCTGGGTGCTTGGCTTGCTTCCGGAATTGTCAGGGACGCTGACAACCTACCGGACGGCGGTTGCCTATCTGACCCCGCCCGAGGACCTGCGTTCCGCCTGGGAGGCCGGGCCGGTTATTCTCGATGTCGGAGGGACCGTGGACGGCTATGTGCTGCCGCCTGTTGCCGGGACCGGTCTGAAAGTCGGGGCCGGCATTCACAAGCGCAAAGGCCCGCCGGATGCGGATCGGACGGCAGCTCCGGGGGAGGGCGAACAGATCCGCAATTACTTTGCGCCGCCCTTTGCGCGCATTACGGACTACGGGATCGCGGATGTTGCGACCTGTGCCTACACCTTCACGCCGGATGAGCATTTCTTTCTGAAGGACTTTGGCAGACTGGTGGCCGTTTCCGCTTGTTCCGGCCATGGCTACAAGTTCGGGGCAGTTGTCGGCCGAAAGCTCGCCGAAGGCGTCTTGTCGGGCAACATGGAGACAGCGCGGATCTGGCTGGAGGCGCGAGACTAGGCCCGGCAAATTCAAGCGCGAAGTGCAATACAGTGTAAGTTGCTCTAGCTGAAGCACTTTTTCTCGGGGAAGGCCTTTCAGGGCAGAGTGTGTCTTGAAAGGCTTCCTTATGGCAAAACGTCGATTTTGGGAGATCTTGGGTAGGGTATCAAAACCGGCACTGGCCGCCCGCCGCCGGGTCGTCTTCGATCTGGACGACCAGCAAAACGGCCGGTTCATCACCCACTGCTCCCGACAGATGGCCGATGCGTCCTTGGGCATCGGGTTCCGAGGTGTGGTCTTCGCCGAACGAAATCTCGCCCGGTCCCATTTCCACCCGTGTGCCGTCCATGCTTTCGACATACCAGCGGCCCGACAGCGGTATGATCCACTGTGGTTTCGGGTTTTTGTGCCAATGGGAGACTTTGCCCGGCTCCAGGACCCCGACCACCATGGAGGTCGGTGTGACCTTCAACCTGTCGATATGGGTGGGGGGAGAGGGCGGCGCGAAAACCTCGGTCACAAACCCTTTGAATTCACATTGTGTTTGGTGAGATATGCCCTGATCGTCTGTCCATAAATGCCAATAGTTTGCTTGAGGTGTCATAACTGGTCTCGTGATGCTGGTTGCATCCCACGCAGTAAATTGCGGAAGGAAAAATTATCGGTTGGGGGAATGAATATTATCTGGATATTCTTGGACGATCTGCAATCGTGTAAAAATTATTGATACGATATTTATTAAAAGTTGAAACGTTATTCAGTATCAGGTGTTGTGTGCCCTTATCGGTTTTACTGAACTTGAAACAAACGCATCAGGGTTTTTAAGCCCCTCTGTTGCGGAGCGCGAGCGGGGGCTGAAAGACACGGGGCGGCCGAATTCAATTTGTGTCAGGCCGCGAAACACGGCCTGTATTTGAGCGACGGCAATTAGCTGCGGCCTTTTTCCCGTCCCTCCTCAACCGCGTCCAGAATGAAGCGGGGCAGGGCGAAAGCGGCCTGATGGACTTCCGGCGTGTAGTATCTGGTTTGGAAGTTCTCGGCCGTGAAGCGCTTTTCAAGGGTCGCGAGCGGCACCTTGCGCAGGGTTGCGTCGTCGCTCGCCCAGCCCAATGTCATGTGTCCGCCGAAATAGGTCGGGATTGCCGCGATATAGGCCGCCCCGTCCTGAAAGATCCGGGTGAAACGCTCCAGACTGGTAACCAGTTCGCCGCGTTGCAGGAACGGCACGCCATTCTGCGTTACCAGGATGCCGCCGGGCTTCAGGCAGCGATGCACCGCCCGGTAGAACGCCTCCGAGAACAGAATGGCGCCGGGTCCCTGCGGATCGGTGCTGTCGACGATGACGACGTCGAATGTGAGATCCGTCTCCGATACGAACTTCATGCCGTCGCCGATGACAAGTTCGAAGCGCGGATCATCCAGAACGCCAGCATTGAAATCGTTGAAGTGCTGACGGGAGAAATCGACGACGGAGCGGTCGATCTCGACCTGAACCAGATGATCCAGCTTCTTGTGCTTCAGCGCTTCCTCCGCCAAACCGCAGTCGCCACCGCCGACGATGAGCACCTTTCGGGCAGCACCATGGGCGAACAGCGGCACATGGGACATCATCTCGTGATAGATGAACTCGTCTGCGGTCGTGACCTGGGTGATGCCGTCGAGCATCAGGACCTTGCCGAAGACCGGGTTGGTGAACAGCACCAGATCCTGATGTTCGGTGCGTTGCTGGAACAGGATGTCCTCGCAACTGTAGGAGACCTTGAGTCCCGGGTAGAGCGTCTCGTTGAATGTCAGACCGTCATTCATGTCACTTTCCTGCCGCGCAGAAGTTCGGATACCTCGGTGCGGCCCGGCTTGAACGCGTTTTCGAGCACCTCGACGCATTTTTCCGGCCTGGCATCACCGCACATGAAAACGTCGAAGGCTGCATAACCCGCCTCCGGCCAGGTGTGAACCGAGATGTGGCTTTCCGCCAGAACGGCCACACCACTGACCCCGGTCGGTTCGAACGGATGCAGATGGATGTGCAGCAACGTTGCCCCGGCCTCATCGACACAGGTTCGCAAGGTTGTTTCCATGTGGTTCAGATCATCAAGGCGCTCTGCATCGTAGAGGTCGATGATCAAGTGCGCGCCTGCGCAGTGGACGCCGTCTTTTTCTATGAAATGGTCCAGGCGGTCGTCCGCAGGATCGGCGGCAGCCGGAGCCGTCTTGTTGTCTTCACTCTGGGAGATGCTTCTTGGCTCGGCAACGCGCTTGGCGCCTTCTGCAGCACGAGCCTCCAAGTCCATCCCCAGTTCGACGAGGGCGCTTGTTTTCATTTCGCTCTCCCAAACCAGCAGATGAAACCGGAGTAAATGAGGTATCGACCTCGAAACCGGAGCAACTTACATAACGTTTTGACGCGAAAACCTCAATGATTCATTTTCGCGGCTAAGTAGCATATATAGGCGGCAAATAACTTAAGGGTGGCTGGATGTCGATTGAAATAAGGACCCTGACAGGTTCCGGTCTGGTGGACGCGCTGGGCGGTCTTGCCGAATTGCGGATCTCCGTATTTCGGGCCTGGCCCTATCTTTACGATGGCACGCTGGCCTACGAAAGGAAATACCTGCAGCGCTATGTCGATACCGAGGGCGCTATCATCGTAGGGGCTTACGACGGTGACCGGCTGGTCGGGGCCGCGACCGGAGAGCCCATGGAAGACGAGGTGATCCAGTTCCGGAGGCCGTTCGAAGAGCGCGGATACGACGTGAACAAGATTTTCTACATGGCAGAATCCGTGTTGGACCCGGCCTTCAGAGGGCAGGGGATTGGTCACAGGTTCTTTGACGAGCGCGAGGCCCACGCGCGCCGTCTTGGCTACGAATATGCTACCTTCTGCGGTGTTGTCCGTCCCGGCGATCATCCCTTGAAACCGGCCGATTACCGCCCTCTCGATCCCTTTTGGGAAAAGCGGGGCTATCAAAAGCTGGAGGGCGCCGTCGTTCACTTTCCGTGGCAGGATGTCGGAGAGGCGGAAGAAACCGAAAAGCCGATGCAGGTCTGGTGGCACAAGCTCTAGTCGAGAATGTCCAGGGTGTTTTCCTTAATGGGTAAAAACACAATTAAGGTTCCGGGTTGGTCTGGTGAGAGTTGATTTGCATCTTTTGGGTGTTGGGTGGGTAATATTGAGGCGCGCTTCGCGATCATGAGCGGAACCAAACCTTGCCGTAGCCTCGTTGTACTTCGCGGCCAAATCCAAGGGTGCGTTTATGCCTGTCGAGATCAGAACTTTGACCCCTGCCGAACAGGTGCAAAGAATTGAAGAGCTCGCAACGCTTAGAATGCGCGTGTTCCGGGAATGGCCTTACCTTGATGCGGGTTCCCTTGCCTTCGAGCACAACTATCTCAGGCGTCAAGCGCAGCTTTCCGAAGGCCTTACGGTTGGTGGCTTTGATGGCAACTGCCTCATTGGCACAGTTGCTGGCAAGCCATTAAAGAACGCACTCAGCGCGTATCGGGAACCGCTCGAATCGCGTGGTCACGACACCGGCAGCATATTCTATCTTGCCGAAATCGTGCTGGATCACCGGTATCGGGGGCGCGGTTTGGGCCATGAGATGTTTGTGGCATATGAGCAGCATGCGAAACGCCTCGGTTATGAGACCAGCATGCTTTGTTGCGTCATCCGGTCTGAAAACCATAGCCCCGGGCCCGGAAGTGTGCCGTATCTTGACAGGTTTTGGGAAAAACACGGATACGACAAGCTCCGGGGCGTTGTGGCGCATTGTCCATGGCAGGATGTCGGCGAGGCGGAAGAAACCGAAAAACCGATGCAGGTGTGGTGGCGAAGACTTTAGCCAGGACGGAACAATTGCCGGTCATGGTCCGGCAATTGTCCGCGATTGCGGGATGCCTTACCGGCTGGGCTCGATTTCCCAGATGATCGACACATTGGCGCTCAAGGTGTTTTCACCCGCTTCGATGGGCACCGGCGAATCGGCTTTCATCATCATTTCCCGGGCCGCAAACACGGGCCGCGGGCTGGCCGTTCCGCCTTCTGAAATCGACAGCACCCGGCCCAGTTCCACGCCCGCGGCTTCGGCGTAGAGTTCGGCGCGTGCCTTGGCATCGTCCACTGCGGCCTTGCGGGCTTCATCCAGCTTGTCTTGCGGGTCGCTGATCTGGAAGCTTATACCGCCCACGGAATTGGCCCCGCTCTGGACCACCGTGTTCAGGATCTTGCCGAGCTTGTCGAGGTCCCGGATCTTGATGGTCACCCCGTTGGTGACTTCATAGGCGTCAATTTTGGGTGGTTGGTTCTGCGATTGCGGCGACCGGTCATAGCGCGGATAGATCGAAAAACCGCTGGTCTGAATGTCCTTGGCATCTATGCCCGCCGATTTGATGTCTTCGATCACTTTCGATATCGCCGCCGTGTTTTCGCTCAAGGCATCCGGCGCTTCTTCCGACCGGGTGACCACTCGGGTCGTGACAACGGCCATATCCGGAGCCGCTGTCACCTGGCCGCGTCCGTCAATGGAAATCGTTGCAACCGGTGCGGCCTGATCCGCAGCCGCGCTTAACGGAGAAAAGACGGTGCCGAGCGCAACCAGCATGACAGGAAGCATGTGACGCGCCTTGGGAGACCGGCCGGCCGGTAAACGATGGGAGACAGGCATTGTGAAAACGTCCTTTCGTGAAAAGATATGCGGTTGCAGCCGAGAGTTGACGGACAAGTGCGGCACGGCAATGGCGAACCGGTTCATCTGCCGTTCATCCCCTTGGCGACGTTGCGGGACCGGAGCCATCTCCACCGTAAAGCTCCGGCGACAGTTCTTCGCCGATATCGCCATTGGCCGACAAAAGCACGGCAATCGGGCGGGAGGCGCGAAACTTCGAGCAGATGATCACGATGACGACAGTCAAAGGCACGCAAAGCACCATGCCGACAACGCCCCAGATGGCACCCCAAAACGCCAGGGACAGCATGATCACCAGCCCGGAAAGATTGAGGCTCGACCCCATCAGGCGCGGCTCGACCAGATTGCCGATCGAGAACTGCATCAGGCCGAGGCCGGTCGAAATCAGGAAAAAGGGCAGGAGATTGTCATAGTAGACAAGGGCCAGGAGGGCTGGAAAGATCACCCCGATCAGGGATCCGATTGTCGGAATGTAGTTGAGGATGAAGGCGATGAAGCCGAACAGGGCCGCATAGGGCAGGCCGACAAGGGTCAGGATCAGACTGGTCAGCAGGCCGGTTGCGATGCTGACGGCCGACTTGATGCCGAAATAATGCATAACCGACCGGTTGACTTCGGCGCGTAGCGCAAACGCGGCGCGCGCCTTGTCCGAGTTGGTGAACAACCGTTCCAGTTTCCGGTCGAAGGTCGATTGCTCCAGCAGCAGAAAAAGGACGTAAATGAACACGAGACTGGCGGAGCTGGCCAGCGTGGTCACGAAGCCCGCACCGGCGGTCACCATGCGCGGCACGATTGAATCCGGCATCAGGTCCTTGAGTTCAACCGGGTCGTTCAGCCGGACAAGTTCCGAGAACTGCTGAAAGATTTCCTCAAGCCGCTTTTGATAGGTTGGTGCGTCCTGGGCCAGCTGGGTCAGATTGACCGTCACGATGTCGAGGATGAACGTGGCGGCACCGAAGATTGTGGCGAGCGCCAGCGGAAAGGCGATCCAGGCCGGCAGGTGCCAGCGGCCGAACGGGATCCATTGAAATCCGCGCGAGAGGGCGTTGATCAGATACCAGACGACCAGCGCGATCACGAAGGGCAGGAGCAGCGAGCGCCCGGAGACCAGCAGCCACCCGATCAGCGACACCAGCACGACGCTCATGGTCACGGTTACAAGGGGAGAGCGCATGATCTGGGCGGCCTCGTATCAGGATCGGAACAGCAGGTCTGATTGGCGTACACCGGAAAGGTGTGGTCTGCAAATCCCCGATCCGGCCCGGACCTTGCCGGGTCTTGAAACGCGGTCACATTCTGATAAGCGTCTCTTACCTTGTAAGAATTGTCAGGATATCGCATGGCGCGCCGCTCTCTGGTTCTCGGCTTCATGATTGTGACTACGGGTTTGGCAGGTTGCCAGGCGGGCGCACCGGGCGCGCAACCGTTGGCAACCACGGCCGCCGGTCAACCCATTCTGCTGCCAATGCCGGCAGACGATGACGGTTTGATTGCCAAAAACAGGGTCAAGCGGCACACCCGTGAGTGGACCGATGAAAACGGCGTTACCCACCGGGAGACAACGACGACACGGACCGACAATTCGCTGGAAGCCGCCGCTGCGTTCGCCAATGTGGTGCTGGGGCAGAGCGCTCCGCCAGAGACCGTGCCGGACAATGCCGTTTATGCCGACAACCCGGCGGGCTATCCGGGGGATTGGCAAGTTTCGGTCAACGGCAAGACCTGCCGGGTGACCCTGGAAGCCCGGAGCTTTTCAGGCAGGCAATCTGCCCGCAGTTTCGGCTGCTTCGGCTCTGAGTTGTCGCGTGCAAACGCATGGTCGCTGCGCGGCACCGATCTGGTGCTGTCGGGTTTTGGCGAGCAGATCGCCGATCTCCGGGTCACCGAGGCCAACCGGATGGACGGCAAACTGGCGGACGGCACGAAGTTGGTCCTGTGGCGGTGAACCGCGTGCCCGCGGCGGTGTCTGCTGCCGGCTTTCGAACCGCCTCATCTGGTGATGACTTGTGTGGCAGGTTTTTTTGATCTTGCCCCATTCCGGCACCATGCTATACGAAAACCTCGGTCAAGCGGGAACAATGGCTTCCGGTTTGGCTCAGGGCCTGTAGCTCAACTGGTTAGAGCCGTCCGCTCATAACGGATTGGTTGGGGGTTCGAGTCCCTCCGGGCCCACCACTTCTCTTTCAGAGCACCTTTTGCCGGTTCCCGTTTTGGTGATTTGGTCTTGTTGTCCATTACAGGCAGCCGATCTCTAACTGGATCGGGAAACCCGGAAAACGCCTTGAATGCTATCCGGGTGAACCGTGATTCAGCTGTGACGAATTCAATGGCCCGTTCGGCATTTTCCCCTTAACTCTCTGCAGTCATTTCGTATTTAATACAATGCCGATACCGGAGGGGCCATGTACGACACACTGGATGCCTATATCGAGATTTTTCAAGCCTATCTGGAAAAGGTCTTCGCCGACCATGCCCGCAGCGCAGAGGCGCAGCAGGCGCTTGAGCGTCTGATGCAGACGATGGAAAGGCTCACGCTCGAACTCGAACCGCACTACCAGAACGTGACCGGGCGCAATCGTCTGGCCAAGGAAGACATGTATGCGATCTGGCAGGTGGATCTCTTCATCGATGATATCGAGAGTTCCGGTCTGCCGCCGGACGATGTTTTCGTGATCGCCCGCGGCATAGAGCTCCTTTCCGGCCTGATCGGTGATCTAGGATTATGATTCAGGTCACCGCAGCCGTGTGACGCTGAGTTTTCATCGTCCTTGATGGTCATGCCGGACAGGTCGAAGTCCTCGAAGCTGATCATCAGGTGCTGTCCATTTCCAATTTGTCGAGTGACCGGCGGCACCGCCGAAGTCGCGATAACGGGGGGCCTTGTCCAGTCTGGTCAGCTGGTCTCGCGGTCAACCGGGTACTTTTGCCGCGTCACCAACCGTCCCGCTCAGGGAGACCGGTACCAGCGCGCCGCGGTTGCTGATGACTTGGCGTGAGACCCTGCAGCCGGTGCCGACCGCATGATGCAGCCCGCTTCCGGAAAGATATTCCACCAGGAAACCTGCGTTGAAGGAATCGCCTGCCGCTGTGGTGTCGACGACCGTGTCGAGGCTCTCCGGATGATATTGAAAAGCGAACCTCCCGGCGGTTCTGACGGTGACCGGCCCGGAGCCGTCCTTGACCACGGCTATGGCCGATCCGTTGTCCAGATAGCGTTTGGCGGTGTCTTCCGGGGCCAAGTCACCGAAGTGGTCCGCCTCGTCGGCATAAGACGGCAGGATGATCTCGGCGGCGGCTGCGGCCTCGGTGGTCCAGCGGATCATGTCAGCTGCCGTGTTCCAGAGCTTCGGGCGCAGGTTCGGATCGAATGCAATCCTGACACCGGTTTCTGAAAGTCCGCGCAACCGGGCAAGCAGGCTCTGGCGGCCGGTTTCCGGCAAGATCGCCATGGTGATTCCGGAAAAATAGACCAGATCGCCGGAGCGAAGCGCCGGAAGCCTGTCGAGGTGGCTGGCGAGCTGGCGGGCTGCGGACTGGGAGCGCCAATACTGGAAATGGCGCTCGCCCTCCTCGAGAAAAATCATGTAAAGGCCGGGCGAGGCGCCTTCGATTTCGGCAATGTTGGGCGTGATGCCGGCCTCTTCCATGAAGCGGATCATGCGCGACGACATTTCGTCATCACCCAGGGCTGTGAAATAGGAAACGGAAAGGGCGTCCGGTGCCGCAAGGCGGCGCGCATACCAGGCGGTGTTGAAGGTGTCTCCCGCGAACCCGACCGTGAGGCTGTTTCCGTCTTGAGGAGACAATTCGATCATGCACTCGCCGATGGCCAGAAAGGTCTGCGCCATGAAACACTCCTCAAAATGGTCCGCGGGCCCTGCTGGGCCCCGGCGCTTGTCTGCCGCAATTCGGGGCGGGTGTCCGGTGGCCGATTGTTCCTGGCAACAGTGTGACCAACGCATTTTGCCCGGGCGATCGAGGGCCACCAGCAGACATACTCATTTCCATGTTCGGGAGTGCCATTTCCGGAAGCCGTTTCAAAAGCCGGGCTTGACCGGGAAACGCCTCCGGCACCCTGATGGTGGTCGAGCGGGTAACCATCTGTTTCAACACGTTGAGAGCGCTATGCTTTACCATCGGCCTCCCTTCGTTGACTCGATTTTCCGACTAGCATACCAGTTTTCCAGTCTCAAGAACGGGCGTGTTGGTCTTGTGTCTGGAACGGGGAAACGTCGGGTCCGCCGATCGGCCGGGACATGGGTGTTTGTGTCATTGCCGGTCCATGTGCGGTCCTCGGGGAGGTCCTGAGTGCACTCAGAATTGCCACGGATAAAGCGGAAGCAAGGTCCGGCGCCAAAGCCCGGGATCGTGCATTTGGGGCTTGGAGCGTTTTTCCGGGCACATGGAGCGATCTTCATCGAGGAAGCGATGGCGCAGTCAGGCGGCGACTGGGGCATTGTCGGTGTCAGCCTGCAGAGCCCGCGCATGCGCAGCCAACTGGCACCACAGGGTTTCGTCTATAATGCCGTCGAATTGCAGCCCGGGGAAAATACCGTCCGGCAGATCGGGAGCGTTTGCGATGTTCTTGTTGCGCGGCGCGACCCGGAAGCTGTCCTGAAGCGCATGTCTGATCCCGATATCCGGATCGTCAGTCTGACAGTAACCGAGAAAGGCTACTGCCACGATCCGGTGGCCGGCGGGCTCAAGCCGGATCACCCGGACATCCAGCGGGATCTTTCGGAAGCGCTTCCGGTATCCGCGCCGGGCTACATCGTGCGGGCACTGGCGCGCCGGAGGGCCATGGGGGTGCCGCCCTTTACGGTTTTGAGCTGCGATAACCTGCCGGATAATGGCCGTCTGGTGCGCAAGGTTGTGCTCGGCTTTGCCGAACGCCTCGACCCGGAGCTTGCCCGCTGGATCGGGACGGAAGCCCGTTTTCCCTCGACCATGGTCGACCGCATTGTTCCGGCCACGCAGCCTGAGGACATCGAAACGCTGGCGGCAAGGACCGGTTCATACGATGCCGCACCGGTGTTTCATGAACCGTTCCGGCAATGGGTGATCGAGGACGACTTCGTGCCCGCCCATGGCAAGGACAGGCGCCCGGCCCTTGAGGCCGCAGGCGTGCAAATGGTCAAGGATGTAGCGCCTTACGAGCAAATGAAGCTGCGCATGCTCAACGGCACGCATTCAGCTCTTGCCTATCTTGGATTTCTCGCGGGCCACGAAACAATCGCGGAGACAGTGGCGGATCCGGTTTTCGAGACATTCGTCAAGACCCTGTGGCAGGCTGAAATCATCCCTTCGGTTTCGCCTCCGGCTGGTGCCGACCTCGCCGCTTATGCGGCAGTCCTGTTCACCCGGTATGCGACTCCGGCGATCCGGCACAGGACCTGGCAGATCGCCATGGATGGCAGCCAGAAATTGCCGCAGCGCATATTGGCGACCGTCAAGGATAATTCCGAAAACGGCGTTGAAAGCCCAAGGCTTCTGATCGCTGTTGCGGCCTGGATGATCTACGTGGGCGGGCAGGATCTGCATGGGCGGCCGATCGACGTGCGGGACCCGCTGGCCAGCCAGTTGAAGGCGCTTTCGGCAAGCGGGACAACGCCGGACCAAAAGGTTGCAGCGCTTTTGGGGCTGGAACCGGTTTTTGACCCCGAACTGGCCGGAAAGATCAAAACGCCCGTTGCAGCCGCCTATGAGGCATTGACAGCGCAAGGCGTGACCCGAACCCTGAAGGACCTGACATGATCGAAGGCTGGCGTTGGTATGGGGAGCTTGATCGGATCACCCTGCCGGAAATCGCGCAAACCGGTGCAGCATCGATCGTCACCGCCCTGCACGAGATCGAATACGGTGCGGTCTGGCCGCGCGAGGTGATTGCCCGGCGCAAGGCGCAGATCCGGGAGGCCGGGTTCGGCTGGACCGTGGTCGAGAGCCTGCCGATCCACGAAAGGATCAAGCGCGGGGAGGGCGATCTTTCCGGGCTTTTTGCGAGCTACCGGCAATCCATGGCCAATCTGGCAGCCGAAGGCATCAAGGTCATCTGCTACAACTTCATGCCCCTGCTGGACTGGACCCGGACGGATCTGACGGCACCCGTCCGGCGCGGTGGCACCTGCCTGCGGTTTTCGGTCCACAAGATGGCTGCGCTCGAACTTTACATGGTGGAGCGGCCGGGGGCCGAGGCGGATTATGCCGAAGACGTGAAAGTGGCCGCGAAGGCCTGGTTCGATGCGGCAAGCGATACGGAGAGGGACGGCCTGGTCACTGCCATCATGGCCGGGCTTCCCGGTGCTTATCCGCGCTATGATGCCGTTGGCTTGAAGGAGGCTCTGGCGCCCTATCGCGGGCTTGATCGCGAGGCCTTGCGCGCAAACTACAAGAGGTTTCTCGACGAGGTCATTCCGGCTGCCGAAGAGCTGGGTTTGAGTTTCGGAGTCCATCCGGACGATCCGCCGCGCGATCTTCTGGGTCTGCCGCGTATTGTCTCGACTGCCGACGACATCGGCTGGATCCTGTCGGCCTGCGACAGCCGCGCGAATGGCCTTACCCTGTGCACCGGTTCGCTCGGGGCCAATCCGGTCAATGACGTTCCGGCGATTGCGCGCCGGTTTGCGGAAAAAATCCCCTTCGCCCACCTCAGGAACGTTACCAGGGACCCGGACGGGTCTTTTGAAGAAGCCGCACACCTGCAAGGCGATACGGACATGCCTGCGGTGATTGATGCGCTGTTGCGGGAAGAAGCGCGGCGCCGGAGCGCCGGGAGGCTTGATGCGGACATCGTCTTCCGTCCCGATCACGGACATGAGCTTTTGGGGGATGCCGCCCGCAGGGCCCATCCGGGTTATCCGTTGATCGGCCGGATGCGCGGGCTTGCGGAGCTGCGCGGCGTGATCGCCGGATTGCAGTTTCGCGCTCCTGCGGCGTAAGCAAGGTCAATGGAATTGCTGCCGTGGCGGGGCACTGCCTGCGGAATGAAACACCTTCGGCCGTGCCATTAAAACCTTGCAAGTGCGTTTTGATGTGGGGGCGGCTTTCGCCAAGGGGTCTTCGCGCAGGGGCACGATTCAACCTGCTTGACGGCTTGTATCAGCTTGATTGATCCGCAAATTTGCGACTGATCGAACGGTCTATCGGCGACCGGTGTTCGGGAGTTGTTGCTGTGCAGTGACAAGGGTCAGGCCACGCTACGGATCGGCGCGTATTGCTCCTTTTCCGAGCTGTGTGCTTTGCCTGTTCGAGAGCACGGCTAGTCCAATTCGAACGCATTCCGGATAACCCGGATTTCCGTGCCCGGGCGGGCAAAACGGATTTCTCGAGCCGCTTCGGTCTCACGCACTTGCCACTTGTAAAAATATCGTATAAAGATATCTTTATATCAGCACATGGAAATTCGGTGGCGAGATGGCGGGTGGAAAACAGGACAAGGCACTTTCGGTGGAGGCAACGCTGGGCGTGCTGCGTGCAGCGGGCGAGGCGACGCGCCTGCGGCTGATTGCGCTTCTGGCCGAAAGCGAACTCACCGTGAAAGACGCCACGGCCATTCTGGGCCAAAGCCAGCCTCGGATTTCCCGTCATTTGAAACTCCTGACCGAGGCCGGGGTGATCCTGCGCTTCCCGGAAGGAGCCTGGGTCTATTATCGTCTGACCGATGGCCCGTCCGGCGATCTTGCGCGGGATCTGGTGAACCGGATGTCGGTGGAGGACCCGGTTCTGGTCGCCGACCGGGAGCGCTTCAAGGCGCTGCGCCGGGCGAAGGCCGAAGAGGCGGCAGCGTTTTTTGCCCGCAGGGCCAAGACATGGGATCAGGAACGCTCGCTCCATGCGCCCGATGCGGATGTGGAAGCCGCGTTGCTGGCAGCGGTCGGCGATACACCGTTCCAGTCGTTTCTGGATCTGGGAACCGGAACCGGACGGCTGCTGGATCTGTTGCGCGAGCATTATGTGTCAGGCCTCGGGATTGATGCCTCGCAGGAGATGCTCTCCGTGGCGCGGGCCAATCTGGCGCAATCCGGTCTCGCCCATGCGCAGGTGCGTCACGGTGATATCTGCGCGCTGGCCGTCCCGCCCAAGTCGTTCGACCTGATCTCCATCCATCAGGTGCTGCATTATCTGGACGATCCGGCGCGGGCACTTGCCGAAGCGGCCCGTGCCCTGCGTCCGGGCGGCCGTCTGCTGATCATCGATTTCGCCCCGCATGACCTTGAGTTTCTGCGCGAAGACCATGCCCATCGCCGCCTCGGCTTTTCCCATGACCAGATGGAGCGCTGGCTCGACACGCTGGAACTGGATCTGGATGCAGTCACCGACCTCGCTCCAGCCGACAGTTCCGATACCAAACTGACTGTTACCCTTTGGCTTGCCCGGGACCGCCGCATCGTGACGGATGTCCCTCTTGCAGACCCTTCCCGAGAGGTTGCCTGAACATGACAACGACCATTCCCTTTGCCGCAAGGCGCTCGCGCCAGACCGCTGTTGCGCCGATCACAGCTTCGTTTGAGTTTTTTCCGCCCAAGTCCGACAAGATGGCAGCCAACCTTTGGGAAACGGTCCAGCGTCTGGAGCCGCTTGCGCCGTCCTTCGTGTCGGTGACCTATGGCGCGGGCGGATCGACGCGCGAGCGCACACATACGACGGTTGAGCGCATTTTGAACGAGACCGGTCTGGCACCGGCAGCCCACCTGACCTGTGTCGGGTCTCCGAAATCGGAAGTTGATGCCATCGTCCGGGACTATTGGGATCTGGGTGTCCGCCATCTTGTGGCCCTGCGCGGCGACCCGCTGGAAGGCATCGGCGCACGTTACAAGCCGCATGATGAAGGCTATGCCTATGCCTCCGATCTGGTGGCGGGCATCAAGAACATCGCCAATTTCGACATTTCCGTTTCCGGGTATCCGGAAAAGCACCCGGAAAGCGGCAATTGGCAGATCGAGATCGACAATCTGAAGCGGAAAGTCGATGCGGGCGCCGACCGGATCATCACCCAGTATTTCTTCGACAATGACCTGTTTGACGATTATCTCGACCGGATTGCGGCAGCGGGTATCAACATTCCGGTCGTGCCGGGCATTCTGCCGATCCACAATTTCGAGCAGACCATGGTGTTTTCCGCAAAGTGCGGCACGTCCATCCCCGATTGGCTGGCCCGCCGCTTTGCAGGCCTCAAGAACGATGCGGAAACCCGCAAGCTGGTTGGCGTCTCGATCGCCTGCGAACAGGTGATGGATCTGGTCGACCGGGGCATTTCCGATTTTCACTTCTACACCATGAACCGGGCGGACCTGACCTATGCGATTTGCCACATGCTCGGAATGGGTCACCAGGCGCCGGAAAAGGTTGCGGCCTGACATCACGCGCTGCGCGCGCTGACGTCCTCCGGGCCGAAGCAAGAGCCGCAGAAGTGCGCAATGCCTGAAGGGCATGACAAGAAAATGTGGCAAGGCGCTTAACCGGCGTCTCGCCGGTGCCAGAACACATACCAGATTAAGAATCCTGGGAAGGACCCCCCCGTGATCAAGTCCGACGCCTTTGAGCGCCTTCAAAACCTCGCCAAGAAACGCATTCTGGTGCTGGACGGGGCCATGGGCACCGAAATCCAGATCCTGAAACTGGACGAAGCGGCCTATCGCGGGGCGCGTTTTGCGGACTGGCAACAGGATGTGAAGGGCAACAATGATCTCCTGAGCCTGTCCCAGCCCGATGCCATTCGCCAGATCCATGTCGACTATCTGGAGGCTGGTGCCGATATCGTCGAGACCAATACGTTCTCCTCGACCACCATTGCCCAGGCCGATTACGGCATGGAAGCTCTGGCTTATGAACTGAACCATGAAGGCGCACGGCTGGCCCGTGAGGCTTGCGATCTGGTGGAGGCGAGGAACCCCGCCCGCCCGCGCTTTGTGGCCGGGGCGCTGGGGCCGACCAACCGGACCGCGTCAATCTCGCCGGATGTGAACAATCCGGGCTTCCGGGCGGTGGCTTTCGACGATTTACGGATTGCTTATGCGGAGGCCGCGCGTGGCTTGATCGCCGGCGGTGCCGATATCTTGCTGGTCGAGACGATCTTCGACACGCTCAACGCCAAGGCGGCGCTGTTTGCCATCGATGAAGTGTTCGAGGAAACGGGGAAGATCCTGCCTGTCATGATTTCGGGCACGATAACCGATCTTTCGGGCCGCACTCTCTCGGGCCAAACGCCGGAAGGCTTCTGGAATTCCGTGCGCCACACCAATCCGCTGACCATCGGGCTGAACTGCGCGCTTGGGGCCAAGGAAATGCGTGCGCATATCGACGAGCTCGGCCGGGTCGCCGACACGCTCGTCTGTGCCTATCCGAATGCCGGTCTTCCCAATGAATTCGGAGAGTATGACGAAAGTCCGGAGCATACGGCCGGGCTGATCGCGGAGTTCGCCTCTTCCGGTCTCGTCAACATGGTCGGCGGGTGCTGTGGCACAACGCCCGCTCATATCAGGGCGATTGCCGAGGCTGTCGAAGGCAAGGCACCGCGGCAGATCCCGGAGATCGACCGCCACATGCGGCTCTCCGGGCTGGAGCCGTTCGTGCTTACCAGGGAAACCAATTTCGTCAATGTGGGCGAACGGACAAATGTCACCGGATCGGCCAAGTTCCGAAGGCTGATCAAGGAAGGGGACTACGCGACCGCGCTGGATGTTGCCCGCCAGCAGGTTGAAAACGGTGCCCAGATCATCGACGTCAACATGGATGAAGGCCTGCTCGACTCGGAAGAGGCGATGGTCACCTTCCTCAATCTGGTTGCCGCCGAGCCGGACATTGCCCGCGTGCCGGTCATGGTCGACAGTTCCAAATGGACGGTGATCGAGGCCGGTCTCAAGTGTCTGCAGGGCAAGGGCGTGGTGAACTCCATTTCGCTGAAGGAGGGCGAGGAGGCTTTCATTGAGCATGCCAACCTGATCCGCCGCTATGGCGCAGCCGTTGTCATCATGGCCTTTGACGAGAAGGGTCAGGCGGACACGTTTGAACGCAAGACCGAGATCTGCAAACGCTCCTATGACGTGTTGACGCAAAAGGTCGGCTTTCCGCCCGAAGACATCATTTTCGATCCGAACATCTTTGCGGTCGCAACGGGCATCGAGGAACACAACAATTACGGCGTCGACTTCATTGAGGCGACCGGCTGGATCCGTGAAAACCTGCCCCATGCCCATGTGTCCGGCGGGGTGTCCAACCTGTCCTTCTCGTTCCGCGGCAATGAGGGCGTGCGCGAGGCGATGCACTCCGTGTTCCTGTATCACTGCATTGCCCGGGGCATGGATATGGGCATCGTCAACGCCGGTCAGCTCGCGGTCTATGACAAGCTGGACCCGGAGTTGCGCGAGCTTTGCGAGGACGTCGTTCTCAACCGACGGGAGGATTCGACCGACCGCTTGCTGGAGGCGGCCGAACGCTGGAAGGGCGAGGGCGGCAAGAAGAAAAAGGCCGATCTCGGCTGGCGGGAGCTGCCGGTCGCCAAACGGCTGGAACATGCGCTCGTCAACGGTATTGCCGATTATGTTGAAGAGGATACGGAAGAGGCGCGGCAAAGCTTCGACCGGCCGCTTCATGTGATCGAAGGCCCGCTGATGGACGGCATGAATGTGGTTGGCGACCTGTTCGGCTCGGGGCAAATGTTCCTGCCGCAGGTGGTCAAGTCCGCGCGGGTGATGAAAAAGGCTGTCGCCTATCTGATGCCCTTCATGGAGAAGGAAAAGGAAGAGCTTGGCCTGGAAGGACAGTCGTCTGCAGGCAAGATCCTGATGGCAACGGTCAAGGGCGATGTCCATGACATCGGCAAGAACATTGTCGGCGTCGTGCTCCAGTGCAACAACTTCGAGGTGATTGATCTCGGCGTCATGGTTCCGGCCGCAAAGATCCTGGAAACGGCGCGGGAAGAGAAGGTCGACATCATCGGTCTGTCCGGCCTGATCACCCCGTCGCTCGATGAAATGTGCCATGTTGCAGCCGAACTGGAGCGGGAGGGCATGGACATGCCGCTTCTGATCGGGGGCGCGACCACCAGCCGGATCCATACGGCAGTCAAGATCCATCCGAACTACAAGCGCGGGCAGGCGATCTATGTCACCGATGCCGGCCGTGCGGTCGGTGTGGCCACCAAGCTTGTCAGTGAGAACGGGCGGGAGCCCTACTATGCGGACGTGCGCAGTGAATATGCGCAGATCGCAGAGCAGCACGCCAATTCGCGCGGCGGCGGTCAGCGGGTTAGCATTGCGGCAGCGCGCCAGAATGCCTTCAAACCGGATTTTGACCGCTACACGCCGGTTCAGCCGAAGAAACCCGGCGCAACGGTCTATGACGATTTCCCGCTTGAAGAGCTGGTGCCGCTGATCGACTGGACGCCGTTCTTCGCGACCTGGGAGATCAAGGGCCGTTTTCCGGAGGTGCTGCGGGACAACCGTTACGGACCGGCGGCGACCGCTCTTTACGACGATGCGCGGCGGATGCTGGACGAGATCGTCGATAAGAAGCTCCTGAGCGCGCGCGGCATCGCGGCACTTTGGCCCGCCAATGCGGTTGGCGACGATATCCGGGTCTACACCGGTGAGGACCGGTCCGAAACACGTGCCACTTTCTATTCCTTGCGCCAGCAGATGGCGCGGGCGGCCGGGGGACGGGCCAATGTGGCGCTGGGCGATTTCGTGGCGGCGGAAGACAGCGGCATTTCGGACTGGATCGGGGGCTTTGCTGTGACGGCCGGTCACGGCGAGGACGCGCTTGCCGCCCGCTATGCCCGTGCAAATGACGACTACAACAAGATCCTGTCGCAGGCGCTCGCAGATCGGCTCGCGGAGGCCTTTGCCGAAAAGTTGCATCAGATCGTCCGTAAGGACCTGTGGGGCTATGCTGCGGACGAGAACCTGGCGGTAGAGGATATCATTGCCGAAAATTATCAGGGTATCCGCCCGGCACCGGGCTATCCGGCCCAACCGGATCATACCGAAAAGGAAACCCTGTTCCGCTTGCTCGACGCGGAAAACCATACGGGCATATGTCTGACCGAAAGCTACGCCATGGCGCCGGGGTCATCCGTCTCCGGGCTTTATTTCAGCCACCCGGACAGCCACTATTTCGGCGTCGGCAAGATCGAGCAGGATCAGGTCGCCGACTACGCCATGCGCAAGGGCTGGGATCTGGCCTTTGCCGAGCGCTGGCTCGCACCGATCCTCAACTACGACCCGGCGCGGCTTGAGGCGGCTGAATAGCCGCCTCCTCCGGGCCGCTGGCCGGCACTATACCTTTGCAAGGGCGGCCAGCATCTTCTTCAATTTGAAGAGCTCGGGAATGACATCTTCGAAGTCGGCATTTGCGCCCAGTTTCTTGCCGCCATTTGCCCAGGGCAGAAGCTCTTTCAACAAAGCGGCCATGGCCTTTTCTTCCCTGGAGCCCTTTTGCTGGGTCTTGATCAGGTTGCCGAGGTTTTGTGTGATGTCGCGGGTGACTTTCTGGATCCCCTTGTTGAACTCGGCCGGGTCCACATCGCGTTCCACCACCTGAATCCAAAGGGCTGCCTTCTTGATTGCACCCTTCAGCATGGCCCGAAGGGACTTTTCCTGCATGATCTTTGTGGGATCAACGCTGCCGTCGTTGCGGGTAATCTCCTTGCCCGAAACAAGTTGTGCCCGGGCTGTCTCCAGACATGCGTCCATGTCTTTCTGCAAGACTTTCAAGAGGTGGATGAGATCGCGTTTCGAGCTTTCCTTGGCTGCCTCCTTTTGCAGGATTTTCATGTAGTCCATACATGTCCGTTCCGCAGCTTTGAGGGCTGCCTCGAAAGTGTTGAGTGCTGCGATCCGCTTGTCCGGTTTGGCTGACCGCACCTTTTCATAGGCCTTGTCGAGCGTGCCAAAGGCACTGGAAACTCCGGAACTCTTTCGGAAATAACCAAGATATTTTTCCGAGGGCTTCTTCTTGCCGCTCTCGGCTTCGAAAAGCTTCTTTTTGGATTCCCACTCGGCTTTCCAGCGTCCGATCATTGCATTGCCTTCCGGTCGTTTTTGATAATCACATGGCTATGTGCTCCCGGGCGTCCTGCGGGTTCATCATTGTGGTCCGATTGTGGGAGGCTGATCCGGTGTGGTTCAAAACTCGGAGACCTCTGCATATTGCAGGTCTGTGCAATTGAACGCGCCAATTCTGCCCATTTTCATCTG
>NZ_SMMF01000594.1:0-2277 GCF_009711355.1 Roseibium sp. RKSG952 | reverse complement strand
ATTGTGTTGCACTTGGCGCTTGAATTCACTTGGGCGTCAGCTCGCTTTGGTTTCCGCAATGGTAAATAAGCAAATCTTCAATTGTATCTGTGTGAATTCATTCAAGGTGTATTAACTAAGAATATCTTTCGAAGATTCCTGAAACTATGTGGCGCAAATTACGCGATTAAGGTAATTTCATTTAAAGTAAAAATTCTGACTTTGCTTATATGGAGTTGTGGATATGGCGCGGTTTGAAGGGGGCTGGTTGTCACGAGCAGCCATGGGGATAGCTGCCATTTCGGTAGCGGGGGAGCTGGCATCGGTCTCTCCGGCGGCTTCCCAGGAAACCGGGCAGGCGCCGATCACGGTTCGGGATTTCATTGGGTGCTGGAGATCGACCGGACCAAGCGGAATAATCATCAGGACCGACTACAACAAGCCTGACGGATACAAGGCCGCAAGCCAAGAGATCATGTTGTCTTTTGACCCCGTCGGTGGCGGGCCGGAGTATTCAGAACTGGTGAACAGCACGCTGGATGTCTGGTCGGAAAGCGAAGGGTTCTATATTCCCAGTCAGTATCTGAGCGGTGTGTTCGACCCGGTGGCAAAATCCGTAATCATTGGCGCGCCGGATCAGGGAAATTCCACAAACTACCGGCTTGGCGACCAGTTGGTGATGGTTCACCACAAGGCGACAGAGACTTCGGCGGACAATTCTTTGCGGTATTTGAAAAAAATAAGCTGTGAGGCTATGAAAGAACGTCGTGATGAACTTCACTCCACTCTAAAGCTCAATCCAGAATAGCTCCAATTGACGCAGCGTAGAGACGATCTGCCTTGAAATTTAAACGGCTGTTCGTGTTTTTTTGCGGAGTTGGCATGTGTTCAGTCGGCTATTATTATTCATGGTTTTGCGCGCGCAACCTCTTCAGGTGTCCTCATTCGCAGAGGAGGGAAAGCCTGTCAGCGCTTGGAGTTTTGCCGGCCGCTGGACGATGACGGTGCATTCAAGCGCGTCTTGCAACACAGTGTAGACTGTTCAATCTGCAGCGGTCTCTCCCGTATGGAGAACAGAACCGTTCCATTGTTGCGCGTCGCAGATAAATCCAACCGGGACACGCTATGCGGCCGCAGTGCCCCTGACGATCAATCAATCGCATCTGCCAAAAACGCAAGGACGCCTCCAAAGGCGGATTTTGCTTTTGGAGGCTTTCCCTGAGGAATAGCGCTTCAGTTTGAACGGCCAGCATCGTGCTGCGCTTCGCACTTGAATTCATCGGGTCCTCAACGGACGACCACCACGCGCGATCCGACGGTGACGTTGTTGTAAAGATGGATCACATCTTCATTGGCCAGCCGGATACAGCCGGAGGAAACCGCGTCGCCAATCGTCCATGGCTGGTTCGTGCCGTGGATCCGGTAGAGCGTGGAACCAATGTAAAGAGCGCGGGCTCCAAGGGGATTGTTTGGTCCGCCTTCCATATAGGTCGGCAAAATGCGCCCCTTCGCGCGTTCCCGGGCGCGCATTTCCGGAGGGGGCGTCCAGCCTGGCCACTCGGCCTTGCGGGTGATCCGGTGCGTTCCGGCCCACTGGAAACCTTCCTTGCCGACGCCGACGCCGTACTTCATCGCCTTGCCGCCGGGTTGGACGTGATAAAGACGCCGTTCGCCGGTATCGACAATGATTGTACCGGTGCTGTAGGGGCCATTGTAGTCGACCATCTTGCGTTTGACGGGAGACTTTCCTCCGTAAGTCGGACCGTAGGTGATCCACTTTTTGGTGGTCGGGTCAAAGAACTGTCCGCCCGATTGAGCCCATGCGGCGCCAACCGCAAGGATGAAAAACAGCGACAGCGCTGCCGTAAGCGTCTTGAACATGTACACCCCCCGTTTAATCCGGTTGCGGGCCATCCGCTGAACCCGACACGACGGTAACAACACCCTATTTCCGTTACGTTAATTCAATTTGCGCAATAAAGGGCAAAAAACAACACTCACGAATACGTGAGTAAAGCTTTTTGATTGCTTCAAAGGAATAATGCAACCTAAAATTCAGCTTTTGCGTGTTGTGTTGATGTTGTTTCGCCGCAAAGCTGCTCGAGTTGGGCAAGCCAGACTAAAAAGCGTAAGCAAGACTGGCGCGATCAGCCGTGCCGGGCAAAACCAAGGCAGTCTGATGTGGGTTGCTTCGAGAGATCTCTGCATGTTGATGGTCTGTGCAGCTGAACGCGGCCACTCTGCCCAGTATCATCTGTTTGGGATGGAGATAAAGTGTTCACGGAACGCCTTTCAAGG
>NZ_SMMF01000756.1:0-6989 GCF_009711355.1 Roseibium sp. RKSG952 | reverse complement strand
GCTTGCGCTTCGCCAAAATCCCCGTCCTTCGTGACGGGGAAGACGTTAAAATCGTCCTTCGTGGCGACGCGACGGTCCCCGACTTAAGGAGGCCATAAACGTCTCAGGAGCGATGATCCAGCTTCTTCTTTAGCTCGCTGATGCTTCCGACCCCTGCAATGGATCCCGAACTCAAAACATAAAATCCGAAGACACCCATGAGAATAAGAGCGACACCCGCGAACGACGTGATCGCCGGGACCGGCGTCCAGTCGAGATAACTGTTGATCGACAAAGTTATGCCCGTCACGCAGGACGCGATGAAGACAAAAAGGCTCTTCGGGGTGCCGCCAAACGCTCCCGCGAACGACAGAATGGCAAGCGTCGCCAGGAGCGCGAAGTTATCCACGTACCTGAGTTCCGCCAAGCCCTCCTGATAGAGCTGAAACTGCACGGCGATCACGCCGATGCCCACGATGCCCGAACACACCATCACCGTCTTCGTTAATACTCTGGGGCCGTCCAGGTCGCGCATATTGCCCATCAGGAAAAACAGAAGAGCCATAACAGCCACGGGAACGCCGAAGCCAATGCCAAGGGCAGTCCCGCCCACCGGAGTGGTGTCGTCCGGTAGCCACGTCTCCGGCACCGTCAGGAAGCTTGCACGATCGCGGAGCTCGGAGATTCTGGTGTCAAGCTCGACCCACCTGGAACGAAGGTTCATGGAGGCGGGGGCGAGGTAATAGGCAGTCAAGAGGCACTCCGGGGTCATCCTGACACGCATCTGTCCGACAAGGGCGGTCCCAACCCGGTCGACCTCGTCCTGCTCGATGATACGGGTCGCGACCGGATCAAAAGGATAGACGGAATAGTCAGCCCAGCGACCGCGGCTCACGACGCCGTTGACGAAATTGCGGGACTGCTCTTCCAGGAGGCTGACGTAATCGCTCCGGGAGACCTCGCCAACGGGCTGCGCGGGGGAAACAGAGAAGGTGGCTACGATGCGCGGATCGTCGACGTGCTGGTAGGAGACCGAATACTGCGTCGAATCCTGAGAGGCAGTCATGCGTTCCGAGAAATAGGGAGATGTCCTCAAGATGTGTTCCGGCGTGAGTTCGCAAGCCGCATGAGCCGCCGGGACCAGAGTGAAAAGAAACAGGAACGCAGCGAACAGCTTGCGAATGGAAATCATGTTGGACACACCCCGCGTGAGTTGAGACTTGGAAAAAATGATAGTCTCGTTCGGCACCGGCGATACTGCAAAAGCAAGAATCCGAGAAAAAGGTTGATTGAATCCTTTAGAAGTTGCATTCTTCCTGTCGAATGAGACCCACGGTCAAGGATTTTAAATGACAACAGCACCGAGGAAGCCTGAGTTCTGGGTGAGAGCAAGCGCGCCCACGGTGCTTGGAAGGGTTATGAAGGATCCCTCCGCCCAAAACTCGCACCCAGAGCCCCGCGAGGAAAACGGAGGATCCTTCGTCCCTCGTCATCGTCTCCCGTCCCGGATGCCAATCCAGCGTGCCGAGACGAAGCAGGTGGAAATCACAGGGAAGGTCTCGAAGGTCATCTATTCCTCGAACGACGGATCCTTCAACGTCTACGCACTCAAGGCAAATAACGGCGAGAACGTAAAGATCACGTCGAAATGCGCAATCACCGCGAAGCAGGGCGACCAGATCTCCGTTAAGGGGGAATGGAAAACGTACAAGGGACAGCCGAGCTTCGTGGCCGTCATGCTCATGCACAACATCCCCAAGGGGGCTCGCGGTTTCATCACATGGATCAAAACGGGGGCCGTGCCGGGCGTCGGAGCGAAGACAGCCGAACGCATCGCCAAGCATTTCGGAGACAAGATCACGCAAGTGGTGGAAGAGCCGGAAGAACTCATGAAGGCAGGTATTCCGCGCGCACGGGCCGAGGCGATCTCTGACGCGTGGATCAGCAACGCGTCTCAGCCGGAACTCGTCGAATTCCTCGGAAATTTCGGCATCGGGGAAATGACCATCGCCAAGATCGTAAAGAGATACGGCGGCGCATCGCGGCGCATCGTCAAAGACAATCCCTGGCAGCTGGCGGAGGACATACAGGGCATCGGGTTCCCGACCGCCGACGCGATCGCGGTCGAGGCCGGGCAGGACATGAGGAGCGAGAAGAGAATTCTCGCCGGCATCAACTTCGCAATGAAACAGGCCGTCGAACGCGACGGGCATTGCGGACTGCCGAGAGAGGGCTTGCTATCCGCCGCGTCTCAGCTGTTGTCGCTCGAGACAGACAACATCGCCGAACATTTCGAGAAGGCCGTGAACGGCAACAAACTCATCTTCGACGAGATCACCTCCCTCGTGTGCCCCGTCATGATGCTTCGCAACGAGGAGGAACTCGCCGACAAGATCCTCCAGATCATGGAGGAAGGCGACATCATCGCCGAGGAGGACGCTCGGGACGCCGTGGAACGCACCGTGACGAAGCTCGGCGTTCAGCGCGACGAGGGCCAGATGGAGGCGGCCGTTCAGGCCGTCATGAATCCCGTTTTCATCATCACAGGCGGTCCCGGAACGGGTAAGTCGACGACACAGAAAATCATCGTCAACGCGCTCGAGAGCCTTGGTCGAAAGAAGATCCTTGCGGCCCCCACGGGCCGTGCCGCGAAGAGACTGTCGGAAGTGACCGAAAAACCAGCCGGAACGTGTCACCGGCTGCTTCAGTACGACGGAGAGACGGGCGGATTCATCCATGGGATCGGCAATCATTTCGACGAGGACAGGGTCATCGTCGATGAGTTCTCCATGGTCGATCTCAACCTCGGAAAAAGCTTCTTCGACGCCATTAAGCCCCAGGGCGGCATTACCATCGTAGGCGATGTCGATCAGCTTCCTTCAGTGCGCGGCGGACAGGTTCTACGCGATCTCATCGAAAGCGGGGCTGTCCCCTACGTCCGTCTGAAGAAGGTGCACAGACAGGTCGGAGACAGCGGCATCATCACCGCAGCCACCCGAATCATCTCCGGTGAAATGCCGGTGAAGCCGGACGAGACGCTGAAGGGCTTCAAGTTCGAGCCAATCTCCAATCCGGACGCTATCCGCTCTCGCGTTGTCGACTTGGTCACGGAGATCCTGCCGAAGCACGGGTTCGACCCGATGAATGACGTTCAAGTGCTCGCAGCCATGAGAGTTGGCGACCTCGGCATCGAGGCTCTAAACGCGCAGATCAAAGCACGCCTCAACCCGGCTACTAACAAGAATTCCGTCACCATCAAGGGGCGCACCTTCTCAACCGGAGACCGCGTCATCCATGTTCGCAACGATTACGAAAAGAACGTCTTCAACGGCGAGGTCGGAAAGGTCACCTTCACCGGAACCGCAGCGGACAAGAACGGCGCGAAGAAACCCATCGTCAAGGTCGACTATTCTGGCTTCGAGGCATGGTACGACGGCGATACAATCGACGACATCGAACTCAGCTACGCGCTGACCGTTCACAAATCTCAGGGCTGCGAATTCCCGGCCGTGGTTATGGTGTGCCCCTTCTCTCATCGCAACATGCTTGGCCGCAACCTCGTCTTCACGGGCGTCACGCGCGCGAAGAAGGTCTGCGTCATGGTCGGTGATCGTGACGCAGTTGCGGGAGCCGTGTCCAAGACAGGAATGACTGACAGATATACAACCCTGAAGACGCAGTTTTCCGAGGAAAGGGACTAACGACCGGAGACGCTCTCACCGACCCAGGTCAGAACCGTCGTTCCGGTGTTCTCGATGAACGTCCATGCCGTCTCCATCTCGGCAAGCTTCTTGGCGTAGCCTTCAGACTCCACGCCGACCGTCGAGGCGGTTACCAAGGCTTCTCCGCGCAGTGTGAAGGCGACAACGGAGGCTCCCGCGAAGAGTTCGGCGGATCTCAGGACCCCATCGTCGGGAGCGAAACCGTCACTCTCGGCAAGGCGGGCGAGACACCCCTCCATGCGGTCGAGGTGAGAAGCGGCCGTCACGGCGTTCGCATGCGCGCTGCGGAAGGCGTGCTCGACCCCGGCCCGCCGGAGGATATCGGTTTCCATTTCCTCCCGAATCAAGGCAAACACGGAAGAAACACTTCCGTCGACGCAGGACAGATCGGCACGGATTTCCCGAGTGAGGGGTGGCGCTATCAACACGCCCTTCAACACCGTCACGACGCATACGATTCCAACCAGCGCGAGTCCGGCGAGCCGTTTCAGGGAAATGGAATTCGACATGCATACGCTCCGTTAACGAAGGGCCATGGAATACGGTACATCGTCGCGTGGAATTCGCAAGAAAAGATTCATTTTGTTGACACCGCGAATCCTTGAGAGTACTGTTCGCGCCAAGCAGGAGATGCCGGACGTGCAAGATTCAAAATCAACACCCCTCAGAATCGCCGTATCAGCTCGGTCCCTTTTCGACCTCGAAACCTCCCATGCCGTCTTCGAAACGGAGGGGTTGGAGAGCTACACCAAATTCATTCGCAAGAACGAGAGGAAACCCCTTTCTCCTGGACCTGCGTTCCCCCTTGTCAAGGCGCTCCTTCGGGCAAATCGCACGATCCGGGGGGAGGAATCCCTGATCGAGGTCATCATGGCATCGGGCGTCCATCCGATCATGGGCAACTGGATCGTCAACTCGATCGAGCATCACGATCTTGACATCCCGCGCTCAAGCTTCACCTCCGGCGGCTTCATTCTACCTTATCTTCAGGCGTTCGGGGTGGACATGCTCCTTTCCAAGTCCATGGAAGACGCTCAGAAGGCCATCAACGTGGGCATGGCCGCAGCCGTCATGTACGACACGGAGATGTCCGACGAACTGCTCGCGGACGAAGGGGCTATAAGGATCGCGCTCGACGGGGACTCTGTGATCTTTTCCGACGAATCCGAGCGCATCTATCAGGAAGGCGGTCTGGAGGCATTCCAGAGGAACGAAACCATGAATGCCCACGTTCCGATGAACGAAGGACCGTTCGCACCGATCCTGAGAAAGATCGCCCGAATACAGAAAGTCACGGCGCCGGACCACAGGCCTTTTCGCATCGCGCTCGTCACCGCACGAGGTGGGCCGTCGCGAACCCGGGTCTTCAATACGCTCGATGCCTGGGGCATCGAGGTCGATGAGGCACATTTTCTGTCCGGGTTCAAGAAAAGGCAAATTCTGGCGGCTTTCAGCCCTCATCTTTTTCTCGACGACCAGCACACGCATGTTGGTCCGGCGGCGGAACTCATGCCGGCAGGCCGCGTCCCTTACCGCACGGAATCCGCGGCTTAGGAACAAGAAACACGCTTGAGGTTACATGCCGGGACGCGTCGCGCGGCCGGAGCGCCTAGGGCTACGGGCAGGACGTTCAGCGATAACCGACGCAGCAGGAACGGAGTCCTCTTCCGAAGTCCTATCTGATGCCTTCGGCTCATCCAGGATGTCTTCGTCCGAGGGTTCTGTAGTAGACGCAACAGCTTCTTCCGGCTCCGAAGTCACCCTGGGGTCCGGAGATGCGGCTAATTCCACGTAAGTCTCATGAGCCTCATCTTTAGCCTCCGGAGCCGTTTCGGTCACATCCTCGGGCTTTGCTTCCTCGCTCATGCCTGATGTCGGCTCCGGGTCGCTCGGCGGGGCACCATTAATCTTGTTGTCGGCCCTGTAATGCTCGGCGGCTGTTCTTTCAGGGTTATCCTTGGGTTCGGTGTCGATCTCAGGGGCAGGGGAGGCGGAAATATCCTCACCGAAGATCTCGTCCGCGGATGGAGTATGGTCTAGTTCGGCATCCATCTCCGGAAGATCGAGCGGGAAATGACCAAGATCGGCGACCAGCTCGGCCACCTTGCGGTACGCCTCCTCAATCTTACCATCGGCACGCAGGGACTCGGCTTCTCGGATCGCCTTGTTGGACTGACGACGAATGCGGTTGAGTTCCAGGTCGCGGCCGGTAACAGGGCCAAAGCGCGTCGTGTAAAAGCTGCGCATGGTGCGAGTCTCACCATCCTTCGTGAACTTGCGATCCCGCCAAGTTCCCTCGAGCTCGTAGATCGGCTTTTGCGTGCCGATATCTTCTCCCGGGGCCAAGTTATCCTTGATCTGCCCGGCGATCATATCAGCGTTCTTGCCCCAGACGTAGGCGCGCGCGAAACGGCCGCGACCGTCGGTACCGACAAGGCGAACATACGGCTTTGCCGGGTGCCCGTCCTTGGGTGTCGTCTTGTACGCGTCCATTCCAATGACTTCCAGAAAAAGTGTCGTCGTGGCCCTGGTTTCGGTCGACATGTCGTCAAATCTCCAATCGTTTGGAAATATCTTTCGGGGTGCGGCCGCAAGAGGCAAGCGCAAAGAAACGAAGCCTTGCGCCCGTCGCGCGGCGGTGTTCTTATTTAAATGAAGTATTCGACGACCGGAGGAATTGAATCCATGAAAGCACTCGCGGCGGCCATCGCCCTGACGCTCTGCTCATCTGCAGCGGCGTTCGCCGAGACCCACAAGGACTGGGAGACCGTAATCGAGGATGGGCGCTGCTGGGCGTTCACCAAGCCGACGGTCACGAACGGCGAGATCGAGGAACGGAAGAACGGGCAGGTCACTATCCTGAACCAGCCGAAGGAAGACACCCGGGGTGCGATCCTCATTGAGGCGGGGCATGACGCAAATCTTTGGGATGTCGATGTCGTCGTGGACGGCAAGAGGTTCGATTTCCTGCCGTTCGAATCAACCGCCTTCATTCAATCCGGAAAACCTGAGGGTCGGGTTATTTCCGCGATGAGGAGAGGCGAGAGCATGACCGTCACCTGGCGCACTCCGAACGCAGGTATGATCACAGAAACCTTCAGTCTGATGGGATTCAGCGCCGCTAAGGCGGAAATTGACCGCAAGTGCCGCTGATAGCCGAGCTTGGATCCGACCGGTTCTGAAAGACGATGCGCCGGGCATATTTCGCCCGGTGCTTTTGTGTCGTGTGCAAAACCTTGTCGTAAGCTAGCGCATGCAGGTTAACGTCTTCCCCGCCCTGAAGGACGG
>NZ_SMMF01000131.1:0-279 GCF_009711355.1 Roseibium sp. RKSG952 | reverse complement strand
GATGAATCCAAGACGTTCATGGCCATAGGCGAAGGGTTCGCCAGCCACGAAAGCGTCAATCACTCTCAAGGTGAATATGTTCGCGGAAGCACCCATGTGAACTCGGCCGAGGGCTTTGGATCCCGGAACCGGCGAACCGTCATTGGTGTCTTTCATCACATCAGTCAGAAACACGCGGGTCTTTATTTCCACGAGATCGGCTTTCGGTGGTCACAGCGGGTTGTGGCAGGAACTGCCGTTCGCCGGACAAAGAAGGGACGTGAAGTGACCCGCACACTC
>NZ_SMMF01000307.1:0-548 GCF_009711355.1 Roseibium sp. RKSG952 | reverse complement strand
CACATCTCACCTATCTGATCGATCTGGACCGGCTCGCGCGCAAGCAGGCGGAAAGCGAACCCCTGGAGGCCCGGTGCAACCTTTTGATCGCCCGGGCCCGCAATGCGCTCGCAAACGCGTTTCCTGACGTGGCTGATTGTCTGCAGCTTGATCTTGTCGATCAACAACAGCTAGCTGCCAGCAGCTTGTTGCGTGAGCTTTGTGGCGCACGCAAAGCCATTGGTGACGCACCTCAAGGCGCATTGGAAGAGCTTGTGGCTGCGAGCTTTGAAGAGGTTCTGGAGCGGGACGGCGTCCATCGGGACACCGATTTCTTCCAGGAAGGCGGCAACTCGTTGCAGGTGGCCCGGCTCGCAGGGCGGCTTCAGGACAAAAGCGGTTACGCCGTTCCGCTACAGCTGGTGTTTGAGGCGCCAACGGTGCGCCGGCTGGCTGAGGCGCTGGAAGGTTGCGGGCGATCGGTGTCCGTTCCATTGGAGCCTGCGGACCGGTCCCGGCCGATCCCCCTGTCACCGCAGCAGGAGAGCCTGTGGTTCCTCGACAAGCTC
>NZ_SMMF01000929.1:0-73035 GCF_009711355.1 Roseibium sp. RKSG952 | reverse complement strand
GATCGCCCACGCGTGGTAACCGCGCTGAACTGTAGCACCGAGAACCGCCCGGCCATAATGGGCATCCCATTGATACACATCACTTGGGATTTCACCGATCTCGTGCAGATAGGTACAGATCACCGTGGTGCCATCATACTCCGTCATGCCGGATCCGCTGCGATAATAGAAGAAGGATGACATGTCTCCGCTCGAGAACTCATAGTCCTCCAGAATGAGCGTTGTATCCCCGGCATAGATGTAGGTATCGGATCCATTGAAGGAGGATGTGACGTCCACATCACCCTCAAAAGCGATGGAATCTCCAAGGACATTGACCGAGCTGTAACCGGTCCCAAAGTCGGTGATGATGTTGGTGCCGCCAGAAGTCTCCAATTCAAAACGATCTGCACCCTCACCTCCGGTCAGGGTATTGTTTCCGGAACCGGCAATGATCGTGTCATCGCCACCTCCGCCAGCGAAAATGTTGTCTGACGAGCTGCCGATCAAAGTGTCATCGGCCAGGGACCCCATGATCCCTTCGATCCCATAAAGGGTATCCGTTCCTTCGGAATGAGCAATCTGTGTTCCATCGCCAAGCGAAGTGGAGATGGCGATTGAAGACGAAGAGAAATCGGCAACATCGGTCCCTGATCCACCATAAAGAGTGTTGCTTCCGCCATCTCCGCTCAGGACATCGTTTCCGCCACCACCATACAAGGTGTCGTTCGCGTCAAGGCCATAGAGGGTGTTGGCGTCGGAATTACCGGTGATTGTATCGGCATAGCTCGTGCCAGCCACGTCCTCGATCGATTCATATTCCACATTCGACTTGCCATCTTCCCAAGTTCCCGCTCCACCGCTGGCAAGGGTGAAATCGATACCTGCGCCGCTGGTGTAGTCCTTTGATGCAAAAACAATCGCATCCTCACCATCACCGCCATAGACCGTATCATCCCCGTCTGCGGTCGAGCCAAGCAGATAGAAGAAGTCGTCCCCATCCCCGCCATAGAGAAAGTCGTTACCGCTCGTTCCCATCATCACATCCGAACCACCGGCACCGTGAAACTCGACCGAAGAGGTGGCATCATAGTATTCGGCAAAGTCGATGAGGCTCTCGAACTCCCAGTATTGCGCAACGGCTCCGGATCCCACGAGGTCAAAATCACGCGCGGCAAAAAAGTCGGCCGAATTCGTCCCAACCGTCAGTGTGGTTCCCAGGAACTGGCCACCAACGCCGTTCCCGAACATCCACGCCGTTGCGCCGTCTTCAATATCAAAGTCATCGGCCGTGATGCCGAGCGACTCAAACAGCTCGGTTTCATCCTTGGTATTGTTTCCGGCGAAATACATTTCTGTTTCGCCCTGATCGCTTGTCGAAACGACAAAAGAAGAGTTGATATAGCTCTGCATGATCGACTGCATGGAGGTGTAGCCGTCGAGATTGTACTCGGCCAGCCAGCTCACATAATCGTCGGAAAGCTGGATCTGGGCGATGACCGTATCGTCAGCAGCAGAGTTCCCATCCGACCCGGTATCAACCAGCTGAAACGTCGTTCCCTGTGTAACGCTGTAGGCATCCTGGATCAGGAGATCGTTCTCGAAATTCAGGATCAGTGTGTCTTCACGCGGATCAAAATCCTCAATCAGCACCCCGTCATAGGTGACGTTTTCCGCCGATGAAGTGTAGGTTCCAAGGATGGCATTGGTCAGTGCCTGAGAGCCAACCTGGGTCGCAACGGACCAGAAGATCCCCCCGAAAGCACTTGTCGTTGGGTAAGCCAGCGAAAACGCAGTCCAGGCCTTGTCCAGCAAAAACCCTTCCGCGGTTTTCATTGACGTGTAGGCTGCGGCTTCGGCATAGCTGCCCCAAGTGGAGTCGGTATCGTTCGGATCGACATTGGGGCTCGCACTCAAGACAAAAGTGTCATAGCCCTCGCCGCCGTTCAGGGACTCAGATCCGTCTCCGTAATAGGAATAGAGCTGGTCATTGCCCTCACCGCCATTCAGATCATCGCCCCCATCACCGCCATGGAGGAAATCATCACCGGAGCCGCCATTCAACGTATCGGAGCCGTCGCCCCCGTAGAGCTTGTCATTGCCTGACCCGCCATTCAGAGTGTCGGATCCCTTCTTACCGTAAAGCAGGTCATTGTCATTCCCGCCACTCAGGGAATCATTCTTGTCATTGCCTTCAAGATAGTCGTCACCCGACCCGCCATTGGCTGTCAGCTTGACGGCATCATCCTCCAGCTTGACGTAATCATCCCCGCTTCCGCCATTGACTGTAACCCTGCCGTAGCGGGCATCCCCGGTACCGCCAGCCGCTTCCTTGATGCGGATATAGTCGTTGCCATCATTTCCGTTAATCGTGACATACCAATAGTCGCTGAACCGGCTACCTTGTGCCGAGGTGCTGTCGATATCGACTATAATGACATCATCTCCACCAGAGGTGGAAATCGTGGCGCTGTGGCCTGCCGATGATCTGACATCATCTCCTTGCAATGTCACATCGACATAGTCGTTTCCACCGTCACCCGTATAGGTAAAGTTATCGTCTCTCGACTTCTTCCATTTCGTGTCAAATGTCAGATCTGCCCAATAGTCATCATAACTTGTGTATGCCATTTTACCACTCACCCCATGACAGCGCCAAGCGCAACATTTCGCCACAAAGTTGATTGGTAAGCATTTTCAGACCACTTGATAACAGGGGCCTGACGACACCTGCGTCACCAAAAGCGGACTACGCCGTTTCGTCCTCCGGTTGAGAGCTCGTCGAGAGTCAAGGAATACGGAGGCCCACTTTGCACCCGGGTAAAACGGGTCGGCACATTGTTGATCATGCTGATCCTGCCGGCCGTGGGCGGCTTGGCCACTACATTTCTGCGGGCATCACCTTCGAATGCGCTCCGGACCAAACGGTCCCCGGCACATAGACCTCTCCGGCTGCCAGTTTTCGGGCCGTCCTCAAAAGACCTGCAGATTTGATCTGAAAACCTGCACTTGTCTCTTCATAATCGACAAGCACATCCATCTTTCCCATCGGATGTTCCAGGCTGATTGCCGCAGGCGTATCATGCGGTCCCTCGATAAGCCCCTCCCCCACCGTATCGGGTGCGAGAAGGCAGGAAGCCAGACACTGTGAGCCGGTCACGGCAAGTGTTGGATGGCAGTTCCATGGCATGAAGTAGCGCACGCATGCGGTTCCCCCTTCATGCGACGGCGCCAGCAAACCGAATTTCGGAGCAACGGAGGTATGAACATCGCCGAGCCCCATCCGCTCACCGGCGACAACCCTGATGGCTTCCATTTTCCGCAGGAGCGCACGGTTCGCATCCAGTTCGGATGCCGTCTCATAGCCAGTGACGCCCAGATCCCCGGCCCGGGCAATCACCATCGGCATCGCGACATCCATGCATGTGACCGAGACGCCTTCAATCGTTTCCTGCGGCTTTCCGGTCGGCAGCAAAGCTCCGGTCATGCTTCCGGCGACACGCATGAATTGCAAACGGATTGGCGCTGCAGTCCCTGGAACCCCGTCAATGGACGAGCGACCGTCATATTGTACCGTTCCACCCGGCGTTTTTACATGCCCGGACACAAGCATTCCGTTGTTGACTGCCCGGATTTTCACTTCAGTGATATCACCGGCGGGCTCCATCAGCCCCATCTCCAGCGCAGCCGGTCCGACGCCTACAAGGATATTCCCGCATGACGGCCTGTAATCGACATGCCTGTCCTCGACGCCAACCTGCGCGAAAAAATAGTCGATATCGGCCCAAGGGTCGTTTGACCGGGACAGCATTGCAACCTTGGTCGTGACCGCTGTGCCACCGCCTATCCCGTCGATATTGAAGGGATGCCCGGATCCAACCACCGCAACAAGGACCTTCGACAATTCATCAAGGTCTTCCGGCAGGTCGCTTCGCTTGAAATACGGCCCGCGTGATGATCCCCCCCGCATGAAGACAAAAGGCACAGACGTCTGCAACATTCCGGTCCCCCCAACCCATGTCCGGGTAGCCCTCGGGACAGTAGTACCCCAAGCAGGGCAATCCGATCACCACATGCGCACTTGCGCAATGCATGCCTTGCATGGTGGCCGAAGCAAGCCCCGGCGTCCAGATCTGTCTTCAGACTGCAAGCCCTCCCAAATCCGAGCGCAGAACAAGCTGCCCGCAGCCCCTAAAGTCAAAAGGCCGTTCTGTCCCCGCCCTTCAGATCCAGAATCTCCCGCGCTTCATCAGCCGATGCGATCTCGCAGCCCAGATCCTCTACAATCCTGCGGATCTTGGTCACCTGTTCGGCATTGGACTTTGCCAATTGGCCCCGTGCGATCATGAGGCTGTCTTCCAGCCCGACGCGGACATTGCCCCCCATTTGGCTGGCGGTTGTGGCAAATGGCATTTGCGCAGCTCCCGCGCCCAGAACCGACCAACGGTAGTCGTCACCGAACAAACGGTCCGCCGTGCGCTTCATGAAGATCAGATTGTCGATGTCCGGCCCGATGCCTCCAAGAATACCGAAAATGAACTGGATGAAGACCGGTGCCTTGAACAGACCCGCGTCCATGCAGAATTTCAGATTGTAGAGATGGCCGACGTCATAACACTCATGCTCGAACTTGACGTTGTGACCGGTGCCGAGCTCCTTCGCCACAAAACGGATATCGGCAAATGTGTTCCTGAAGATGTAACCTTCGGAATTCCGGATGTAGTCCTCTTCCCAGTCGTATTGGAACTCCTTGATCTTGTCCGCTATCGGATGAAACGAAAAGTTCATCGACCCCATGTTCAAGGAACACATTTCCGGAGAGGCCCATTTCGCCGGTGCAAGCCGCTCTTCCATGGTGTTGGTCAGGCTGCCGCCGGTGGAGATGTTGACGACTGCATCCGTTGCCTGTTTGACAACCGGCAGGAACGCCTTGAAATGGTCGGGAGATATGGAGACTGCCCCGTTTTGCGGGTTTCTTGCATGAAGGTGCAGGATGGCGGCCCCGGCCTTGGAAGCCTCTATCGCCTGATCCGCGATGTCCTCCGCCGTAAACGGCAGCGCCTCAGACATGCTCGGGGTATGAATTGCGCCGGTAATTGCGCAGGTAATGATCGTCTTCTTTTGCTTGCGGCCCATGACAGCCTCCAAATTTATGATTGCAATTGATCGGACGGGAACACCTGCAAGAAATGCAGGAAAGTGGGGTCAGGCCTGCCCAAGTCCCGGCAGTAACGGCTTAATCCAGAATGCGTTCCAGATCCCGCAGATGTCCGGAGACCCGCCGTCTGGTTTCGTCCGCTTCTTCAGCGGTCCAACTCATGAAACCCTCGCCGCTCTTCATACCGAGCTTGCCGTCTTCGACAAGCTTGCGAAGATAGGGGGACGGTTCCGGCCGGTTGTCCAGATCGGGCAGGACGATCTCGTGGATCGCAAGCGTCAGGTCGGTGCCGACGAGATCGGCATTTGTCAACGGTCCAAGCACTGACAGCCGACGTCCGAAACTGGCATTGACCACCCTGTCCACGTCCTCCGCGGTGCAAACACCGCTTTCAACCAACGAAATCGCCTCCCGCCACATGGCGTGTTGCAGACGGTTGCCGATAAACCCGGTCACGTCCTTTTCCACCCGGACCGGTGTCTTGCCGACAGATGATAGCAACCCGGCCACGGTTTCCATGACATCGTCTCCGGTCCATTCGGTCCGGATCACCTCGACGAGCGGAATCATGTGTGGCGGGTTCCACCAATGGGTACCGATACCGCGCTTCCTGTCTGAAACGCCGGTCATGATCGTCGTGATCGGAATGACGGACGTGTTGGACGCAAAAATCGCGGTTTTAGGGGCAAATTGCTCCACGTCCCTGAACAGTGCGCGCTTGAGCTCCGGCTTTTCCGGGGCCGCCTCGAACACAATGTCTGCCTCTTTGACGCACGTCTTCAGATCAGGCTGAGATGTGACATGGCCAATGGCCGTGCCGATCTCCCCGGGGTCCGCTCCCATGGCCTCCATGCTTGCCCGGATCCGCTCATGCAAGGTGTCGAGACCGGCCGGATAGGCATCATAGACCTGAACGTCATGGCCCGCCTTCGCAAAGGTCAGGGCAATGCCATGCCCCATCAAACCGGCTCCCAAAACGGAGACTTTCATCTGCCCCGGCATTGTCTTACCCCGCTGTGTACCCGCCATCTGCATAAAGCACATGGCCCGTATAAAAATCTGACGCTTTGGACACGAGGAACAGGAGCGGCCCGATCAGGTCTTCCGGTTCACCAAGGCGGCCCTTCGGCACCCGGGACAAAAACCCGTCCCGGAAACCGCGTGCCTTATCGTCGTCCTCGAACATCCACGCGGTCAAGGGCGAGCGGAACACGGTCGGAGCGATGGCGTTGACAGTGATATTGTTTTTGCCGAGTTCGCAACCAAGCGCCTTGGTAATGCCGTCAATGGCGGCCTTGGACGCGCAGTAAGCCGTGTACCCTGCCGGATGGCCGAGCAGACCTCTCGCTGAAGACATGAGCACGATCTTGCCACCCTGCTCCTGCTCCTTCATGTGGCGGGCTGCGGCCCGGGCGAGAAGCCAGGAGTGGGTCACATTTGCATCCATGATGTTCTCGAAGTCGGCCGGTGCCATGGCATCGATCTTGGCGACCTTGTTCATCCCGGACGCGGCGACAAGAATGTCGAGGCTCCCGAAGCGTTCAACCGCAAGGTTGCCCAACCGGGAACAAGTCTCCTCGTCGGCAGGCCGGACATTCAATGATGCCACCTGTGCGCCCACTGCTTCACACTCCGAAGAAATGATCCGCAGGGCAGCTTCGTTTCCGGCTGACAGAACCAGATTGCAGCCAGCAGCAGCCAGTACGCGTGCAGCAACCGTTCCAAAAGCGCCCGATGCTCCGGTGATCAAGGCTGTCTTGCCGGACACGTCAAACAGGCTTGAGGGATTTTGAAAGGCCGTGTTCATGACAGTGCCTCCGGCGGATAGGGAATAACAACCAGCATCGTGCAGACATGGTTGGACCGGTTTTCAATCACCCGCTCCTCATCCGGTGCGATGGTGCAACTGTCGTATTTCCGAAGAACCGTTTCCTCACCAGCACAGGTCAGGGTCATCTCGCCCTCCAGAATGACATAGACCTTTTCAAACGGGGTTGCGTCGGGACCGGCGCCGCCTCCGGGCAGAAACTGGCTCATCCCGACCCACTGGTTTGCAGGTCCCCCCTCTTCAAAGCCCTGCAAGCGCAAGCTTGCCACGCCCCAATGGTTCGGAACCTCATAGGGCGTTGCCTCTTCAAACCGTTTTACAAGCATTGGTATCGTCTCCAAGACCCAAAGACACCGCCTTCCGGCGAGGCCTTTGCGCATGGTTGTTAGAAGGTTTCACCGGCTTCAATGCGGTACTGTTGAGACCGGTCGATCATGGCCACAAGGCGGATGATGCAGCCGTCTCCGCGATCCCAGTTCCAGGGGAAGAACGCAAACGTGCAACGCTTGCCGGTCACCGCATCGATATCGCCCCCGACATTTTCAATGCCGAGAATGCCTTTCCGGAACAGCTTGTTGTGGACGGGCTCCCATTCCGGGAAATCGTCTTTCCAGTCCCGTCCCCCTGACCACTCCCTGTATTCGGCCTCCAGATGCGGCAACAGCGGACCGTTGCGCTGTGGTCCGATCGCCGTCGCCAGAGGGTGATCATTGGCCTGGGTATCGTGGCCGACAACCTTGATGCCCTTTTCGATCATCCAGTCGGCCGCAGAGGACACAAGACCCGGACAATAGGCGAAATAGTCACCGTCCTCGTATTGCTTGTGCCAACCGGTGTTGATGATAAGTACGTCGTTCTTGCGGATTGCGTGACCGCAGGCCTTTTCCAAGTCCTCACCGGTAATCGGCTCCCACTTTTTCTTCGGAATGGACACCACGAGACCGGACCCGAAGAAATGCGGCAGAGGCACCTCATTGATGAAGGGAGTGCCCTGAACGACGTGCGCGGGCGCGTCGATATGAGTGGTCACATGCATGGTGGTCGTGATGGTTTGCGACAACACACCGGACTTCGCCATGTAGTGCATCCGTTCAATCTGAACATCGCGAAAATAGGGCCAATTCGGGCACTGAAACCCGTAGCGGTGAGAGAGACTGTAGAACTCCACTCCCATGTCATTGTTTCGATTGTCCTGAAACTCGATTCCCCGGACCAAGACCGACATATTGAGATCCTCCTTGAGAGAAACTATATTGCACTGCATTATGGTGCGACTGTATCATAATGTGGTTGACCCCAAGAAGAATGCAAGGACTTTTTAGCCCTGACACACTCGGCGGCTTGCGCCTTGTGGCAAGGTCGGCAAAAATTCTGGCGCAGCAATCGGCGGAAAGATTATGGATCATAAGCAGTTAGACCGGTCCACCTCAGGCATTCAGGTGATTACGCGGGCCATGGACATTTTACGGGCCCTGAAACAGGACACGTCCGGTTTGAGCCTCGGGCAAATCGCTGAAAAGGTGCATTTGCCCCGCTCTACGGTACAGCGGATTGTCAACGCACTGCTCGCGGAGCGGATGGTCATGACAACATCTGCCGAAGGCGGACTGCGCCTCGGACCCGAGATCCAGTCGCTCGCAGCAGCCGGACGGGTCGAGATGTCCGAGCTGGTCCGCCCGGCCCTGATATCCTTAAGCGCCAGAACAAGCGAGACCGTTGATCTCTCCGTTTTCAGGGGTGGACGCATGGTGTTCGTCGATCAGGTTGTCGGCACACAACGCCTCAGGGCAGTGTCTGCCGTGGGCGAAACCTTTCCCGTGACAAGTACCGCCAATGGAAAGGCCGCGCTGGCACTCATGGACGATGCGGAAGTGGCCGCGATCGCCACCGAGGAACTGAAATCGTCAGGCCCCCATACACGGCCCTTTTCCGCGGTAATGAAGGAGATCGAGGAAATCCGAAGCACCGGCATCGCCTGGGATCTCGACGAACACACGGATGGCATTTGTGCAGCCGGATTTGCGTTCCAAAGCACGCCCGGTCCGATCTACGCCATTTCCGTTCCCGTCCCGTCTTTCCGCTTCGGCCAGTTAAAGAACGACCTGCCGGACCTTCTTGGCGAGACCCGCGCATCGGTTCTCAAACATCTTTGATGCCAGGCGCCTCAGTCAGAACTCAACTGGCGCCCTTCCTCTGGGCGTCCCGAACAAGGGCCGCGAGCCGGTAGAAACCATGGGCCATCTTCGTGTAGGGCGTGAGCAGGAAGAACGCCAGAACCGACCCCAGATGCACGGCCAACAACAAGGGCAACGCCACGGTTCCTCCCAGAAGATAGAGAGCCAAGCCGGTCAGGGCAACAAACAGCAACAGCAGCACAAATCCCATTTCCCCGCCCCAGACTTCAGCAGCGCCCAATCCCTTGTCCGCCTTCAATTTCAAGCGGATCAGCTCAGCCCCACCCGCGAGGATGAGCAATCCGCCGGGCACGCCCAAAAGCTTCGGCACGGACCAAAACGGATATGGCCCCGGGCTGTCGAGAAAATAATACAGGATTGTTCCCGAGCAGGTTGAGGCAAAGCAGAGCAAAAACCCGTACATGACGGCCTGGTGCGCAAAGCGCCGGGCGTTACTGTACCGGTCTTCATCCTCGAAATTGCAGCCGTCGCCATGTCCGCCGGACAGGTTTTTAAGCCTGGCCGCCGACCCGAACGCATCGGCGAGGTTCGATAGCGTCACACGGCTGCCGCCGGTTTCGTGCCAGTACCGCCTCAGGCTGATCCACAGGCTGACGATCGGATAGAGAAACGCCGGCAGGAAAATCGTGACCATGGCCGAATGGGACAGGACCGCATAAAATCCTTGCCCGCCAGACGGGCGGAATGTTGAGATCACAAGGAACAGGATTGCAAACCCGGCAATGGTGGCCAAGGCGATGAGCACACCGCTTTTCTGGAACAGCGACGCAATGTTTCCAGGCCAGGCAAACGCCTCCCAGCTGTCCTGCCGCACCTCCGCAAGCGCCTTTGGAATATTGACGTCGAATTCGTGCGGCGCCGTATACTGGCAGGCATAGTAGCAACCGCGGCAATTGTGGCAGAGGTTGGCGAGCTGTGTCAGCGTGCCGTCGGAAAAGGCGCGCTCCTGCTGCAGGGCGGGGAACACCGCGCAGTAGCCTTCGCAATACCGGCAGGCATTGCAAATCTGGGCCTGGCGGCGCGCTTCCTCCAAGAGATCAGTTTGCATGTTTCGCTGCTTCCCTTCCCGCGATGCGTCCGAAAACCATACCAATCACCATGCCGATACCGGCGAGATAACCCTGACCGAGAATTGATCCGGCCATGGTCTCGCCCGCAGCCCACAGGTTCTGGATCTTGCCCTCTGCCGTGCTGCATTGGGCGTTTTCGTCGACCTTGAGGCCCAGATACGTAAAGGTGACGCCGGTGCGCAGGCTGTAGCAGTAATACGGCGGGTCGGTGATCGGGCGGGCCCAATTGGTCTTGGGCGGTGTCAATCCGGATGTTGCAACATGGTCCAGCTCGGTCGGATGAAATCCGGACGTGTCGCCGCACGCGGAATTGAAGGCTTCGACCGTCGCGCGCAGCTTGTCCGGCGGCAATCCCATTCGGGTTGCGAGGTCTTCCAGCGTGTCCGCCTGTGTTGGCGGAAAAACCGAAGGCATGAACAATTTGAGGGACTTGGCATCGATAATGACATAGGCGACCTGATCCGGCTGGTTTGCCACCAAGCGCCCCCAGATAGCGTATCGCTTCGGCCAGACGTCCTCACCCTCATCGTAGAAACGTTCCGCATTCTTGTTGACGACGATCGAAAACGGAACACAGTCCAGTCTGGTTACTATCCCGCCATCGAATTTCGGCGCCCGTCCGTCGATTGCGACCGCGTGACACTGCGTCGGGTCACCCACCGTCTCCACGCCCTGATCCAGTAGATCAGCCAGAACCACGCCACGATTGAAAGGTGTCCCGCGGATCAGAAAGTTCTGGGCAGCCGGACCCCACGCCCGGGTAAGCCAATCGGTGTCTGCCTGAAATCCGCCGGATGCAACAATGACCGACTTGGGCTCAATCCGATGATCCGCGCCCTCATATTTGTAATCGATATGCGCGACCTTGCTGCCCGTTACTTCCAGATGAACAACCTGCGCCTCGTATTTGACATCGACACCGAGCTTTTCCGCAGTACGGTAGTAGGCGTTGACCAGCGCCTTGCCCCCTCCGAGATAAAACGCATTGGTGCGGGTCAGGGACAGGGTCCCGGACAGGGGTGGCTGAAAATGAACGCCATGCTGTTCCATCCAGGGAACACAATCCTCTGACGAACGGATGAGTAATCGCGCTAGGGTTTCATCGGTCTTTCCTGCGGTCACTTTCATGAGATCCGCAAAATACTCATCTTCTGAATAATCGCCGATCAGCGGCCCAAGAGAACCCAGATGCATGATCCGGACATCTCTTGTGTGGCGGGAGTTTCCACCGCGATAGACCTTCGGCGCGGATTCCAGAATAACGACCCGCGCTCCCTGCTCCGCGGCAGTCATGGCAGCGCATAGCGCTGCATTGCCCCCACCAATGACAGCCACGTCATACTGTATAGCCATGGTCGCGCCTCCCTCAGGTAAAACCAATAGCAACTGGAAAACCGGAATGACTATTGTAGATATTACCGATGAGTGGTCGACTTCAAAAAAACCGCGAAAATTATTTCAAGGCGGCATGAGTTTCATAAACTCATAAAATGAAGCGAATTATCAAGATTCTAAAAAGCGGGCGCCGTTACATGATTTTTATGTATCATGTTAATTTATAACGCATTTAACTCTGGGTAATACAGACAAGAAAGGCTTGTGACGCATATCGCCGGACCCTTATGAACTTTTTGTCAGATTGCCCCAGAGCTAAGAATGAACACAGATACAGCGCCCCCGGGCTTGCATTGTGACCAAATAGGGTTTGAATTTATCTGACACAGCCATAGTTATATCTGGAAATGAACCGCGAAAATCGATATTATAAGCCATGAACATTCTGACGCAAATCGATCCGTCCCCGGAGTCCTCCGCGACCCAACGGGCTTATTTCGACATCCGGCGGATGATCGTCACGGGAAAACTCGCGCCCGGGGAAAAACTCAAAATTGAAAAGCTCCGGCAGCTTCTCGACGTTGGAAGCTCCCCGATCAGGGAAGCCTTGACACTGCTGGTCTCCGACTATCTGGTCGAGCGGTTTGACCAGCGCGGCTTCCGTGCAGCCGGGACCAGCCCGGAAAATTTCGCCGAAATTCTGAAGCTCAGATGTACCTTGGAAGAAATGGCACTTCGCGAAAGCATCCAGAACGCGGATGCTGACTGGGAAGATCAACTTGTCATCAGCCATCACCGGCTTATGCGGGAACCCCGCTCAAACACCCAACGTTTTGAAGAGCTGCACAAGGCCTTTCACATGAACCTTTTGGCTGCTTGCCAATCGCCTGTTCTTTTGAAGTTCTGCAATCAGCTCTATGACCTGAATATCCGGTACCGGTATCTGGCGGACAAGGCCCTGAATTACTCCTCGCGGGATATCGGCAAGGAGCATACCGACATCCTGAATGCGGCGGTCGACCGGGATACGGATACAGCCTGCAAGCTGCTTCTCGCTCATTACCGGAACACCGGGGCTTTCTTGCAAAAGTTTTTCGAAGAAGAAATGTAAACTGTCCGATTGCGATGACATTGAAGGCGGGGCTGGCCCCGCCTTGATCTTTTGAGGTTCAAGTGTCTTCGCGCACAAGAACCAGATCAAAGTCTGCCAGAAGATAGGGACCATCGACCTTGCCGGAAAGCTCGAAGCCATCTGGCGGAAAAGACCCGGCAGGTTGTTCGACATAGGTCATCACCAGGTCTTCCCGGACACCGAAGACGGTATCCTGATCCAGATAGGGATCATCATCGGGAAAGATCTCGGTCACCAACGTCCGGTAACCCGGCGCCGTGACGATGTAGTGCAAGTGCGACGGACGCCAGGGGTGCCGCCCGCTCGCCCGCAGGATATCACCGACGGGGCCGTCACTCGGCACCGTATAGCTGACCGGCTTGACTGTGGTGAAGGCGTAGCGCCCGTCCTTGCCGGTCGTCTGGATACCGTGAAACGAATAGGTCTCCTGCTCTGGATCCTGACTGGAGTAGAGCCCGTTCGGCGCGGTCTGCCAGATATCCAGTTCCGCGCCCTCGATTGGATTGCCCTCCTGATCGCGGATTGTGCCGCAGGCCAGAAGCACCTGGTCGCCAAAGCTCTTCTTGAGATCCCCGCCAACGGCCAAGGGGGGCGCGCCGGTGATATGGAACGGACCAAGCACGCTTGACGAAGTCCCTTGTGGTTTCGAGTGCAGCATGTCGACCAGCGACGACAATCCGAGCACGTCGGACAAAAGCACAAACTCGTGCCGCTCCTTGTCGGAAATGTCACCGGCGGCCTCCAGAAACTCGATCCCCTTGCGCCACTCTGCATGGGTCAGGTTGGTTTCGCGTGCAAAGGCATGAAGGTGGGTGACAAGGCTCTTCAGAAGCTCCTTAAGACGCGGGTCGGTATCCGTGCCGAAATAGTTCATGAACACGTCCGTGATATTGTCTTTGGTGACGTTACGCATGGAAACTCTCTTAATTCAGAATGGCGAGGCTAAGGGACGGCCACCGGATCAGCGCGATCAGGACGATGAGCATCACCAGCGCGAAGGGGAACGCGCCAACAAACACATCCTTCAGCGAAATCCGCGGGTCGTTCAGCGTTGCCTTGATGACAAAACACGAGATCCCGAGTGGTGGCGTCAACAGGCCGATTTCGGCGCCAACGACAGTGATGATGCCGAACCAGACCAGAGACAGGCCCATCGGCTCGACCAGGGGCAGAAACAGCGGCACGACGATCAGGATGATCGAAGCGGTATCGAGGATCGTGCCCAGAAAGATCATCATCAGCACATAAATCACCATGATCCAGAAGAAGGTCATCTGGGTTTCGGTGAGCAGATCACCCAATTCGTTCGGCAGACCAGCAAGGCCCAGCATGCGGCTGTAGATCGAGGCTGCCGTGATCAGGAACAGGATCGAGGCGGTGATATGCCCGGTTTCGAGCAGGGCCTGCCAGAGCGACTGCCAGTTCAGCTTGCCCCGATAGCCCGCAATCAGCAACGCCAGCAGAGATCCGGCGGCCCCAGCCTCGACCGGTGTCAGCCACCCGGTATAGATTCCGCCCAGAACTGCCACAATCAGAAGCAGGGTGGGCAGTGTCTTGTCGGCGATTTCGCGCAAGGACATCCATTCCGTCTCTTCGGCTTTTCGCCCTCCGACAAAGCCGGGGGTCAACCGCCCCATCAGGAAGATGGCTGCCACATAGGCGATGGCAAGCATGATGCCCGGCACGACACCGGCCAGAAACATGTCGCCAACGCTCTGTTCCGCCACAAAGGAATAGATGATCAGCATGGCCGAAGGCGGAATGATCATCCCCAGAACGGAAGACCCGGCCACAACCCCGACGGCAAAGCGCGGATTGTAGTTGAAGGCCAGCATCTGCGGCACGGAGACTTTCGAGAAGACGGAAGCCGATGCGATCGACGAGCCGGTGACCGCGGCAAAGACCGCATTCGCACCGACCGTCGCCATGCCGATGCCGCCCTTCACTTTCCGGAAGCCGGAATTCATGACCGTGTAGATATCCGCCCCGAGACCGGCCTTTGAGACGACCAACCCCATGAAGGTGAACAGTGGCACGGTGGCGAAGGTGTATTCCATCACACTGTCGCCGATCGCAATCTTAAGGAGATTGATCGCCAGGTCGAAGTTGTCGCGCATCAGGATGATCGAGACAAACGACACAAGTCCGAGTGCGATCGGAATGTAAACACCGAGATAGACAAGGACGACAATCGCAACGACAGACAGGATACCAATTTCAATCGGAGTCACGCGGTATCCCCTGTCTCTTCATCAAGCCGCACGGGTTCCACTTTCTGTTCGGGCATGAAGACCTTCAGGAGGAACAGGAGGCTGCACAGGCTGGAGCCTGCAAAGATGGCAAGTTTGATCGGCCACCAAGGGGCAGTGAAGACACCTGGAACGCCGAAGAAGTCCTTGGTTTCATACATTTCGACAAACTCGGGCCAGATCGCGTATGCGACGAGGGCCATAAACACGGCTGAGACGAAATTGATTGTCCGGTTCAGGCCTTGAGCAGCGTGCGGGCGCGAGCTTCCCAGGATCGTGAGAAACCCGTCCGACCGGGTCAACCTGTTCATCCGCACCACATCGGGCAACTGCAGGAAGACAATCAGCACCATGGAGAACTGGACAACCTCGTAGGCTCCGCGGAACGGTGCGTTGAAAAGACCGCGCGCCACCACGTCGTAATTCACGACCAGAACCAGTCCGAGAACGATGAGGGTGCCAATTGCGTTGGCGGCAATCGCAACCCAATTGGCCATAGTCGATATGGCGCGAACGCCAGAGATGATTGGACGCAGCATTCCGGCGCTCCCGCTTGTTTTATGCGCCGCGATTACTGCGTCAGTTCCGCCGACCAGTCGCGAACCGGTTCATGCCCCCCGTCCTGAAGCTTGGCGGTATAGGCCTTGAGCATTTCGCTGCCCGGCTCGCCCTTGGCATCCAGACCGGCGGCCCATTCGGCAGCGATATTCGGCATATTGGCCGCCCACTCGGCGCGCTGCTGCGGGTCCATCTCGACAATGGTGCCGCCGGCTTCCTCATAGACTGCGAGGCTTTCCGCCGCGCGATCCATGGCAATTCCGGCCACATGGTCGCGGTAGGCAACGGCAACCTCTTGCAAGGCAGTTTTCACTTCGTCCGGCAGGCTGTCCCAATAATCCTTGTTGACCGTGATCGTTTTGGAATTCACGGCGCCCAGGTCGGCCTTCAGCATGTATGGGGCGACTTCGGCGATCTTGAAGGTCTTTGCCGCCTCCGGCCACAACAGGGCATTATCGACGAGCCCGGTCTGGAGCATGTTGTAAAAGTCGGTCAGGCCGCCGCGCACCCCGGCCGCGCCCTCAATGCCTTCGATATAGCGAAGGTTCATGCCCGCACCGGCAACCTTGCTGCCTTCAAGGTCGGCAGCGGAGCTGATCGGATCCTTGGAAAACACCTGATAGGTGTCGAGCACCACACCGGTTGCTAGATAGACCTGGTTCTGCTTTTCAAACTCCTTCTGCATGGTCGGATATTCCTTGGCAATCTCGTCGACTGCCTTGGCGACTGTGCGTGAATCCGGTGCAATGAAAGGGGTTACCGCAGCTATTGCCTGGCTGGGAAGCTTGGAAGAATGAAAGATTGTGGTGACAATCCCGATGTCGCCAAGCCCGAGCTTGACGCCTTCGAGAACGCCTTTGGGCTTGACGATCGACCCGCCATAGCTTTCCTGCCAGTCCATCTTGTAGTTGCCGGTCTCGGCCAGCCGCTTGTCAACTTCCGGAATGAAGAAGTTGGTAAACTCCTGCACCCAGAGGGCGCGGGCGGGATAGCCGTCGATCACCACGGCCCTGATGGTTTCAGTCGCAAACGCAGGAAGCGCCGTTGCACTCAACATCGCCAGCGCCAAGGCGCTGCGTTTAGTCATTTTTCCAATCATTGTATTCTCCTCCCAAAGAATGCGGATCTGTTCAGGCTTTTTGCCAGACCGTCTCCAATTCCATGCCCGCTTGCTGAAACAGTTTCGACAAGGGGCAGCATTTCGCCGTCTCGGCTGCAACTTTTTGCAGCTCCTCCCCGCTGACCGCACCGCTGCTGTTTACGACCTGCTGCAGGACGGCAAATCGAACGTCGGTCTTCTCCTCAAGAGTGACGCTCCGGCGATCAAGCTCGCAGGTTATTTCAATGGTCAGTTCGCCGATATCGGCACCCAGCTTGGTGGCGCATTTATGACCGATGACATTTGTGCATCCGGCAAGCGCTGCCAATGAGGTTTGCGTCATCACCTGACCCGGTTTGGCCGCGCCCCGCAACAACGGCGCGTCAATTGCAAACCCCAAGTCCGGAATTGAACTGTCGGCACGGGAATGGCTGGCCCCACGCCCTCTGGCCCGAAGCTTGACGATTTTTTTCTCTTTCAAGCCTGTCATTCTGCCTCACAGGAACTTGCAGGCCTTGTCAAAAGGCAAGCGCGGAAGTTTCTGGAACAATGCCGTTTCGTCAGCATAGCCGAAATTACACAGGAAGTTCGACTTCAGCGTCGTGCCCGCAAAGAACTCTTCGTCGACGATCTGATTGGAGAACCCGGACATCGCACCGACATCAAGACCCAGCGCCCGGGCGGCAATCATGAAATAGGCCCCCTGCAGCGTCCCGTTGCGAAAGGCCGTTGTCCCGCAGTGTTCGGGCTTGCCTTCGAAATGCGGCCGCCGGTCCTCATGCGGGAACAGATATGGAAGTTCTTTCCAGAACTCGAGATCATGCGCGATGATGACGGTCGACGGCGCCGACATCATCTTGTCGACGTTCTTTTCCTTCAACGCCTTGGCAAGACGCTGTTTGGCCTCGGCTGTTTCGATGAAAAAAAACCGCGCAGGGCAGGTGTTCATGCTGGTCGGTCCGGCCGCCGTTATCTCGTAAAGCGCTTCCAGAAGCTCCTTCGGCACCGGCCGGTCCTGCCACGCATAATGTGACCGCGCATCCCTGAGGATCAGATCGATCCCATTGTCATCAAGCCGGGATATCCGGCCCCTGAGATCGCGGACAGCTTGTTGCGCCTGTTGTTTCAGCGCCGCCAACTCGGCTCCTGCCGGAGCCTTTGAGGCCAGACCGGTCATTGAGCGGCTTCCCTTGTGAGCATCTCTTCTTCGGCAATGACCGGACTTGCGCAGATCCCGATGCCTTCGATTTCGACCTCGACCGTTTCGCCGGGACGCAACCAGCGCTGCGGTTTTTTCGCATGACCGACGCCCGGAGGCGTGCCCATGGCGATCAGATCACCGGGCTCCAGCGTCGTGAATTCGGAAACAGTCGCAATCGTGCGGGCGACACTCCACAGCATGTCGGAGGTTGTTGCACTTTGCAGGATCTCTTGCCCCACCCGGCTTTCGATCTTAAGGCCTTCCGCCCCCTCCGGCAGCTCGTCCGGGGTGACGACGACCGGCCCAAGCGGACCGGTTGCATCGAAGTTCTTGCCCGGTGTCCATTGGTGGGTCTTGCGCTGGTATTCGCGCACGGATCCGTCATTGAAGATGGTGTAGCCGAAAATGTGCGAGAGGGCATCGGCTTCGGTAATATGCTTGCCGCCCTTGCCGATGATCACCATCAGCTCGGCTTCGTAGTCAAGCTGCTCGGAGCAGGACGGACGCACCATCGGTGCACCGGCCGGGATCATGCTGGTGAGTGAGCGCATGAACAGGGCCGGATAGGAGGGCACATCATACCCGCCTTCCTTGATGTGATCGACATAGTTCAAGCCGAGACAGATGATCTTGCCAGGCGCGGCCACCGGCAGTTCCGGAACAATAGCGCCGACACCGGCGGCGGCCACCTCATCCTTGCGGGTTTCAAGCGCGGCCGCATCGGCCTTGCCATCTATCAAGCCCATCAAATCAGTCCCAACCGCCGGGTCGAGAGCTGTCAGGTTCCAGGCCTTGTCTCCCTCGATCAGATGGACACCCAATCCGGCCGGCCCCGTTCCCACAATGAATCGCATGCTTACCTCGGCGTTTCGTCATTTTTATCGAGTTTGACGACTATGATTCATCTTGTCAAATAATATCGATATTTTTAAACTCGCAAAATCGGGGAGGAAACAATGCCCAAATGGACGGAATACAAACAGGTCGCCAGAGCACGTGGCGCGTTGGCCCTTGAACTCTATGTCGCGAACTCGGTGCCCAACGGGCCCGACGCCGACATCAAGGGAAATCTGGAGGCGCATCTGGCCTACCAGGCAAAACTTGAAAGAGACGGCAAGCTTGCCTTTGCAGGTCCTTTGTCTGATCTCACGGGAGAAGACATGCAGGGCGAAGGGCTGATTATTTATCGGGCCGCCTCTCTCGAAGAAGCGAAAGCCCTCGCTGAAGCCGATCCGATGCACCAATCCGGCGCACGCACTTTCACACTGCGCAGATGGCTCGTGAACGAAGGCAGCTTCAGCCTGTCAATCGGATTGTCGCAAAAATCAATCGCACTCACCTGACGCAACCGGGCAGCATTTGTACGGAACAGAGGAGCCATTGCGACCGGACAACTAGTGATCTCAATAACCAGAGAGAGGGGAGGAATCCAATGTCACGACTTACAGTGAGCGCTTTGGCCTTTTGCGCGGGCTTGTTTGCGATAACCGGCGCAAGTGCGGAAGAATGCTTGAAGGTGACCTTGACCGGCACGCAGGGCGGGCCGCCGGTGTTTCAGGGGCAAGCAGGCGCGGGCACGCTCGTTCAATACGGCAGTGCGGAAAACCAGTGCAAGGATGTCCAACTTCAGTTCGACACCGGGCGGGGCACAACCCAGCGTCTGTCGCAAGCGGGCGTTCCAGTCGGACAACTGGACGCAATCTTCATCACCCACCTTCATTCCGACCATACCGAAGGTCTGGGGGACATGATGCAATTGCGCTGGCACTTCAACTCCCGAGGACCAAAGGTCGATCTCGTATGCAGCGAGGAAACCCGATCACCCCTCGGGTTTGCCTTGAGCTGCGAGCGTTTTGCCGCCCATATCGGCGACGCACTGATCAAGTCCGGCGAAATGGCGCAAAGGCTGGCGGAAAACAACAAACGTCTCCCCGGCGGCCCCGCCGATCTGATCGAAGTCAGGGATTTCAAGCCCTCCGATGACATCGCCGAAGTCTGGTCAAAGGGAGACGTCCGCGTCAGTGCAATCCGCTCCACCCACATACCTGGCCATGCTTCTTACCGGGTGGACACGCCCGCAGGGAGTGTGGTGATCGGAGGTGACGCCGGAAACGATGTCCGCACCCCTCCCCGGGCTACATCAACCTCCGATCAGGTTGAAACACTGTCCCAAGGCGCGGATATCCTCGTTCATTCAACCATCCACCCGGTCATGGGCCCCGATGGCGGCACCGGCTTTCCGCCGCCGATCTATTTCCGGCAAAGCAATGCCTCTGACCTGGGGAGCCTTGCCACACGCGCCGGTGTCAAAAAATTGATGCTCACCCATCTGATCCCGCCAGTCGGCGCCGCGCGCCAAGGCCCCTACAAATTGCCGGATGGCGCACTTTCGGAAAATGATTATCTGGATGCCGTTTCAGCTAGCGGATTTGAGGGCGAAACCGTCGTCGGTTCGGATCTGGCGTCCCTCACACTTTCCCGGACCGAATAGCGCCGATCCCGGCAATTTGGCGCTTCAGGTTTGCGGACCTGAGGCGCCGGATCCGGATGAAAGGTCAAGCTGACTGAAAGTGTTTTGTCTTTTCAAATGAACGGCGGAATTCTAAAAATGCCAGTATGGAACAAGCACGCTCCGATTTGGTAATTGGCATTGACGGCGGCGGCACAAGCTGCCGGTTTGCGCTGCTGGCCCCCCACGGCAGGTTCGAGACCACTCTGGGGGGCGCAAATGTGCATACGGATCAGAAGCGTGCGCTGCACACGCTCACGCATGGATTGGAGATCCTTTCTGAAAAGTCGGGACTGTCTGCGGATGCCCTTCGCGGCAGCCGGGCCTATGCGGGACTTGCCGGCATCCTCAATCACAAACAGGCAGAGGAGATCGGGAAACACTTGCCCCTTGATCACTTGCATGTGGAGGATGACCGGTGCTGCGCGGTCGCGGGCGCACTCGGCAGCGCAGACGGCTTCGTTGCCGGCCTTGGAACCGGTTCGTTCCTTGCGCGACAATCCAATGGCTTTATCCGCCTTATTGGCGGATATGGGGCCGATATTGGAGACGAGGCATCGGGCTGCTGGCTTGGAAAGATGCTTTTGGCAAAAGTTCTTCATTGCCGGGATGGTCTTGCGGATCCAAGTGATCTGACCAGGAAAACCTGGGCGGATTTCGATGAAGACCTTGCACGCCTGCTGACTTTTGCCAAAACGGCGAAACCATCCGAGTTTGGACAATTTGCACCTGATATTCTGGGGGCGGCGGAACAAGGCGACGCCAATGCCTGCGCCCTCCTGCAAAGCGGCGCTGACTATATCGTACGGTGCCTTGAGGCTCTTGGATGGTCGGCCGGAGCTCGGGTTTGTTTCATCGGCGGCCTTGGTCCGGCCTATCAATCCTATCTTCCAACGGCCATCTCTTCATGTATTGTACCTGCGGGAGGGACGGCACTTGACGGCGCGCTGATGCTCGCCCAGATGGGATCGAGATGCCAAGACAGGCAACTGTCATAGCGTTCAATTCGGCACCATTTGATTGTGACCAACGTACATCGCTCAAAGAAGGAACCCTGGCCAGGATCGGACGCGAAATGCAGACAAGAATGCGCTCCGAAATACAGGAAATTCCAGACGCCGTTGATCGCTTGCTGACCGAGGGCAGCGACCGGATCGAAACGGCGGCTGCAGCCATACGCGCTCTTGACCCGCGTTTGATCGTCACGGTTGCCCGGGGCTCCTCTGACCATGCCTGTACCTATTTGAAGTATGCGGCGGAGCTGTTGCTGGGTATTCCGGTTGCTTCAATCGGTCCTTCCATTGCCTCGATCTACAAGGCACCGCTTCGTCTGGACCGGGCGGTTTGTATTGCCGTTTCCCAGTCGGGCAAAAGCCCGGACATCCTGGACATGACACATGCATGCGCACGCGACGGCGCCCTGACCGTGGCCCTGACCAACAATGCAGACGCGCCTCTGGCCCATGCAGCGCACCACCCCCTGTCCATCCATGCAGGCCCCGAGCTGAGCGTTGCGGCCACAAAAACATTCGTGACCTCGGCTGCAGCCGGCCTGTTGTTACTGGCCCGTATAGGCCAAGATGCCCCCCTTGAGGCCGCCCTTCGCGCGCTCCCGGGACAACTGGCGCAGGCTGTCCAGCTCGATTGGCCCGAAGTCAGATCCGCCATCGGTCCTCATGAATCGCTGTATACCCTAGGGCGTGGCGTCACACTGGCCGTCTCCGACGAAGCCGCGCTGAAGTTCAAGGAAACGAGCCAGCTTCATGCCGAAAGCTACTCCTCGGCAGAAGTTCTGCATGGACCCGTGTCCATCGTCGCGAGCGGCTTTCCGGTCCTCGGCTTTGCCGCCGGAGATGCCGCAGAGCATGCACTCGCAGAGACGGCCGACCTTCTGACCGAAAACGGTGCGCAGGTGTTCGCCACCTCGACTGAGGTCAAAAAAGCGCGCGCGGTCGACCATGTCCGATCCTACCATGCGCTGCTTGACCCGCTCCTGCTGATTGCTTCCTTCTATTCCATGATAGAAGCCTTTGCCGTGTCCCACGGGATCGACCCCGACCACCCCAGATTCTTAAAAAAAGTCACCCAGACACGATGACCGCTTCCCTCAAAGCCTATCACGGCGCCCGGATTTTCGACGGCACCAGCTTTCACGACAACGCGGCACTTTTGGTCAACGACAACCGGATCCAAGGCATCCATACGGTAGATGACTTTCCAAACAGCGCCGAAACCGTCGATCTTCAGCACGGTATCCTGGCGCCCGGATTTGTCGATCTTCAGGTGAATGGCGGTGGCGGTGTCATGTTCAATGATGCCCCCACGATCGAAACGCTGGAAGTCATGGCGCGCGCGCACCGGACACTCGGGGCAACAACCATCCTGCCAACCCTGATCACCGATGCGCCTGACAAGACACTTGCTGCGATTGACGCGGTTGAAACGGCTTGCACCCAAAAGCTATCCGGGATTGCCGGATTGCATCTGGAAGGCCCACATCTCGCCAAAGAGCGCAAGGGAGCCCATTCCGCAGACCTGATCAGACCAATGACGGACACGGATCTTGAGATCCTGTGCGCGGCAGCAGACCGTTTGCCAGTCCTCAAGGTCACTTTGGCACCGGAAAGCGTCACTCACCAACAAATACAGGCCTTGGCTGAAAAACGCATTCTCGTGTCGCTCGGCCACACCAATGCGACCTATGAGGATTGCGACGCCGCGTCGTCTGCTGGCGCCCGTTGCGTGACGCATTTGTTCAACGCGCAAAGCCAGCTCGGCAGCCGCGAACCCGGCGTTGTCGGAGCGGCTTTGGCACTCGGCTCCCTGTCCGCCGGTCTTATCGCTGACGGCATCCATGTTCATCCGGCGGCAATGCGGCTGGCGCTCTCTGCAAAGCAGGGACCCGGAAAGATCTTTCTTGTCAGTGATTCAATGGCAACCGCCGGATCCGTCATTGATCATTTCACATTGAACGGGCGAAAGATCTTCCGCAGCGGCGACCGCCTGACCCTTCAGGACGGAACTCTGGCTGGCGCGCATTTGAGCCTTTCGACAGCCATATCCAACATGGTCGAACTCTGCGGAACCTCCCAGGAAAAAGCACTTGCCATGGCGACATCGATCCCGGCCCGGCTGATGGGTCTTGACGGAGAAATCGGCTCACTTGCGCCTGGAGCCCGCGCCGGCCTCGTCCACCTTTCAGACTGTTTTGAAGTCATAACGGTTTGTCAAAGCATGTGAATTGGTAATTTTTACTCTCGGCTTGATGTAAGGCAAACGTCAGCTTTCTCTCGTCACACCAAGACTAACGCATGGCTAGAGCATCGTAACCCTGCGAAACTCTATTAAATAAAAATTGCAGAACAAAAGAAAACTACTGAGACCGAAAAATAATACGAAAAAGTCCTAAGTTGCAATTCCTATTGGACAAACGGCTAATAGCGCGATCAAGGCTACTTCCTGCTCGCCCCGCAACTTTCATTTGCCCGATATGTCCAAGTTTCAGTTTCCGACTGCCTTCACTATCCTGTTTGCGCTCATTATCGTGGTTGCAGCCGCAACCTGGGTGGTTCCCGCTGGTCAATATGACCGCGTGCAAAACGCAGAACTCGGCAAGGAAGTGCCGGTTCCCGGCACCTACCAGACCGTCGAGCAAAACCCGCAAGGGATCGTGGACATCTTCATGGCCCCGATCGGCGGCCTCTACGACCCCAACAGCTATGTCGCAAATGCCATAGATGTGGCCGTGTTTGTGCTGGTCATCGGCGGTTTCCTCATGGTTGTCACCCATACCGGGGCAATTGATGCCGGTATTGGCAGCGTCATGAAACGCATGAAGGGCCGGGAACGCTGGATGATCCCGATCCTGATGGCATTTTTCGCATCCGGCGGCACGATTTACGGAATGGCCGAGGAATCGCTTGCCTTTTACGCCCTGATCATCCCGGTGATGTTGCGCGCGGGCTATGATGCCGTCACAGGCGTTGCGATCATCATGCTGGGGGCAGGCATCGGGACACTCGGCTCCACCATCAACCCCTTCGCCACGGTGATTGCCGCCAACGCGGCAGGCATTCCCTTTACTGACGGCATCTGGGCCCGTTTCATCATACTGTTTCTCGGCTGGCTCGCCTGCGTCCTCTGGGTCATGCGCTACGCGGAACGGGTCAAGGCCGATCCTTCAAAGTCGCTCGTCTTCGACATGAAGGAAAAGAACGAGGCACATTTCCTCAAGGTCCGTGCGAAAGGCGGCGACGTGCCGTCCGAGTTCACCAACACGCACAAGATCGTGCTTGCCATTTTTGTCGCGAGTTTCGTGTTTCTGGTCTACGGCGTTGCAGCTCTGGGCTGGTGGATGGCTGAAATGTCAGCCCTCTTTCTGGCAGCTGCCATTGTCGTCGGGATCGTCGCCCGCATGGGTGAGCACGAATTCGTCGAGACTTTTATCGAGGGGGCCAAGGACCTCCTTGCGGTTGCGCTGATCATCGGCGTTGCCCGGGGCATTGTTGTCATCATGGACGCCGGCAAGATCACGGACACGATCCTGCACTGGTCCGAAGAAGCCGTATCGGGCCTGAGCGCGATTGTTTTCATCAACGCGATGTTCTGGCTTGAGGTTGTTCTCTCCTTCTTCGTTCCATCATCATCCGGTCTGGCCGTTCTCAGCATGCCGATCATGGCTCCATTGGCCGATTTCTCGGGCGTGGCCCGCGAGACGGTCGTCACCGCCTACCAATCGGCCAACGGTCTCGTGAACCTGATCAACCCGACCTTTGCCGTTGTCATGGGCGGGCTGGCCATTGGCCGGGTGTCCTACGACCGCTGGCTTCGTTTCATATGGCCACTGCTTCTGGCGCTGGCCGTCCTGATTACAATTGTCTTGAGCCTGAGCGCCTGAGACACCGCGCATAAAAGCACTAAAATAAAAAATGGCGGCCGCTTGCCCCGTACAAGCCGTCTGGGTCACGTCCTGTGCCGCCAACCAGGGACAGAAACGCGATGGAAAGCGCCTCTGACAGCACGGAGGCCACCGTGCCGAATGGTGCGGCTGGCGGCGCTGGCTCTCAACCACGCACGGCAGCGCTCGGACTTTTGGCGTGTACGGCCCTTGTGGTCGGCAACATGATCGGGTCCGGGGTTTTCCTTTTGCCGGCTTCGCTCGCAAAGTTTGGGGCAATCTCGATCGCAGGCTGGGTCCTGACGTCCATCGGCGCCATTGTTCTGGCGCTCGTGTTCGGACGCCTCGCTCGGGTTATCGCCAAGCCCGGCGGTCCCTATGCCTTTGCACGCGAGGGCTTTGGTGATTTCGCCGGCTTCCTGATTGCCTGGGGATACTGGATTGCCATCTGGGCCGGCAATGCAGCGATTGCCGTTGCGTTTGCCGGATACATGACATTCCTCCTGCCTTCGGTATCGGACCAAAACCTGTTCGGTCTGATCGCCGCGCTTGCCGCCCTCTGGTTCGTGACACTGGTCAACATCCGCGGAATTAGCGAGGCGGCCTTCGTGCAGGTGGTCACGACCGTTTTGAAGATCCTGCCGCTTCTGGCTTTAGCCGTCTTTGGCTGGTTCTGGCTTCAGGCCGACCACTTCGTCCCGGTCAATCCGTCGGGCCAGTCCGATGGATCGGCCATAGCGGCGACGGCCGCCCTGACACTTTGGGCCTATCTCGGCCTGGAATCGGCAACGGTTCCGGCCGGTGACGTGCGCCGGCCCGAAGTCACAATTCCACGGGCGACCATCCTTGGCGTGCTGTTCGCCGCCGTGGTTTATATCGCGGTGACGGTCGTCTCGATCGGTGTTCTGCCGCGTGAGGTTCTGTCGGCTTCATCCGCCCCTCTTGCGGATGTCGCGCGGCATATGTGGGGAGAGCTGGGCGGTATGCTGGTGGCGCTCGGGGCGATTGTCTCCACCTTCGGAACGCTGAACGGGTTCACGCTGCTTTCAGGGCAGGTTCCCTATGGCGCCGCACTGGACCGGGTATTCCCGAAATTTTTCGCAGAAACAAGCCGTTCGGGCGCTCCGGTCAACGCATTGATCGTCTCCAGCGTCCTGGCAAGCATTCTTGTCCTGATGAATTTCTCGAAGGGACTTGTGGAGGCCTTCACCTTCATCATTCTGCTGGCCACCATGACCAGTCTTGTGCCCTACGCCTTCTGTTCACTCGCAGAGATCATGATCCGCATCAAGCGCGGCGAAACGCTTAGGAGCCGCGCACTTGCCGGAATGACCGGACTGGGCGGCCTCGGCTTCATCTACTCGCTTCTTGCCATTTACGGATCAGGTCAAGACGTCGTTTTCTACGGGTTTCTGCTGCTGCTTGCCGGGATCCCCGTCTTCGTCCTGATCCGGTACCGGCAGGCACGAACCAAACTTACAGAAAGCCCCAACAGCTGAACAGGGAGAGCACTATGGCCACCTTGGGCGTTCATTCGGAAATCGGCAAACTGCGAAAGGTGATGGTGGCACGGCCCTCGGTCGCCCACGAGCGCCTGACGCCTGGAAACTGTCACGACTTGCTGTTCGATGATGTTCTTTGGGTGCATCAGGCCCGTGTCGATCACGACGATTTCCGGCTGAAGATGAAAGCACACGACATCGAGGTCTTTGACCTTCAGGACCTGCTGTCCGAAATGCTGGATAAGGTTCCCGAAGGCCGGACCTTTGTGCTTGACCGCAGGATCACGGACAACATGGTCGGTCCCGGCTTTGCCCGCATGATGCGGCCATGGCTGGACGAATTGAAAGGAACCCAGCTGGCCCGTTTGCTGATGGGCGGGATCACGATCCATGACCTTCCGCAGGAGATGGTGACCCCCTTGATGAAAGCGGCGATCGAGCCGACCGAGTTCCTTTTGTCCCCGATACCGAACTCCCTGTTCCAGCGGGATCCTTCCTGCTGGATCTACGGAGGCGTGACGGTCAATCCCATGTTCTGGCCCGCACGCAAGCCCGAGACCCTCTATCAGCGCGCGGTCTACAAATTCCATCCGATGTTCACCTCCGAAGACTTCGACATCTGGTGGGGCGACAGCGACGAGGATTTCGCGCGGGCCAGCATGGAAGGCGGCGACGTCATGCCCATCGGCAAGGGGGTCGTTCTGATCGGCATGGGAGAGCGCACCACACGTCAGGCCGTGCAACAGGTTGCCGAACGTCTCTTCGCCAAGAACGCCGCTGAACGCGTCATTGCCTGCGCCATGCCCAAAAGCCGGGCGGCCATGCATCTGGACACGGTGTTTTCGTGTCTCGACTATGACAAGGTCACAGCCTTCCGCGAAGTCGCCGACGAAATCACCTGCTACAGCCTCCGCCCAGAAGACGGTGACGGCAAGGTCGATGTGCGCAAGGAAGACCAGCACCTGTTCGACGTTTATAAAGACGCACTCGGTCTGCGCGACCTTCTGGTCATCGGCACCGGTGGAAACGACTTCGAGGCCGAACGCGAGCAATGGGATGACGGCAACAATGTCGTCGCGCTCGAGCCCGGCGTCGTCGTCGGCTATGACCGCAACACCCACACAAACACGCTTCTTCGCAAGGCCGGCATCGAGGTGATTACCATTCCGGGCAGCGAACTCGGACGCGGGCGCGGCGGCGGTCATTGCATGACCTGCCCGATCCTGCGCGACCCGGCCTACTGATCCCCCAGCACAGCGCCCGAAACGGGCGCGCGATTTTCCATGCGTTCAAGACAACAGGAGACGTCCCATGGCTTTCAATCTTCGGGGCCGCAGCTATCTGAAAATCAACGATTTCAGCCAGCGTGAAATGCTCTATTTGCTCGACCTTGCGCGGGATCTCAAGCGGGCGAAATACGCAAGGTCCGAACAAAAGGCGCTGCAGGACAAGAATATCTGTCTGATCTTCGAAAAAACCTCCACCCGAACGCGGTGCGCTTTCGAAGTCGCGGCCCACGACCAGGGGGCCCATATCACCTATCTCGATCCGTCGGGATCGCAAATCGGCCACAAGGAATCCATGAAGGACACCGCCCGGGTGCTGGGCCGGATGTTCGACGCGATCGAGTTTCGCGGCGCCGGTCAGGGCATGGTGGAACAGCTCTCAGAGTATGCCGGCGTGCCGGTCTATAACGGTCTCACCGACGACTGGCACCCGACACAAATGCTGGCCGACATGCTCACCATGATCGAGCATTCGGACAAGCCGCGCAGCCAGATTGCCTATGCCTTTTGTGGAGATGCCCGTAACAACATGGGCAATTCGCTTCTGATGCTCGGCGCGATCATGGGCATGGACGTGCGCATGGTGGCCCCGAAAGACAACCAGAACCATGACGATGTGATCGAACTGGCCAAGGCGCGGGCTGCGGAAACCGGCGCCCGGATCACGATTACAGACAGCATCGACGAAGGGGTCAAGGGTGTCGACTTCGTGCATACCGATGTCTGGGTCTCCATGGGCGAACCGGCGGACGTTTGGGAAAGCCGGATCAAGCTGCTGACGCCGTATCAGGTCAACATGGCGCTGATGAAAACGTCGGGAAATCCGAATGTCAAATTCATGCATTGCCTGCCTGCCTTCCACAACACGGAGACCAAGGTCGGCAAGGACATTTTCGACAAGTTCGGCATTACGGAAATGGAAGTCACCGACGAGGTGTTTGAAAGCCCGATGAACATCGCTTTCGAACAGGCTGAAAACCGGATGCACACCATCAAGGCGATCCTCGTCGCAACCTTGGGAGCATGACCCATGAGAGTTGTTGTCGCGCTCGGCGGCAATGCTCTTCTCCGCCGCGGAGAAGAGATGACCGCCGGCAACCAGAGAGCCAATGCCCGCATCGCCGCTGAAGCTCTCGCTCCGATCGCCAACCAGCATGAACTGGTGATCACTCATGGAAACGGACCTCAGGTCGGACTGCTGGCGCTTCAGGAGGCAGCCTACGAAGCTGTGGAAGACTATCCGCTTGATATTCTGGGGGCCGAAACCGAGGGCATGATCGGTTACATGATCGAGCAGGAACTCGGCAATCTGCTCCCTTTCGAAAAGCCGCTCGCCACGATCCTGACCATGGTCGAGGTCGACGGCAACGATCCGGCCTTCCAGGATCCAACGAAGTTCATCGGTCCGGTCTATTCCCGGGACGTTGCCGAACGGAACGCTGCAGAAAAGAGCTGGGCGATCAAGCCGGACGGCGATAAATGGCGCCGTGTCGTCCCCTCCCCCTTGCCGAAGCGGATTTTCGAACTGCGCCCGATCAACTGGATGCTCGAAAAGGGTGCGGTTGTGATCGCAGCCGGAGGTGGCGGCATCCCGACCATGTATGATGACAACCGGCAGCTGACCGGTGTTGAATGCGTGATCGACAAGGACCGCTGTTCCGGCCTGCTTGCCAAGGAACTCGAAGCGGATGCTTTTGTGGCCGCAACGGATGCGGATGCGGTCTATCTGGACTGGAGACAGCCCAAACAACGGGCGATCAGATCCGCAACGCCGGATGACCTGGATGCGTTCGATTTTCCGGCCGGATCCATGGGACCAAAGGTCGAAGCCGCGCAAGTTTTCGCCCGCGCGACCGGAAAGAAGGCAGTCATCTGTGCCCTGGCCGACATACCAGCAGCCCTCGCCGGAGAAAAAGGCACGACGATCTGGACCATGAGCGAAGGACTGGACGTCCACCCTTGATCGACGCAACCCGGCCGGGGTTTTCTCCTGCCCCGGCGCAGGGGCTCAAGCCGTCATGTCGGTGGCAGGTGCCGACTCGATCAAGTGTCAAAATTTAAAGACACTTAAACTGTCAATTGGACTTCACATTCCCGTCTTCTTGTGAAAAGCTGGAAATGTCCTGGCGGCTGGCGTGAACGCTCGAGTTCTCGTAACGTTACGTAACAGCCGCATGCCTTGGGTGCTTGGCGCCTTCTGGGGGGAGAGGGATCATGGGAATTATCCGGAACGGCCTCATGACGATTGGGGCGCTCGCGGTGATCGGCGGCGTGGTTGGCGGCGGGCTTGCCGTCACCGGACTGGTCAATATCAAGGCCAGCGACCCGCATGGCATCGGCGTCTACAATCTGCTGCATTTTGTCTTCAAGCGATATGTGGCTGCCCACTCGGTGGACTGGACGCCACCGTCGGATTTGTCCGATGACAATAGGGTCGCCTTGGGTGCGCAGCATTTTTCAATGGTCTGCACCAATTGTCACGGTGCGCCGAATACCGGCCAGAACGCGACCGCCCTGTCCATCAGGCCCCGCCCGCAATATCTCCCGGTGGTCGTCGATGAATTCACCGACTCGGAACTCTTCGTGATCCTGAAATACGGTGTCAAATTCAGCGCCATGCCCTCATGGCCGACACAGCAACGCGATGACGATGTCTGGACAATGGTGTCTTTCGTCCGGGGTCTGGATGAATTGAGCGGTGACGCCTACGCAAAAATGACGAGCGGTCCACAACCACCCGCCAGCGCCAACTGGCCAAAGCCGTCCTATATCCCCGGCACGGTTGAAACGATACCGTCCGACACGGAACGCAACAGCTATCCCGACGCCGACTACAGCTACAAGGCACCGGCTATGGGGCTTTACGACGATCGCCTTTACAGCGACCCGATCGTGGTCTGTGCCAAATGCCACGGCTATGACGGAACAGGCGCTCCAACCTATGGCGAAGCCCCCAATCTCAACATCCAGGAGCCCCGGTATCTGGAGGCCGCGCTCAAGGCCTATGCAAGCGGCGAGCGCAAGAGCGGGTTCATGCAACAGGTCGCAAGCGAGCTGGCACCAAGCCAGATGACGGTTCTGGCCGACTATTTCGCCAACCTGCCCACCACCTACCTAATGTCCGCTTCGCAAACACTCGATTCCAACCAGCAAGCTGCCTATGACCGCGGTGAAGAGATTGCCCAAAAAGGGATCGCTGCCACCAACACACCGGCTTGCATTTCCTGCCATGTCGGCGAGCGTTACAGCGAACCGGCACCGATCCTCGCCGGGCAGAATGCGCCTTATCTGGTGCGGCAGCTGACACAGTTCCGCAATGGCGGGCGCGGCAATGACAGCAGCTGGAACCCGATGATGGCGGAATCCCATAGTCTGACCGACGCGGAAATTCAGGGGCTGGCCGTTTACTATTCACATCAGGTGCAAGCACAGCCTGCAACCACACCAGTATCGGAGCCTGAGCCTGCCGCATTGGTTCAGCAGCCCGCGCAAGAACCGCAACCTGCCCCTGAAGAAACGCAGCAGCCTTCGGCAGACCAATCACAACAGCCCGATACCGGCACACAAACCGGGACTCAAGCTCCCACCGCCGATCAGGAAGCCCCTGCGGCAGCTCAATAACGGATCAATGCAAATCCGAAAGGTGGCGCCGATTGGTGCCACCTTTCCTTTTCCTAGGCGATCCGGGCTGCGATGCTCTTGGTTTTGCAGTAGGACTTCAGGCCTTCAATGCCCTTTTCCCGTCCGAAGCCTGACTTCTTGTTGCCGCCGAACGGCACTTCGATCCCGCCTGCGAAATACTCGTTGATGTAGATCTGACCGGCATCGATCCGGCGCGCCAATTGATGCGCCTTGCCGAAATCCTGAGTGTAGATGCCGGCAACAAGCCCGTATTGGCAATCGTTTGCCAATGCCAGGGCGTGCTCCGCGTCATCTGCGATCTGGACTGTGAGAACCGGACCGAAGATTTCTTCGCGCACGGCTTCATCCTTGGGCGACGCATTGTCGATGATGGTCGGTTGATAGAACCAGCCCTTGCCGGTTTCGGGATCCGTCGTGACCGATCCGCCGGTCGCGATCGTCGCCCCACCTGCCCGCGCGCGCTCGACAAATCCGGCGACCTTGTCCAGATGGGCTGCAGAATTAACGGGCCCCAGATCCGGCCGGGTCAAGCCGTGCCCGATGCGCAGGCTTTCCGCCCGCTTGACAAGCTCTTCAACAAACCCGGCATGCATGCCGCGTTCAATCACCAATCGTGAACCGGCCGAGCAGATCTGCCCTGCGTTTTCATAGATCGCTCCCATGACCCCTGCGAGCGCTTCGTCGCGGTTGGCATCATTGAGGACGATGACCGGCGACTTGCCGCCCAGTTCAAGAACCACTCGTGTGATGTCTTCAGCAGCCGCCTTCATGACCGTCCGCCCGGTCTGCACCGAGCCGGTGAAGGTGATGTGATCAACATCCGGATGAAGCGTCAAAGGGGCACCCGTTTCCGCCCCAAGCCCGGTGATCACATTGCACACCCCGTCCGGCAAACCGGCGTCCGACAGGATCTTCGCCAGCATCAGCGCCGTGAACGGTGTCTGTTCAGCGGGTTTGGCAACCACCGTGCATCCCGCAGCAAGTGCCGGCGCGAACCCGCGCGCTGCCGTCGAGATCGGGAAATTCCAGGGGATGATATGCGCAGTCACGCCGACCGGTTCGTGGATCGAGTAACCGATATAGTCCCCGGCAAGGGGAAAACTGTCGCCCTGAAGTTTGTCGCAGGCGCCTGCATAATACTCGAAAGTGCGCGCAGCCCCGCCCACATCGCCAAGCGCTTCCTGCAAGGGCTTGCCGCTGTCGAGGCTTTCGGCAATGGCGAGCCGGTGAAGATTGGCACGGATCAGCTCCGCTGCCTTCATCAAAGTCCGGCCACGCTCTGCCGGGGCTGTGTCACGCCAGACCGTTTCGAAAGCCCGTTTGGAGCTTTCAACAGCCTGATTGACATCCTCGGCCGACCCGGCTGCAAAACTTGCAAAGGCCTCGCCGCGTCCGGGGTCATAGCTTTCAAGGGTCTTGTTGTGAGTGGACGGCGTAAAAGCACCATCGACAAAGTGGCCGTTTGGCAAGCCGTCAAGCGTGCCCGCCTTCAGAACGCCGGCGGCCAGTACGTCAACATTCGTCATGATTATTCTCCCAGGCTGCTGATCTTGTAAGTGGACCGTGCCAGCCAATCCGGATTGATTTCGATGCCCCAGCCCGGCGCGTCGGTGACCGTTGCATGACCATCGACAATGTCGAAGGGCGACTTGACGAACAGGTCATACTGCCACGGGTAGTAATCTTCCTGTTCGATCGAGAATTCCAGATACTTGCCCGGGTTCGGAATGGCCCGCAGCAAATGCATCGTGAACAAGGTGACCAATGACAGGTTCGCCGCATGGGGCGTGCAGGGAATGCCCGCCTCATGAGCCATCTGCGCGACTTTCATGGTCCGGACCATCCCGCCGAGGTAACAGACATCCGGCTGGATGATGTCGACCACACGGCCATCGATCATGCGCTTCCAGTCGACGAGGGAGCAGTCCTGCTCGCCGCCGGTCACATCAATATCAAGAGCATCGGTCACTTGCTTGGTCTGATCGTAATGCCAGTAGGGGCAAGGCTCCTCATAGTGTGAAATACCGTTGTCCTCAAGGAACTTGCCGACCTCGATGGCCTTTGCCGGGGAGTAGCAGGAATTGGCATCGACCAGAAGCTGGGTCTCGTCGCCAAATGCCTTGCGCATGGCCGGCACAATTTCCTCCGTCCGGCCCGGCCACTCGTCCTGATCCCGGCCGCACTCGGCGCCGATCCGGAACTTGAAGGCGGTGAAGCCGAAATCATCCTGCTGCTTTTTCAACCGTGCCGCTTCGTCGCCCGGGGTGATATCCCGCTTCATGGATGACCCGTAAGCGCGGACCTTGCCCGGTGTTCCGCCGAGCAATTCACAGACCGGCTTGCCTTCCAGCTTGCCCCTCAGATCAAACAGGGCCGTGTCCAGTCCACCGAGAGCGCGGCGGAGATAGGAGCCCGGAAACTTGTGCTCACGGTCCGGGATAATGTCCATCAGGTGGGCGATATCGAAAGCGTCCTGCCCCAGCGCATAAGGCGCAACCTGCCGGTGAACGACTTCTGCGGTGATATCGGCAAAATAGGGTGCAACCTGCCCCCACCCTTGTGCGCCCGTTTCGCTTGTGACGCGGACGAAACAGACAAACTCATCTGTGAATGTTTCGATGGATTTGATTTTCATGGTCTGGCTCTGTGTTGTGATTGCTCGTTCGACGGCAAAATTCAGCTTGCCAAGGCTACCCATGATTGGCCTATATAAAATATCCGTTTTGCCGAATCGACCATACCAATTTGGAAACAAGCCTTGAAACGTCACGCAGGGGCCCTGCTGTCCTCGATCCGGATCGACAAGCACTCCGACAAAAGAATCTCGGTGCAGCTTTACATGGGTTTGCGGGAGCTTCTTCTGGCCGGAGCCGTCACGCCTGGCGACCGTTTACCGGCAACCCGCACACTCGCAATCGAACTCGGTGTTTCGCGAACAACGGTGATCGACGCGATTGAAAGGCTGGTCGCAGAAGGTCTGCTTGAATCCCGCGTTGGCGCCGGGACTTTTGTCAGCGAAGCCCTTGCCGCCCAGAAACCGGCAGCCGTCACGCCAACGGGAAATGGCGGGCATACGGCGGAACCCCGACTGTCTCATGCAGCGATCCATGCGGTACCCGATTTTGGCCCCCGGTCACGTCTACCGCATAAATCGAAAGCGTTCATTTCGGCCCTGCCCGCCCTGGATGCTTTTCCAATGGCGCAATGGGCAAAACTGTCTGCCCGGCACTGGCGCAAGGAGCGCGACCATATTACCGGCTACGGTGCGCCATTCGGATACGAGCCCTTGCGTGCCGCCATCGCCCGGCAGCTCAACGCCTCACGCGGCATCAAATGCGATCCGCATCAAATCTTCATCACCAACGGCGCACAACGGGCGTTCTCCCTGGTCGGCGGCATGCTGGTCAATCCGGGAGAGCCGATCTGGTTCGAAAATCCCGGCGCGATCGGTGCACGCAATGCCTTTGTCGCGATCGGCGCGAACCCGGTTGCCGTGGATGTCGATGAAGAAGGCTTGTGTGTGGAAGACGGGCTCGCCAAGGCGCCTCATTTCCGGCTGGCCTTCGTCACCCCCTCGCATCAGCAGCCGCTCGGACATGTCATGAGCCTGTCCCGCCGTCTGGCCGTCCTGAAAGCTGCCAGTGACGCGGACGCCATGATTGTCGAAGACGACTATGACGGAGAGTTCTATTTCGGCGACCAGCCCCCGCCAACGCTGAAAAGCATCGACACCCATGGCCGTGTTATTTATGTCGGCACCTTCTCCAAGTCCCTGTTCCCTTCCCTGCGGCTCGGGTTCATCCTGGCACCCGAGGGGCTCGTCGAAGGGTTCGAGCGGATCTGCAAGGCATGGCTTAGTGGTGTTCCGACCGTGACACAGGCCATCGTTGCCGATTTCATGGACGAAGGCATGTTTGCAACCCATGTGCGGACAATGCGCCAACTCTACAAGGACCGGCATGATGTGCTGATGACCGAGTCGGCGCGCCTTGCCGGAACACTGGATGTCCAACCATCAAAAAGCGGCTTTCACGCGGTCGGGTTTCTTCAACCGGGTTTGTCGGAGAAGCAGGTTGTCAGCGAGGCCGCCAATGCCGGTCTGACGGTTTCCGGACTTGGCCGCTATGCGATTGCACCCCTCGACACTCAGGGTCTTGTCCTCGGTTTCGGCAGCACGCCGCCCGAGGAAATTCGCAAGGGCATCAACACTCTTGAAAAGATTCTTACAAATCCCTCTTGAAAAACGTAAAAATTGGTCTGAAAAAATATCTGAAATGGATATATTTTACAGTCCAATGGGGTCATAGTGTTTTTTGACGATTGTGACCGCTCGTTTGCATTTACAGGGAGGATAGAATGCAGATCAAGTTTGCTGTTGCCGGATTGCTCGCGGCAACCATGCTGGCAGGTGCCGGCAGCGCCCAAGCCGAGACGCTCCGCCTGCTGACCTGGGGCTCTTATGCTCCGGAAAAGCTGATCCAGAAGTTCGAAGAGGAAAACCCCGACATCGACGTCGAGGTAACCTACTCCAACAACGAAGAGATGATCGCCAAGCTCCGGGCAACCGGTGGCTCCGGCTTTGACCTGGCCCAGCCTAGCCATGACCGTATCTATTCAGCGCAGCTTGAGTTCGACATCTACAAGCCGCTTGACCTCTCCAAGATCGACACCTCGGTCATGGAACCGAAGCTTCTGGAAGGCGTGAAGACCAACACCACCATCGACGGTGACGTCTACGCAGTACCGCACCAGTGGGGCACGTCCGGCCTGATGGCCGACAAGTCCAAGGCGCCCGGCTTCAAGCGCTGGGGTGACCTCTGCGACCCGCAATACAAGGGTGAAACCTCGATGCGCCTGAAGCGCACGATCCTGCTCGGCATGGCCTTCGACATGGGTGAAGACCCGTTCGAAGCCTACTCGGACCTCGAGAAGTACCAGGGCGTGCTCGACAAGGTTACCGACAAGCTGATCGAGTGCAAGGACAACATCAAGGCCTACTGGAACAGCGGCGACGACCTGACCGCAATGATGCTCACCGGTGAAATCGTGGCGTCTGAAACCTGGGACTCGACTGCGTTCAAGATCTTTGACCAGAACAAGGACATCGTGTTCATTCCGCCTGAAACCGGTGCTCTCGCATGGATCGACACTTTCGTTATCCCGCGCAAGGGCAAGGCAGATGATGCCGCCTACAAGTGGATCAACTTCGTGCTGCGTCCGGAAAACGTGACGCTGATGTCCGCAAGCACTGGTGCGATCGCTGCAGTCAAGGGCGGCAAGGACCTGCTGCCGGAAGACAAGAAGGCTGCCGTGAATGCCGCCTTTACCGATGCGGATATCGACAACCTGAAATTCTTCGCAAACATCCCTCCAGGTGTCGAGGATATGGAAGGCCGCGCTCTTGAGAAGATCAAGGCGGCAACTGGCGGCTAAAAGCCAAACCGACAAGACATAGAACCGGCCGGACAGCCCTTGCGCATCGTCTGGCCGGAACGGCCGGAAGGCCCTTTCAAAGAGGGGGACGCTACCAGCCGGTGGTGTCCCCCAAATTTTATGATCTGCTTAATTGGCTCCATCTCATGACGAATTCACCGATGTTTGATCTCGAGTGCATCAATATCGCCAAATCCTTCGGCGCTTTCCGCGCTGTGAAGGACGTATCCTTCAACATCCCGAGCGGCTCCTTCTTCTCCATTCTCGGACCTTCGGGCTGTGGCAAGACCACCTTGATGCGCATGATCGCGGGCTTCGAGGAAGCAACCAGCGGCGACATCAAGATCAAGGGCAAGTCTGTCCTCGGCACCGCGCCCAACAAGCGCAACGTGAAAATGGTGTTCCAGCACCTCGCCCTGTTCCCGATGATGAATGTTTACGAGAACATCGCATACGGCCTGCGCTGCAACGGTGTTTCCAACGCAGAGATCAAGAAGAAGGTCCACGATGTTCTGGAGCGCATCGCCCTGCCCGATGTCGCCAACCGCGAAATCCACCAGCTCTCCGGCGGGCAGAAGCAGCGGATCGCCATCGCGCGCTGCATGGTGCTCGATCCGGATGTGCTCCTGCTCGACGAACCGCTCGGTGCCCTTGACCTGAAACTGCGCGAGCAGATGAAGATCGAACTGAAGCTGCTGCAGCACCAGTTCAACACCACCTTCGTCTACATCACCCACGACCAGTCCGAAGCGCTCGTCATGTCCGACAATGTCGCGATCATGAACCAGGGCCGGTTCGAACAGATCGGCACGCCCCAGGAACTCTATCACAAGCCCACAACCGCCTTTGTGGCCGGGTTCGTCGGCGACAGCAACCGCTGGTCCGGCAAGGTCAAGTCCAGCGACGGCAGCGGCGGAAAGGTCGAGACCGATCAGGGCTTGCAGATGGCCTTTACCTCCGCAGGCGGCCAGAAGATCACCGACGGCACCGAGGTGGACATCTTCGTCCGTCCGGAATTCATTCACACGGTTCGCAAGTCCGGCAGCTCGAATGCCTATCCGAATGCAGACAACTCCATGGACGGCGTGGTCGACAGCCTTCTGTTCAATGGCGCCAACAGCCGGGTTCTGGTGCGCAGCGGCAAGGGTGAACTGATCGAGGCGGATATCACCCTGACCGGCCATGACGACGTCAAGCCGGGCGAGGAAGTCAGCCTGGTCTGGTCCTCCAAGCAGGCCATGTGCTTTGCGTCTCAGGGGGCTGCCTGATGCTGCAAAAAGATTTCAAGCGCCTGTCGCTTTATCTGCTCTTCGCACCCTTTGCCCTATGGATCCTGCTCCTCGTAATCCTGCCGCATGTCGGCATGGTAATGCTGTCCCTGCGGGAAAAGGTGGCGCCCCGGGTCTATGAGTTCGGCTTTGGCAACTATCTGGACTTCATCAACGAGCCGATTTACTGGAACACGCTTCTGCGCACCGGCTCGATGTCGCTGCTGGTCACCGTGCTTGCCCTGATCATCGGGTTTCCGATTGCCTATTACATTGCAAAGCTTGCCGGAAACCGCACCCGTGGCGCCCTGTTTCTGCTCTGCCTGATCCCGCTTTGGGTCAGCGACCTGATCCGCGCGTTCGGCTGGATCCTGCTTCTTCGGGAATCCGGGATTGTTTCCAGTTTCCTGCAATGGGCGGGCCTGGCCGATGCACCCATCGAGTTTCTCTACAATGACGCGGCCGTGATCGTCGGGCTTGTTTACACGGTCATGCTGTTCATGATCGTACCCCTGGTCTCGACCCTTGACGGCATGGACAATGCCATGATCGAGGCGGGCTACAATCTGGGCGGCAACGGCTTTACGGTTCTGCGCCGGATCATCATTCCCTATGCGATGCCGGGGATTGTCTCGGGCTGCATCGTGACCTTCATGCTCACCGCCGGTTCCTACCTGACCCCGATCCTTCTGGGCGGCAAGAACTCCAGCTGGTTCACCGAGCAGATCTACAACCAGTTCATCACCCGGTTCAACTGGGAGGCGGGCGCTGCCTTCGGCATCCTGTTGCTCCTGTTCACCTCGGCAGTCATCTGGATCGGGCTGAAGCTCAGCGGCCAGACGCTTGCCAACACGGTCGCCAAGAGCTGAGGGAGAACGGTCAATGCTTGCTCAAAACAAAACCACCCCGTTCATCATCGGCTACCGGCTCTATGTGCTGGCCTTCTTCATCTTTCTGGCCGCCCCGCTGATCGCCGCCGGAGCCTTTGCCTTCAACGACAGCATGTTCCCGTCCCTGCCCTGGCAGGGGTTCACGCTCGACTGGTTCTTCAGTGACCAGGAACCCATGCTCGGCATGTTCCACGACCGGCGGCTGCTGCAGGGTCTCTACTACTCCTTCGTGATCGCGATCTTTGTCGCAGCGCTCTCCGTGTTTGTGGGAACCACAAATGCGTTCCTGTTCGTGCGCGGCAATTTTCCGGCAAAGAACTTCTTCTACATCATGATGGTCGTGCCCCTGGTCATCCCCGGCGTGATCCTCGGGATCTCGATCCTGGTTCTGGCCAGCGACACCGCCAACTATGTGGATGATGCGCTTAATCTGGAGCTGGAGTTCCTGCGCCCGGGCATTTTCCTTGTCGTACTTGGACAGTTCTCCTTCATCGCGACCATCACCTCGCTGGTGATCACCGCGCGTTTGAAGAAGTTCGATGAAACCATGGAAGAGGCTGCCCTCAATCTGGGCGCGAGCCGGGCAAGGGTCTTGCGCACCATTACCCTGCCCTTCCTGCGTCCCGCGATGATCGCAGCCGGCATTGTGGCGTTTCTGGTCTCTTTCGAGAACTTCAACACCACGCTGTTTCTGGTTGGCTCGGAAGCCCCGCTCACCATCACCATGTATGACCGCATGGCAAAGGTCGGATCGACACCGGTGCTCAATGCCGTGTCCTTCTTCCTGATGATCGGCTCGGGCCTGCTTGCCATCATCTCCATCCTCGTTCAACGCGACAAATCCAAACAGTAGGCGCATCATGAACGCGTTTGATTTCGTGATTGTCGGAGCCGGCTCTGCCGGCTGCGTCCTCGCAGACCGGCTGTCGGAAAACGGTAAATACTCGGTCTGTCTGCTGGAGGCGGGCGGCTCAGATCTGAACTTCTGGATCTGGATGCCGATCGGCTACGGCAAGGCCTTCTACAATCGCGGGATCAACTGGATGTACCAGACCGAGCCCGATCCCGGCCTCAACAACCGTCAAGGCTACTGGCCGCGCGGCAAGGTGCTGGGCGGGTCGAGCTCGATCAATGCGATGGTCTATATCCGGGGTCAGCACGCCGATTTCGACGACTGGGAAGCCCTTGGAAACCCGGGATGGGGGTGGAACGATGTTCTTCCCCTGTTCAAACGCAGCGAATGCAATGACCGGGGCGAAGATGCCTATCGCGGCGGCTCCGGCCCGCTCCACATATCATCCATGAAAGATGATACCCATCCCCTTTGCGATGTGTTTCTGAAGGCGGGACAAGAAGCCGGTTTCCGCCTGAACGACGACTTCAACGGGGCGGATCAGGAAGGTGTCGGCCGTTACCAGATCACGGCCAGAGACGGCTTCCGGATGTCGACCGCCCGGGCCTATCTGTCGTCTGCGAAAAAACGTCGGAATGTGCGCATTGAAACCAATGCCCACAGCACGAAGATACTGCTGGACGGCAATCGTGCCACCGGCGTCTGCTACCGGCAAAACGGTCAGGACAAGACCGTCCTGGCCCGCCGGGAAGTAATCCTGAGTGCAGGCGCGGTCAATTCCCCGCAGCTCTTGATGCTGTCGGGCATCGGACGGCCCGATGACCTGAAGACCCAGGGGATCGATGTTGCGGTTGAACGGGCGGGTGTCGGCCAAAATCTTCAGGATCATCTGGGGCTCGACTATCTCTACCGCTCCCGTGTTCCCACACTGAACACGCAGCTTTACCCGTGGTGGGGCAAGCTCCTGCTCGGCATGCGCTACGTCCTGACCCGCCGCGGACCGCTGTCGCTCAGCGTCAATCAGGCGGGCGGTTTCGTCCGCTCCACGCACGAGCGCGAACGGCCCAACATGCAGATCTATTTCTCACCGGTCAGCTACACCAAGGCGCCGAAGGGCAAACGGCCGTTGATGAACCCTGACCCGTTCCCCGGTTTTCTCCTCGGCATCCAGCCGACCCGGCCCTCCAGCCGCGGGCATATCACGCTCAGATCCGGTGATCCCATGGCCTCACCGGCCATTCACCCCAACTCGCTCAGCACCAACCATGACCTCGTCGAGATGGTCGAGGGCTGCAAGCTGATCCGGAAACTCGCCGCAACCCCGTCCCTGAGCTCGGTGATCGAGGAACAGATCGCTCCCGGACCAGAAGTGCAGGATGACGAGGCGATGCTGGAGGATGTGCGCAACCGATGCTCGACCGTCTTCCACCCGGTCAGCACCTGCCGGATGGGACCGGACCGGAATGTCGACGTGGTCGATCACAGGCTGCGGGTCTATGGCGTCGGCGGGTTGCGTGTGGTCGACGCTTCCATTTTTCCGACAGTCACCTCTGGAAACACCAACGCTCCGGCGATTATGGTTGGTGAAAAGGGATCCGACCTGATTCTCGAGGATCACAAGGCAGGATAGCCAAAACCGGAGGAAAACATGAGCGCAGCCCTGTTCACGGACGACTTCAAGGCTGCGCCCTACTGGTGGGAGACAGGAGCTCCCGCCGACTTCTCCAAAACGCTTTTGCCGTCCGAAGCCGATGTGGTCGTCGTCGGTGCCGGCTACACCGGCCTGAACGCCGCCCTCCAGACCGCCCGCGCAGGCCTGTCCACTCTGGTTCTTGATGCTGAAGCTGCCGGCTGGGGCTGCAGCACACGCAATGGCGGACAGGTGTCCACCAGCGTAAAGCCCTCCTTGTCCACCCTGCAAAAACGTCATGGCAGCACAATCGCCCGGGCACTCCTTGAAGAGGGACAAGCCTCACTCGACTACATGCATGCGCTCGTCCGCGATGAACAACTGGATTGTGATTTCCGGGAGACCGGGCGGTTTCACGGCGCGCATTTGCCGCATCTTTACGACACCATGGCCGCAGAGTGCGAAACAGGTCACAAGGTGTGGAATACCGGCGCCTATATGGTACCGAAAGCCGAGATGGACCGGGAGCTGGCGACCGATGCCTATCACGGCGGGATGGTGTTTCCACACCATTGCAGCATTGATGTCGGCAAATATCACCCGGCCCTCTTGAACAAGGTTGTAAAGGCGGGAGCCATCGTCAAAAGCCACTGCCCGGTGGTGTCCCTGGAACGTCTTGCCAGCGGGTTTCGCGTTCTGACCAAATGCGGGGCCATGAAAGCCGGGAAGGTCATTCTTGCCACGAATGGCTATTCGGGCCCGCTGTCTCCGGATCATCAAAGGCGCATCATTCCGATCGGCTCTTATGTGATCGCCACCGAGGAGCTTGATCAGGCACTCGTCGACCGGCTGTTTCCAACCGACCGCATCCTCTCAGACACACGCAAACTGGTCTATTACTATCGCCTTTCACCGGACCGGAAACGGCTTCTTTTTGGGGGCCGGGTCTCCTTGAACGAGACCGACCCGGCAAAAAGCGCGATCAGGCTGCATCAGGACATGACAGCCTTGTTTCCCGAGCTCAAACGCGCCCGGATCAGTCATTCCTGGATGGGGTTTGTCGGCTATACATTCGACACGCTTGCCCATTGCGGCGAGGACAAGGGCCTGTTTCATGCCATGGGCTATTGCGGCTCGGGTGTCGGCATGGCGAGTTATCTCGGCATGCGCATGGGAAGAAAAGCGGCCGGGCTGGAAACCGAGCCCTCAGCCTTCGAACAGATCACCTTTCCGACACGTCCGCTTTATACAGGCAACCCTTGGTTTCTGGCGCCATCCGTCCTGGTGTTCCGGTTGCGCGACCGGTTCGGGATTTGATCCGGTACCGGAGAGCCACAAGAAACGACAGGCTCCTTGGCTCTCCGATACCCGTTCTGCGTGATGCCCGACCGTGATGACCAAATGCATTGGTGGAAGCGGGCTTTATGGTATGAATGAAATCTCTTTGAACCGGGAGACGACCATGCCCGACCCCTCCAACAGGATCACCGCTCCCGCCTTTGACAACGCCATCCGGAACCCCGCCGATCCAAACCACCTTATGGTGATCAAGCCGGTCAGGGAGCGTGTCAGGATCTATTCGGGCGAAACCCTCATCGCCAACACGTCCAACGCATGCCGTGTGCTGGAAGTCGGTCGTGGCGTTTATGACCCGGTGATGTATATCCCCGAGGCAGACCTAACGATCGAATTCGAACAGCTCATAAAATCCACCCATTGCCCGATCAAGGGCGATGCAAGCTATCTGGCATTGGCCGGCGTCGAAATCGGCTGGGTCTATAGGCAACCGCTTGGCATGGCAGCCGATCTGGCGGCACGCCATGCCTTCTGGCCCTCAAGAACACGGCTGGTCATCGGAGACTGATCAACCAGCCAAATAATCCATATTTGATTGCCTGAACTTGTCCAGCGCAGTTGGATCGCGCACATCCAGAACCGGCATGCCGGCTGCTTCCGCAGCAACAAGGCCCTGTTCGCTGTCTTCCAGAACCAGAGTCCGGTCAGGCCGTGAACCGAGCAAGCTGGCTGCCTTGACGAGCATTTCCGGGTCCGGCTTCGGGCGCGACACCTCTGAAATGGTCACAATGGCTGCAAAGAACCTGGACAAGCCGTGGATATCAAGCACGCCGCGCACAATCTCCGCTTCCGCATTTGACGCAACAGCCATCGGAACATGCCCGTGAAACCGCTCTGCGATCCCTTTAACGGCTGTGTTGGGCCGCGTCTCAGCAAGCAAATCCATCGTCAGGGCAACGCTGTCGCGAAGGGCCGCGCCGCGGTTAAAAGCCGGCCCGTGCAAGTCCTGAAGCTGGTCCATCAGTTGCATGCGGGAGAGCCCGCTTCGCGCCATGTACCAGTCCCGCTCAATCGATGCACCCTGACGTTTCAAAGCCTCCTGCAGGGCCTGCAAATGCATGTCACCGGTCAGGACCAGCGTCCCGTCGCAATCAAAGATCAGGGCATCGAATTCAAAAGGCATTGTCTCAGCCAGCCTCGATATCGGCGACCAGAATACCGTCATATCCACCTTTACAGGCCGCGATCAGCAATTCGCCAGCCTTTTGATGAACCGGGTGCTTTTCATAGGCGAGAGAGGCCTCTCGATCGGCAAAGGTCACCACGAACCCATATTGATAGCTCGAGGTTTTATTCTCGAAATCCCTGTTGGGACCATGACCAAAATCCAGCATGCCTGGCAGATCTGCGGAAAGACCTTCCAGCAACCGCATGGGTTCTTCAAGAACGGAAAAGTCATCTGGCTTGGCAAGAGACAGAAATACACAGTGCTTGATCATGTCGGCTCTCCGGGTTGGATGAGAATGGCTCGGAAATCGTTCACATTGGTCAGGGTCGGACCGGGAACGACCTGATCGCCGAGGCGCTCGAAAAAGGAATGCGCGTCATTGCGCTGAAGGAACGCCGCAGCATCAAGCCCGAGTGCCTCCGCCCGCTTCAGCGTCGCCGGATCGATCACGGCGCCGGCCACGTCCGCAGCCCCGTCGACACCATCGGTATCGCAGGCAATCGCGTGGATCCCGGCCTGTCCTTCAAGGGCGAGCGCCAGCGCCAGAACATATTCCGCATTGGGACCGCCGATCCCGTCCCCGATGCGGGTCACTGTCAGCTCTCCGCCCGACAGCAGGACCAAGGGAGACGATCCGTCCACCAGGTCCCTTTGCCGTGCAATTGCCAAAGCCGCATGGGCTGCGGCAACATCGCGCGCCTCGCCCTCAATCGCATCGCCAAGCAACTCGGTCTGCACGCCTTGCGCATTGGCAAGTTCGGCCGCGGCCTTCAAGGACTGGGACGGAGCCGCGAAAATGCGGTTTGTGACCCTCGACAGTTTTGGATCACCCGGAGCCAATACGCCGGTGTGGCCTGCCAGAACCTGCGCGACGGAATCCGGCGCATCAATCTTCCAGTGCTTCAGGATCCTGCTTGCGTCTTCGGCTGTGCCGGTATCGCCAACGGTCGGTCCGGAGCCGATCAGCGCCGGATCGTCACCGGGCACATCGGAAATCATCAGGGCCAGCATTTTTGCCGGCCAGCAGCTTGCAGCCAGCTGTCCCCCCTTCACCCGGCTCAAGTGTTTCCGGACCTTGTTGATCTGGCCGATGGGCGCACCGGAGGCCAGAAGCGCTTCATTGACGGCCCGCTTTTCGGCCAGTGTTATTGCTCCCGCCGGGGCGGCCAGCAGCGCCGAAGCACCGCCTGAAATCAGCGCCAGCACAAAATCACGTTCTCCAAGGCCGTTCAACATTTCCAGCATGCGCGCAGTCTGCCGGACACCTGCCTCATCGGGGACGGGATGTGCAGCTTCGACGATCTCGATGCCCTTGCAAGGCCGGGCATAGCCATAGCGGGTGATCACCAGCCCTTCGCACGGACCCCAGACCGCTTCCACCGCCTCGGCCATGCGCGCCGACGCCTTTCCCGCTCCAATGACCAAGACGCGCCCCTCCGGCTTTTCCGGCAAAAACGCCGCCAGACTGCGGATCGGGTCTGCCACTTCGACAGCCTTGCCGAACAGGGTTCCCAGAAAGGACCGCGGTTCCGGGATCATATCGCCAGATGTCCAAGGCTCGACATGCGCGCGACCAACTCGACACTTGCGCGGTGTTCCGGCTCCGGTTTCTCACCGTTTTCCAGCCACGCAAGCATGGTCGCTGCCGCTTCAGAACCGAATTTCTTCACCCCGCAGCTGATCGAGGACAGCTGTGGCCATGCCTCGCTACATTCTTCGATATCGTCAAACCCGATCAGCCGGAACTCTTCGCCAACCTTGCGCCCGATCTGATTGAACCCGGACAACATGCCAAGGGCGACCAGATCATTGAAACAGACAGCCCCGTCAATCTCGGGCCGCTCTTCACTCAAACGGATGGCAAGCTCGCGCCCGAAGGCCCGGGAGGAGCGTCCAAGATAGGTGACGGGCTCACGGCCTGCCGCCCGGATTGCCTCAAGGTAACCGGACAGGCGTTCATCGGTGATCGACCGTCCTTCAAGACCGCCGGCAAAGGCAACGTTGTTTGCGCCAACATCGAAAAGATGCCGCGTTGCCAGCACCGCGCCATGGGAGTTGTCGGGTGCTGAGAGCGGAAACAGCTGAAAACGCTGATCGGCATGACGCAACACCTGCATGGTCGGCACTTGCGCGCGGGCGAGAAGCTCAAAGGACGCACCGCCATCACCATAGCTCGGGGAAATCAGAATGCCGGACACACCATGTTCGATCATCGACCCGATGACCTGCTTTTGAAGGGCCGGATCCTCGTCCGCATTGGCGAGCACGGTGGCATAACCGCGCGCGGAAAAGGCCATCTGCGCTGTCGTGGCGAACTCGGTAAAGAACGGGTTGCGCAGATCGTTGATGACCAGACCGATCAGGCCGATATTGGCCGATCTCAGGTTGGCGGCAGCCCGATTGTAGACATAGCCGAGCGCGGCCATTGTCTCGCGCACCAGCTCGACCGTTTCCGCCTTGACCAGCGGGCTGTCCTGCAACACCAGCGAGACGGTCGATTTCGAAACGCCCGCAGCATTTGCCACATCAATGATCGTAGGCCGTTTTTTCACCCCGAAGTCACCTCTTGGATCCCATGAAGCGCCAGAAGCTGCCCCATGCGGTTTTCTGCAATGTCCGGCTTAGACAACAGGCCCGCCTGATCTGCAAGGCGGAACACAGACGCATAGTGAGTGATGTCACGGGCGGATTGAAAGCCTCCGGGCATGATAAAATGCGGCTGGGCATCATTAAGCCAGGCAAGAAACGCAATTCCGGCCTTGTAGAACCGGGTTGGTGCGCGAAAAATCTCCCGGCTGAGCGGAACGGTCGGCTCCAGAAGCCTGTGATAGCGCGCCCGGTCTCCCGCCGCCAAGGCCTCCAGTGCCCGGGACGCCGCCGGGGCAATGGCTGCAAATATGCCGAGCAGGGCATGCGAATGACGGGTGCCGTCCCCCTCGATCAAGGCACCGTAGTTGAAATCGTCGCCGGTGTAGAGCAGGACACCCTCCGGCAACCGCGATCTCAACTCTTCTTCATATGCCTGTTCAAGCAACGAGATCTTGATGCCGTCGACCTTGTCCTTGTGGGCTTCAATAATCTCCAGAACGGTCTGTGCCGCTGCCGCGAATTCGTCTGCGCCCCAATACCCTTTGAGCGCCGGGTCGAAGGCGTCCCCGAGAAAATGCAGGATGACGGGTTGGCTGGCCTGCCCGATCAGGCGGCTGTAGACCCTCTTGTAGGTACCGGCATCGGCATTGATGGCCGGCAAGGCACGCGTTGCCATCAGGATCACCTGCCCGCCAGCCGCCTCGATCGCCTCCATCTGGGTCTCGAATGCATCGACAATCGCGGCAGGGTCTCTCAAGTCGCAAGGGTCCTTGTGATCGGTCCCGGCCCCGCAGGCGACACGCGGTTTCAAGGGATGCTGCTTCGCCTCCGCCATCGTGCGTTCGATCAGCTCCTTGGCGGTCAGCCAGTCGACACCCATGCCGCGTTGTGCCGTGTCCATCGCCTCGGCCAGATGAAGCCCCTGATCCCACAGCCCCCGACGGAAACTCAGGGTAGTTTCCCAATCGACAGCGGGGCGGCCAACCCAGGGGTCCCGTTCGCGCAAGGGATCGGAAACGACATGGGCCGCGGCAAAGGCCGTCCGCGTGAATGCGGTGTGCGGCGCGCGCGGAACCAGAGGTGTCCCCTGAAGCCGGTAGTCTTCAAGTGTGCCCTCAGGCGTTGGCAGCAACATGTCAGGCAATCCCGTGATCGGCCCGGATCATGTCGGCGGCCTTTTCGCCGATCATGATCGCAGGCGCATTGGTGTTCGATGAGTTGAGCGTCGGCATGATCGAGGCATCGGCAACCCGAAGACCTTCCAGCCCGTTGAAGCGCAGCCGGACGTCAACGACGGCGGAAGGATCTGCGCCCATCCGGCAGGTTCCGGCCGCATGATGCGACGTCTTGGAGTGCTCGCAGATGAACGCGAAATAGTCTTCATCCGTCTTCACACCCGGCCCCGGCAACCGCTCTGCCTTGATGAAGGGAGACAACGGGTCTTGTGCCAGGATCGACTGGGCGAGTTTCAGCCCCTCGATCGACAGTTCCCGGTCACGCGGGTCCTCGAGGTAATTCGGATTGATCAGCGGCCGGTCGGACGGGTTGCTGCTTTGCAACCGCACGGATCCACGCGAGCGGGGCCGCAGATAACAGGCATTGAGGGTAACCCCGCCATTCGGCATTGATGCAACCCCGGATTCAATCCCTGTTCCAAGCCCTAGGTGAAACTGGATATCCGGTGAACGTGCCTCCTTGTCCGCATACCAGAATCCCCCGGTTTCAAAAAGGCTCGAGGCCACCGGGCCGGTCCGGTTGAAGAGGTATTGCAGCCCCGCAAGGGCCGACAGATGCGGCTTGGCGAAACGGTCATAGGTGTGCGGGCCCGTCACCTCGCAGATCGTGTAGAGATCCAGATGATCTTGCAAATTCGCGCCAACACCGGGCTGATCGTATCGGGTCTTGATGCCAAGATTTTCCAGCTCCCCAGCCGGACCAATTCCGGAGAGTTGCAACAACCGGGGCGTTCCGATAGCCCCCGACGACAGGATCACCTCTCCGGCGGCTTCAACCTGCGTGCCATCGGCCAGTGCAAGGCCGGTGATCCGGTCCTTGTCGGACAGAAGCTTCAGGACCTGAACTCCGGTCCGCACCGTGAGATTGGGGCGATTTCGATTCGGCGCGAGATAGGCCATGGCCGCAGACGAGCGGCGGGCATTGCGCTGGGTCAACTGGTAATAACCGACGCCATCAGGCTTCTCGCCGGTCATGTCCTTGTTGTGCGGAATGCCGAGTTGAGCGGCGGCCTCGATATAGGCGTCGCAAATGGGAAGGGGCGCACGCGGCCGGGACACACCAAGCGGCCCGCCCTTGCCGTGGAACGCGTTTTCATATGTATCGTTGTCTTCCGCTTTCCGGAAGTAAGGCAGGACATCGTCATAACCCCAGCCGTCACAACCCATCTGCCGCCACTCGTCATAGTCGTGCCGGCTGCCCCTGGTGTAGATCTGCGCATTGATTGCCGAACCGCCACCAATCACCTTGGCCTGGGTGTAGCGGAACACCTTGTTCTGCATGTGTTTCTGGGGAACCGTGTTCCACCCCCAGCTGCCGATGCCTCTGGTCATCTTCGCAAAGCCCGCGGGCACATGATAATACGGATGAAAATCCCGGCCGCCGGCTTCGAGGAGAAGCACCGACGCGTCCGGGTTTTCGGACAGACGCGCGGCGACCACACAGCCCGCCGATCCGCCACCAATGATGATGAAATCAAACGTTTCCGGCATGCCCCTCCCCTTACAGCCGCTGAATTGACAATCCCCCATCCACCGGAATGACGGCGCCGGTGGCAAATGCGAACTGTCCCTCCACCAGCGGCACAATCATCGCGCCAACATCCGCCGGCAGGCCCCAGCGTTCCGCCGGCACCAATCCGCCTTCAATGAGACCGTCGTATTTGGCTTTGACCGGCGCCGTCATGCCGGTCTCGATGATACCCGGACGGATCTCGAAGACGCCGATATTGGCTGCCGCCAGCCGGGCTGCGAACAGTTTGGACATCATCGACCCGGCCGCCTTGGACAGGCAATATTCGGCACGCTCCACCGAGACCGTTTCGGCGCTGACCGAAGTAATGAAACTGATCGAACGATAAGGCGGATTTTCCTGTGCAAGCATGCGTTTTGCGACCGCCTGCGCCAGAAAGAAGCTGCCCTTCAGATTGATATCGAGAACAAAATCAAAGCTGTCCTCTCCGATATCCAGCATGTCCCCACGTACCTTTGCAGGAACCCCGGCATTGGCAACCAGCGATGTGACCGGTCCAAGGTCTGTTTCGATCGCATTCAGCAAGGTGCCGATGTGGGTGATGTGGCGCAAGTCATGCTGATAATAAGCGGCTTGCGATCCAAGACGCTTCAGGGCTTCAGACACTTTCGAATCAGCCCGGTCAAGTTCCGAGGCAATTGCCACCTTGAATTTCCGGGAGATCAGGGCCCCGGCAATACCGAGGCCAATACCCTGCTGTCCACCGGTGACCAGTGCGACCCGTGCCATCAGCCGAACTCCTTCAGCTTATAACCAAGTTCAGGCGCTCCCATTCACGATCCTTTGATAACTGTGTCCAGATCTATGCTGTATCGCAATTCCACAAATTTAGAACGTTCCAAATTTGAGCACAAAGAAAGGCGCAGATCAATCTGCGCCTTTCAAAAAATACTAGCGGATACGGTTTTCCGTTTCCGGATCGAACAGGACCGCCTTGTCCATGTTGATTGCAAAGGGGAAGATATCGCCGGGCTTCACGTCCACATCGGCCCGGAAGCGGCCTGTGATTTCCTTGCCGCCGAAATCGCTGACCACAAATGTGTCGGAGCCGGCCGGTTCGGTCACTTCCACCCGCGCCTCGACCTGATGAATCGCATTGCTGTTGCGGTCGGCGCCGTCCAGATCGGTGATAGCTTCGGGGCGGATGCCCATGATGACCGAGCGGCCATCGTGTTTGGCCATGCCGTGATCCGGTAGCGGCAGGGAGCCGGTCTTGCCGGTCACCAGCGCGAAATCGGCTTGCGGCACACCGTTCCTGACCGAAATCCGCGCGGGGAACAGGTTCATGGATGGCGACCCCATGAAACCCGCCACAAACATGTTGGCCGGGTCATCATAGATTTCCTTGGGCGTGCCGAGCTGCTGGACGTAGCCCCCGAACATCACCGCAATCCGCGTCGACAGGGTCAGCGCCTCGATCTGGTCATGGGTCACATAGACGATCGTTGTGCCGAGTTTCTGGTGCAGCTTCTTGATCTCGGTGCGCATGTCGACACGCAGCTTGGCGTCGAGGTTCGACAAGGGCTCGTCGAACAGGAACACGTCCGGATCACGGACAAGGGCTCGGCCCATGGCTACACGCTGGCGCTGGCCGCCTGAAAGCTGGCCCGGCTTGCGGTCAAGCAACTTGGTGATCTGCAGCAGCTCGGCCACTTCCTTGACCGCCTGTTCGCGCTTCGGCTTGGCAACACCGTGCATTTCCAGACCAAAGGCGATGTTCTGCGCCACATTCATGTTCGGATAAAGCGCGTAAGACTGGAACACCATGGCGATGTTGCGCTCCGCGGGGCGCACCTCGTTCATCCGGTTGCCCCGGATGGCGATTTCACCGCTGGTCACATCTTCCAGGCCCGCGATCATGTTGAGCAGGGTCGACTTGCCGCAACCGGACGGACCGACCAGCACAAGAAACTCGCCCTCTTCAACCGAGATGTTGGTCTCGTGCAGAACCTGTACGGCGCCATAGGACTTGGTGGCGTTTTTGATATCGAGAAAACCCATGGAATTACCCTTTCACGGACCCTGCCATCAACCCGCGGACGAAGAAGCGTCCGGCAACGACGTAAACGAGGAGGGTCGGGAGCGCGGCCATGATCGCGCCGGCAAAATGGACGTTGTATTCCTTCACACCGGTGGAGGAAGAAACGAGATTGTTGAGCGCTACAGTCATCGGCTGACTGGAGAAATCGGCAAAGCTGACGCCGAACAGGAAGTCGTTCCAGATGTTGGTGAACTGCCAGATAATGCAAACCACCGCGATCGGCCCGGACGAGGGCAGCATGATCCTCTGGAAGATCCGGAAGAAGCCCGCTCCGTCGATCATCGCCGCACGCACCAGCTCGGTCGGGAACTGGGCATAGTAATTGCGGAAATATAGCGTCGAGAAGCCGATGCCGTAGATCACATGGACGAGGATCAACCCCGGCAAGGTCCCGGCGAGCCCCATCAGGCCGAGCATCCGCGCCATCGGGATCAGAACCATCTGGAACGGAATAAAGCAGCCGAACAGCATCAGACCGAAGATCAGCGTATCTCCACGGAAGCGCCACTTTGTCAGAACGTAACCGTTCAGGGCACCGAGCACGGTGGAAATGGCCACCGCCGGAACCACCATGATCAGGGAGTTCAGAAAATACGGCTTGAGACCTGTTGCCTCGATGCCGATCTGCGCGGTGGACCAGGCGCTCGCCCAGGGCGCAAGCGTCCAGGTTTCGGGCAGAGACATCATGCCGCCGCCGCGAATCTCTTCGAGCGGTTTCAACGAGTTGACCAGCATCACATAGAGCGGCAGCAGGTAGTAGAGACAGAAGACGATGAGAACCGTGTAGATCACGAACCGGGAAATTCCACCGGTCCGCACCACGGTATCGGATGCACCACCGGCCATTATTTCTTCTCCCGAAGTTCGGACCACAGATAAGGCACGATGATCGCGGCAATCGTCATCAGCATGATCGTCGCGGATGCCGCGCCGATCCCCATCTGGTTCCGGGTGAAGGTGTAGGAATACATGAAAGTCGCAGGCAGTTCGGTGGCGCGTCCGGGCCCGCCATTGGTCAGCGCAATCACGAGGTCGTAGGACTTGATCGCCATGTGGGCGAGCACGACGAAGGCGGACATGAAGGCCGGACGCAATTGCGGGATCACGATCCGCCGGTAAAGCGCCCAGTTGGATGCGCCGTCGATTTGGGCTGCCTTGAGCACTTCGTTGTCGATGCCGCGGAGTCCTGCAAGGAACATCGCCATGACAAAGCCCGAGGTCTGCCAGACTGCCGCAATCACGATCGTATAGATCGCCATGTCGCGGTTCTTGATCCAGTCGAAGGTGAAACTGGTGAAGCCCCAGCTTTGAACGACCGATTCAAGACCGATGCCCGGATCAAGAAACCACTTCCAGGCCGTGCCTGTCACGATGAAGCTGAGCGCCATCGGATAGAGGTAAATCGTCCGGATAAACCCTTCGGAACGGATTTTCTGGTCGAGGAGAATGGCGAGCCCGAGACCGAGCGCGCAACAGATCACAATATACAATCCGCCGAAGACCAGCAGGTTGTTGACCGCAATGTCCCAGGCCCTGAGGCTGAACAGCTTGTCGTAGTTTTCCAGCCCCACCCAGCCAAAGCTCGGAAGGATCCGGCTGTCTGTCAGGGACAGGTAGAAGGTGAAGAAGATGAAGCCGTAAACGAAGATCAGCACAAGTGCGAGGCTTGGACTGAGCACGATCTTCGGCAGCGCTTCCCGAAGCCAGTCGCCCGACCCCTTCCGCGCGGAAACCGCCTGCGCCATGAAAGTATTCTCCCCAGATCGAAACGGGCGGCACTGCGCCCGTTCCTGTTCTGCTTGTTTTTGCCGCGCTTGTTACTGCGCGATCTCGACAGATGTGACGAGTTCATCAACAGCGGTATCGGAATCATACTCACCGTTGAAATGCGCTGTGATCACGTCATACATGGCGTTTTTGACCGCTGCCGGGTTCGCATGGCCATGTGCCATGGAGCCGTAGAGGTTGCCGCTGGCAGCAGCAGCCTTCAGATCGGCCATGCCCTTTTTGCCGCAAGCATCAAAGGCTTCGTCCGAAACGTCGGTACGCGCCGGGACGGAACCCTTCACGACATTAAAGGCCGACTGGAACGCCGGAGACATGATCGCAGAGGCAAGAGCTGCCTGTTCCGGTCCGACTTCCGACCCTTGCGCAAACATGGCGAACTGGTCGGCATTGAAGGTCACCTGATCCTGAGTGCCCGGGAAACGGAAACAGAGGAAGTCCTCGCCCGGCGCTTGATCGGCATTCAGGAACTCGCCCTTGGCCCAGTCGCCCATCATCTGGAAAGCGGCGTCGCCGTTGATGACCATGGCCGTTGCCAGGTTCCAGTCGCGGCCGGAGAAGTTCTCATCGACATAGGAACGCAGGACGGCCATGCGATCGAAGATTTCCTTCATGGTGTCGGAGCCGAGTGCCTCCGGATCCAGTTCGATGAAGGCCTTTTCATAGAATTCCGGACCACCGGTTGCCATGGCAACCGCGTCAAACAGGGTGGCGTCCTGCCAGGGCTGTCCACCATGCGCAAGCGGGGTCTTGCCCGCTGCTTTTACCTTTTCAAGCGCGACGACGAATTCGTCCCAATTCTGCGGCTCGGCAATGCCAAGCTCGTCCAGAAGCTGCTTGTTGGCCCACACCCAGTTGGTGGAATGCACATTCACTGGTGCAGCGACCCACTTGCCATCACTCTTGGAGAATTTCTGAAGCGCGGCAGGCACCACCTCATCCCAGCCTTCTTCGCCAGCCTGTGCATTCAAGTCTGCAAGGGCGCCTTCATTGGCCCAATCCTGAATGTCAAAGCCGAGCATTTGTACTGCAGTGGGCGGGTTACCGGAGGTGACGCGCGCGCGCAGAACGGTCATCGCCTGGGTTCCGCCGCCACCGGCAACCGGCATGTCCTGCCAGCCGATCCCCTGACCTTCCAGGTCTTCCTTCAAGACATTCAGCGCAGATGCTTCGCCACCGGATGTCCACCAATGCAGGACCTCAACGTCTTCAGCGTAAGCGGTTCCGGCCGCGCCAGCTGTCAGCGCCAGTGCGGCAACACCCATTTTCAGTGATTTCAACATGCCGAGAACTCCTCCCTTTGGGCCCGACCAACCTTCCTGTGTCGGATTGGCACCTGTCAATCAAAAGACAGGCTGTATTGTAACGTTGCAATCTTACCGAATGTCAATGCCTTTTTCATTACAGGACAAGGTCACGTTTTTCCCTGCAATTTCAGTTATCTGATATATTGCATCGCACCATTGCACTGCAGCATCTTTCCCTGTTGCAACGTTACAAATTTGCTGATTACATTTTCGAAAGAAACAGGGCCTCGCAGCCTGACGAAAACAGAGTGGATTGACGGCAGCACATGGACCGAGACCTTGACGGAAACATGTCGAAGACAGCACAACGGCCAACCCTGAAAACCGTGGCCGAACAAGCCGGTTTTGCCGTGACCACCGTGTCGCGCGCCCTTGCGGACGATCCGCGCATTGCCAAGGAAACCCGCGAAAAAGTTGCAAGCGTGGCGCAGAAGCTGGGCTATGTGCCGAACCGGGCCGCGCAACGTCTGCGCACCGGCCGGACAAAGGTGATCAGCCTCCTCTTGAACACCCAGCACGAATTTTTGAGTTTCACCTCCGAATTCCTGAACGGCATGACGGAAGGTCTGGCCGGATCCGGCTACGTTATGACAATCACCCCGGACCGTTTGGCAGAAGACCGGCTGGAAGTGATCCGCAACATTCGCCGGAACTCCTTGGCTGACGCGGTCGTTTTCACCCGGACGGAATGCTTCGACGAGCGGGTGCGTTATCTGCTGGAACACGATTTTCCGTTTGCCACCCATGGGCGGACGGATTTCACGACCCCCCACCCCTTTGTCGACTTTGACAACGAAAAATTTGCGCTGATGGCGGTGGACCGGCTGGTTGCCAAGGGCCGCAGACATATCTGCATGGTGATGCCGCAAGAGCGGTTTACCTTCGGCCAGCACCTGCGCTTCGGCGCGAGGCAGGCCGCCATCGCCCACGGCGTCAAGCTGACCATTCCGGACAATATCGATCTGGACAGCGGGCCGGACGAAATCGCCGAAACCCTTGGTGCGCTTCACGCCGGTCCCGATGCACCGGATGGCTATGTCTGCGTCGGGGAAGTGATGGCTCTGATCACCCTTGCAGCGATCCAGGATGCGGGGCTTGTGCCGGGCCGCGATGTGGATGTGGTCGCAAAACGGGCGTCGCCGATTTCCAATCACTTTCGCCCGCGGATCGAAACCATTGATGAAGACCTGCGGGCGACCGGCCGCGCGATGGCCGCCATTTTGCTCCGCCGCATTTCCGGGGCCCCGGCAGACACCACACAGGTTCTGCTGGAACACCAGGGAGATTTTTCGGCGGGCTGAGACTGTCATTTTGCGACCCAGGGAACACGGGTCTTGCCAACGCGCATGAGGACAGATTTGACCTCCAGAAACTCCTCCAGCCCATAGCGGCCAAGTTCGCGCCCCAAGCCGCTTTCCTTGACCCCGCCAAACGGCATTTCGGAATAACCGTCCATCCAGGTGTTGGTCCAGACCGTTCCCGCCTGCACCTCGCGGGCAAAAGCCAGACAGGTATGGACATTTTCACTCCAGACACCGGCGGAAAGACCGTAGCTGGTTGCATTTGCAAGGGTGACGGCCTCATCGAAGTCCTTGAACCGCAGGACAGACAGAACCGGGCCGAAAACTTCTTCCCGGGCAATCGCCATATCCGCGCTCAGATTGGAAACAATCGTCGGCATATAGAATTTGCCGGGAAGGCCATCGATATCAAGGGCTTTACCGCCAAGCAAAATATCCGCGCCCGCGTCTTTTGCCGCGTTGACATAGCCGTCGATTTTGCGGTTATGCGCGTCGGAGATAATCGCGCCGACCTGCGTTCGCGGGTCGAGCGGGTCGCCAAACGGCACTTTTTTCGAAAGAGCCACCACCTTTTCGGTCAAGGCCTCCACAACATCTTCATGGACGATGATCCGGCTGCCCGAGTTGCAGCATTCGCCAGCGTTGAAATAGACGCCGAAGACAATCGCATCAGCCGCCTGATCCAGATCCGCATCCGGAAAAATCACTTGCGGGTTCTTTCCGCCAAGTTCGAGCGACACTTTCTTGAGGGTTCCGGACGTCGCGGCCACGATATGTTTGCCGACCGCAGTCGACCCGGTGAAGGTCACCATGTCGACATCGGCATGTGTCGACATGGCAGCCCCGACCGGGTCGCCATAACCGAGCACGATATTGACCACACCCTCCGGGAACCCGGCTTCCTGCAGGAACTCGCCCAGAATGACGGTTGTTGAAGGCGTCAGCTCGGACGGCTTGACAACCGCCGTGCATCCGGCGGCAAGCGCAAAGGGCAGTTTCTGGCTGACAATCAGGAACGGAAAGTTCCATGGCGTGATGATCGAGACGACGCCGACCGGTTCCTTCAGGATCATGCCCAGCATGTCGCTGCCAAGCGCATTGTGACTGTCGCCGTGGAGCGTGCGGGCCAGAGCCGCCGCATAACGCCACAAATCGACCGCGCCCTCGATTTCTGCCCGCGCCTGGTAAATCGGCTTGCCGCTTTCCAGTGTTTCCAGCAGCGCGATCCGCTCAATATTACCGGCAATCAGGCCGGCAACCCTGTGGAGCACCTGCGCGCGCTCCTTGCCCGATGTGTGCTTCCAGCCACCCGCGTCGAACGCCCGGCGCGCAGCCGCAACCGCAGCATCAACTTCCAGCGCGCCGCCTTTCGCGGAGACGCTGACCACCATGCCGTGAGAGGGCGACTTGCGCTCGAATGTGGCGCCGTCGCTGCTCGCGAGCCAGACCCCATCAATCATATGCCGCCCGTTGAAGGGCTCTTTCGGCAAGTCAACGGCGGCAGCCTTGATGATCGTGATATGAGACATGAACTAGTTTCCGGGAAAGTTGGGTTTGCGCTTGTTGGCAAAGGCGGCAATGCCTTCGACCTTGTCATTGGAGGCACCGATCATTCCGCCACCAAGCGCTTCAATCATTGCGGACCGGTCTTCGCCAACAGCGGCGTGAACCATGTATTTGGCGGCTTCGGTCGCCCGGGGGGATGTCTCCGCCAGTCTGGAAGCAACCTCCCGCGCCTTTTCGATCGGGTCTTCGGCAACTTCGGCAGCAAAGCCGAGCGCGACACATCTGGCAGCCGGGATCCGGCGTCCGAACAGAACCATCTCCTTGATGACCGGTTCCGGCAAGAGGCGCGTCAGACGCTGGGTTCCGGACCAGCCCGGCACGATGCCGATCTGCGGCTCCGGCAAAGCAATCGTGGCGCGCGGGGCCATCACCCTCAGATCGCAGGCGGCGGCCAGTTCCAGTCCTCCCCCAAAGGCATGGGCACCGATGGCAGCAATTGTTGGTTTGGAGAGCCGTGCGAGGCGGTCGAATATGCGGTGGCCCTCGCGGACCCAGTGACGTGCAAAATCAAGCGGCGCAATGTCCTTCCAGGCGATGATATCTGCCCCCGCACAAAAGGCCTTGCAGGGCTCTGCCGTCAGGACCACGCCAACAACGCCTGCTTCCCGCTCCAGATCTGCGCAGTGATGCTCCAGATCTTTCAGCATTTGCGGTGTGAACGCATTCAGCTTTTCCGGATTGTCGAGCCGGAGTGTGGCAAGCGGTCCGTCAATTTCAAGGTGGATACAGCTCATAAAGTAAGCCCCATAGCCTGTTCTGACAGGAGCGAAACCGGCATGGTGGTCGCCTGCCCGGACACCTGCACCCGGCCTTCGGAGGCGGCTACTATATCTTTTTGAGGATCAATTCCCGGCATCACCTCCGTGGCAAGCAACCCGGCATCTGTCAGCCGCATGACGCAGCGCTCGGTCACATAGAGCACATCCTGACCGGTTCTCAGCGCACGTTGCCCGGAAAAGGTGACATGCTCCACCGCCTCGACCATCTTGGTGAACTTGCCCTTTTGGGCGACTTTCAATCCGTTTGGCGTCAGGTCCAGTTTGGCACCTGCCTCAAAGAAACCGGAGAAAACCAGCTTCCGGCCATGAGCGGTGATATCGACAAAGCCGCCGCACCCGGCCGTCAGATACGGTTTCTTGCCGAGTTTCGAGACATTGACGTTGCCCTCCACATCGACTTCCAGAAAGGACAGGAACGACACGTCAAATCCGCCGCCCTGAAAATAGGCAAACTGGTTCGGCGACGGCACGAAGGCGTCAGCGTTTGAGGCGCAGCCGAATGCAAATCCGGTCAGCGGCATGCCGCCGACGGCGCCCTGTTCAATCGCCCAGGTCACGGATTTTGCATGCCCCTCCTCAAGCAGCACCCGTGGCACCAGAGCCGAGATGCCGAAGCCCAGATTGGCGGTCTGTCCGGCTGCAAGCTCCATCGCGGCCCGGCGGGCAATCACCTTTTCGATCCCGTGTCCGGCAGGCTTGAAACTGGCCCAGGGCCGCATGATCTCGCCGGAAATCGCCGGATCATAGTCGGTTTCAGTGGTCTGCTTCTGGTCGGGCGCGACCACGATCAGGTCGACCAGATGTCCGGGAACATGGACATCATGCGGGCGCAATGAGCCGGCAGCCGTAACGCGTTTGACCTGCGCGATCACCAAGCCCCGGTGGTTCCGGGTGGCGATGGCCTGATCCAGCCCGCCCAGCGTCGCCCCTTCATGCTCATAGGTCAGGTTGCCATGTTCATCGGCGGTGGTCGCGCGGATGATGGCAACGTCCGGCACGATGTTTGGAAAATGCAACCAGGTCTTTCCTGCAAACTCCTGCCGGAAGACAATCGGCTTGCGGGCTGCAACCTCGTTCATCGCACAGCCTTCGCGGACCGGGTCGACGAAGGTTTCGAGGCCAACCCCCGTCAGCACGCCCGGACGGCGGGCGGCAACATCGCGGTGCATATCGAACATGATCCCGGATGGTACATTATAGGCCGCGACCCGGTTTTCGACGACCATCCGCCAGATGTCCGGCATCGGCAGGGACGAGGGGCCGGAGGGATATGACCCCGCAATGATGGTCGACAGCAGGCCGTCCCGTGCAATGTGATCGACGCCCTTGATGCCATACATGTCGCCTGCAGCAATCGGATGCAGCGTTGTGAGATTGCGCGGATGCCCTTCCCTCTCAAACCTGTTGCCCAATGCTTCAAGCACGGCATCCGGACAACCCAAACCAGACGAGGAGGATACGGTGACCACCGCATTGTCCCTGATCCGGGCAACAGCCCCTTCGGCACTGACAATCTTGTTTTCGCTCTTTCCGGCCATGCGTCAGATGCCCCCGTATTCCACGGTCACACGGTGCCCCGTTCTTGCCGCTTCACTGACGGCCTGGGCGACCGCAAGCGATTTCACGCCGTCAGAACCATCGGCAGACGGACGCCCACCGGTCCGGACTGCCTCGTCAAACAACCGCGCGGCACGCTCGTAGAGATTGTGGCCGGAAAACCGGAGCGGCTCCCGGCCCGCCCCGGTTACGAGAGTGATCTCGCCAACCGGGCGCTGGGTCATGACGTCCGTTGCGATGATCGAACCTTCCGTCCCGTGCAGTTCAAAGCCGGTTTGCGGGTACTTGTGCGTGAAGCTCTCATGTGTCTGGACCATTACGCCCGACGGCATTTTCCAGACGGACATGCAACTGTCCTCAACGCCTTCGCCCAGCCCGGACGCGACCGACATCGCGATGACATCGGCAGGGTCTTCCTCCAGATGGAAGCGGACCGTATCCGCGTCATGGACCACTATGTCGGGGATCACCCCGCCACCGGCCGCCGGGTTGTTGATCCGCCAACCTTGCAAATGCGGCGGCAAGTAAACAGCGTGAGACACGCGCACACTGAGGACTTGGCCAATGCGGCCCGTCGCCACCGCGTCCCTGATTGCAAGATGCGATCCCGCATTGCGCAGGTGATGATTGGTGGCAAACACCACTCCGGCCGCATCGGCCGCCCGGACCATGGCAACCGCGTCGGACACCGTCATGGCAAGCGGCTTTTCGCACAGAACATGCTTGCCTGCCCTGATTGCCGCCATGGCCTGGGAGAAATGCTTATCGTTGGTGGTGGAGATATAGACAGCATCCACATCCGGATCCCCCAGGAGATCATCCAGATCCGAGACCCCGATCTTGATAGCGTGCCGGGATGCGTAGGCCTGCGCTCTTTCGTGGCTTGAACTCAGGACAGACACCACATCGCCACCGGCGGCCCTGAACGCATCAATCATCCATTCGGACGCGATGGTGCTGGCACCGATCAAACCCCACTTCATGAAACCTCCCTGCGAAATCGCAGTCTTTACCTAAATTGGATCGTTCCAATAAACATGCCTAGGCGGCTCTGGCTTGTCAATCACCCTTTGGCCCCCGGAAGCGCCGGTCAGGCAGGCACAGGTTTCCAACGCCCCAAAACCATTTGGAGGAGCTCAAACCGGCTTTTCGTATCTCCTGGAAAATAATTGCCGCTGATCAGATGTGACGAAATTGAACTTCGCCGTTGACGAGCCCGATGGCGTCCCTGGCAAGGGCGGCCACCCGCCCGCAATCATGACGAGGCTATGTGCAGACCGCCGGTTTGTTAGCCCGGTATCGGCCAAGCGGGTGTGCCAGGGCATCAGCCAAACATGCTCTCTTACGCATTGGCTAACCGGACTTGACGTTCGCAAGCGACCGGATGCTAGCCGTCGGGATCGGCTCCTGAAAATCAGAGGGCATCGGCAGCTCCCCAGACACTTCCTGTTCTTCGGCATTCCGAGTAGTGCTGGACACGGACCGGTAGAGGGTAATCCGGCCGGTCCAAGGTGGCGAGGCGCTTTCCCCTTCGGACATGATGATTGCCCCATCCAGACAATCGGTCACACGATTTCTTCGGGGCAGGTTGAGATGCATGGTCAACAGGGTCAACGCTTCCATCTCAACTTCGACATTGACGACCGCCTTGTCATCCCAAACCAACATGGTCCCCGCGCCTGTATATTCCTGTAGATCCACCGCTGACGCAAATGGTGCGTTGCGGCTAATTTGACAGGTTACATCGAACGTATAGTCATTCCGCTTGCTGATATCGAGCTCGGCATTAAAATACTCTCCCGAACCATGTTCACAAGACAGGTCGGCCGAAAACCGGCCGATCAGCATCTGTTCATATTTGCTCGCGGTCAGGTCCTCTGCAGCCTTTTTCAAGATCCCCGGAACAAGATTGAAACGCGATTTCCTTGCCCTGAGTTTGGCGAGAAGCGCCTCCTCGTCGGAGAACAAATCCGCCAGCTTCAAGGGCACAATGAGATCCTGACTGCACACGTCCAGCAAACACAGCATGATCACCGGATTATAAGTGAAATTGCGCGTTTGCTTTTGAGGCTTCGCCCAGCGATGAATGGTGGCACGGGCCACACTGTAGCCACGGCTTTCAATTGTTTTGCTGATCGCTGCCTGCGACAGACCGGATTCATGTATAATCGACGCGAGGTTTTTTTGCGGATCAACCGATTGCACAGTACTCATGGCTTCGCCTCCAGCCATATTTGTTTCTTTACGTTATATTACAGATTAGAAAAATGATCACCATTCAAAAATGGCGATAAACTTAATATTATCGAGACAAAAATCGACAAGAGAGGAAAGACACAAACCCAGAATTGAACAAATATCAGTTCATATATCTAGAATATATTTCTTACTACACAATATACCAATGACATAATTCTTATTAACAAAGAACCAACAAATAACACCAATTTACTATTGAGATATTACCTTAGGTTAATCGGCCGACGGTGTTCGAGTAGCGAACATTTTTTGATATACAACGGCTTGTTGGCGATGTGGCGGCCATTGCGGTTTGCACGACAGGTACAAACCAAAATACCGGGGCCAGGGATGTCCAGCCGGACAAGCCATGGCGAACGGCACGCTCTGCAACATAGGCCGAGAAAAAACTTAGCGTAAGAGGCGCTTTGCGAACGCGGCGGCGGCAGCGCGTCAAGCAGACCAGAAGCCTACTGCCCGGTCACGCTTCCCGATCTGAAATATCCGTTGATCATGCTGTTCTTGCGGCCCATTTCTTCATGGATGTCGATCGCCAGAATCGCCCCTTCACCGATGCCCGGCACAAAGCGGTTCGGCCGCCAGATCTTGAAACCAAATGCTTTGTACATCGCCAGGAACGCATCTTCATGCCCGGTTCGGCGGGCAACTGCCGTATCAATGAAGACAATCTCCACCCTTCTTTCCAGTGCGGCCCGCATCATTGTCAGCGTAAGCGTGGTGAACATCGCCGTCTTGCGAAAGGCTGGTTCCACGATCGCCCGCGACACAAGGGCACCTTTTACTAGAACGTCACCCGGGTACTCCAGAATATCGAAATGCATCAGGCAAACAGTCGGAACGGTTTTGCAGAAGTCGTTCATCCGGATTGATCCGACAACTTTTCCATCCGAAATTGCAGCGTAGTTGTAGCCGGTCTGATCATGAATATCGCCGAGGAGCCCATTGTCATGGTCTGCGGTTTCATCAAACATGCCGTGCTGCAAAACGTAATGCTTGTATCGGAAGGCCTGCAATTCGCGAATCAGCCCGGGCTCATTGGCAGCCCGCACCGACCATGGAGCCTCCGCTTGCTTCGTTGGAAACTGCACAACGCTCTCCATACCGATCAGCTTTTCCATGTTTCGCTCCCAACCTGTCATTGCCCGTATTGTCTGCAAGGAGCCCGCTTGTTCCCCCGGCAAGTGCGATTTACCTTTGACTGCGAAAAAACCCGGCTACAACCATGACACAACAACCTCTTCGTCCCCTTCCCCGGCTTCGACCTTCAACTTGGCAAGGGAAACCGGCGCATGATGTCCAACGCGGATCAAGGATCCCTCGACTGAAATGACCCCGGGGTTCACGTCATATCGGCGGCGCAGGTGATCCTTGATGGCAATCAGACGGATCGCCGGCATCGGATCCGCTGGGTCTGCATCCGGAACGGCGTAGATCCGTTCGAAAGTGCCCGGTAACCAATTCGCGCGCCTGAATTCCCTGGCGGACAAACGTGTCACCTCGCCGTCGTGGCGCGACAGGTGAAAGGCCTTTTCCGGGTGGCCGGACAGGCAGAACCCTCGGATCCGGCTGAATGGAACGCGGTCAAAGGCCTCGGAAGGCACAAGAACCTCGGACACAGTGCAAAATGTTATGACACGCCCCCCAACCGAAAACTGTGCTTCGAAGCGGATAAGATTTTGCGACGGCATGTCGAGTTTCCGGGTCGTCACCTCGCCCATGCCTGATTTCGGGATTTCGCCGTAAATTTCGAACCGCTCCAGCCTGTAGGGAAAGGCGATGTAAGAGCGAACCTTGGGTCCAAACCACTTGAATGGTGCAAAATGCGGAAAGCCCTTGAGCAAGGCGTCCAGCATGATGGACGGATCCCCACCCGCGCGGGCGATCGCAGCACCAATGTCAAATGTGAAGGATGAGGCCTCTGCCGTCCGCCGGATGTCAAAGGCCGTTTCGAACGCGCCGTCGTGAAACAGCTCACCCATCCCATACGGGTCGGCAAGCAGGTCACCATCCCGTATTTCCGGCCATTTCTCCGGCGCCAGACCAAACTGGCCACGAAGCACCTGCGCCTGAACGGCAATCCGCCGGTCTGTTTCGCCGTTTGAAACCCTGTGGAATGTCAGGATCTCCCGTTCTTCGGAAACACGGCTCTTGACGGCCAGTTCAAGCGGCCCCTTGTCCAACCGCAACCAGCCGCGAACCTCCAGGTTTTCAATGGACCGGACCGGCTCTCCACCTCCGCAGATGCCATCAGGCGCCAGCAATTTTCCGACCATACCCATGAGCGGATAGACGGGAACCGTGTAGGACGGCTTGTGGCCGGCAAGCCACGGCTCGGTTTCGAGACTGATCGTGAGCCGGTCCAGTGCATGCTGAAGCGGCAACGGGTCCGATTTACCGCTTTCCTTTGCCTCGGATACGGTATCTAACCGGGCGGTCTGGTCCGCGTTAGCGTCCCGAAGCCGTAGGGCATAGTTCTTCACTTCATAGATCCGTAAACCGTCAACCCAGAGGCTGCCCGCGCCCTTGACCAGAAGGGCATCAGCCTCCTTGGCGATCCCGGTCAGCTCGAACTCGGTCACAACCAGTGCATTTGTCGGAACAACCTGTCCGCGATAATGCCATTCAAAGGCATTGTCGGTGGCAGGGGCCTCGAAAACCGGGTTCCGAAACGCCTGATCAAGTCCCTTTTTCCTGACAAGCGCCTTGAAAAGGTTGAACAGGGCTTCGAGACCGAGGGACCCGGGCTGCACCGGATCGGTGAAGAAATGGGCCTTGAAGTACCATGCACCGGGCTCGATGGTCTGCCGTCCAACCAGCCGACCCAGCCCGGCAGCGCCACCGTGCGCCTCATAGCCAGTCACGTCATCCACCAGCGTCAAGCGCCCTTTGGGCAGGCGCGGCATTTTGTGATCATGCAGCAAAGCCGTACCGGGAGCGTCGGGATCTGCTTTGGCATGCTCTGCAATCACATCCTTGCGCGCCTGCGGCGCGGGCAACCCCTTCTGCTGGGCAAGCGCCTCGGCCGGAAAGAAACCGAAATCCGTTTTCAGCGTCATGATGGTCTGCCCGCCCGCCCGGCACGTGACCTCGTAGAAGACCAGGGTCATAGGGCCTACTCTGGACGCCTTGACGAACCGCACGTCCAGCGACAGCGTTCCGGTGTGCGGAGTGACGTGGGCCAGCAGAACAACGTCGTCGCCATCGAGGTTTCGAAACTTCACAGTCTTGCCGAGAGCATATCCCATATAGCTTGCGAACCATCCGCATGGCTGCAGCAGCACTTCACACAGGACCGAAAACGGCATTGTGCCGGTCGCCCCGTCTTCAAAATACCAGTCGTCGGGTGCCACATCATATTCGCTGCGTAAAAACCCGCCCGGCGTTTCAACGCATGGATCGCAGTCGACCGAAAGAACCCGGCTCATGAAGTGATAGGGAGGTCCGGGCAAGCGTGGCGGATTGGCCAACCGGTCGAGTTCGGGGTCCCGCTCCAAAGCCAGCGGCCCGAAAGCCTTCGAAGGCCGGCCCCATGCCGCCTCGATCAAGGCGGTATGATCGCCTCTTACATCGCCACTTGGCGAAATGATTGTTGGCCTTTCGGTGAGGGTCTTGAACAGGTCGCGATTATGCAAGGGCCAATCACGGCCAAGGGTCATTCCAAACCGGCGGCACAGAAAAACCTTGAACCCGTCGGAGCGCGCCAAGAGTGCTGCAAAAACGACCGGAATGCCATCATCGAAGCCGATTTCCTCGACAAACACCTCATAAGTAATCCGATGCGGGCGGTCGGGAATAACCTGCCCGCGGCAAACGAATTTGAATGGCACATTGGCGACTGGACGAAACCGGAAACCATCGAGATGGATGGTCAGGCCAAGCGCAGCCATATGAAATTGAAGGGCCTGGGCGGCTGCTTCCGCCATCAAGGTTCCCGGCATGCAGGGGTCATTCAGAAAGTGTCCCTCATAGAACCAGGCATCAGGTTCCACCATGCTGACCGCTTTCAGATATCCACGCCCCCAAGGACCGCCCCGCGGTTCGAAGACCTCGACCTCATCAAACATCTGCATCCGGCCGGACGGGATCCCGGGGGGGTGCTGGTGCGCTGCGGCAAATTCAAAGCCCGCACCAAAACACGTATATGCATCCCCATCTGCAAACGAACGGACGTCTTCGGCGGAGAACCGCCTTTTCCCGCTGGCAGTCTCCGGCAATTCAAACCGGGTGTCCGGAGAAATCTGTTCGTCGCCGGCCTCCCACAACACACCGTCGGAATTGGCTAACTCCTCGTCGGTAAAGAAACCGGCCTGTCCACTGCGCACCGAAATCAGGTGTTCGCCTGCGATCTTTGCATCGTAGCGGAAGAAGAACATCCGGGTCTTGCCGTAGGTCGCATGCGCATCGATGTGGATCTGGTACTTGATGGTATCGCCAATTTTCGGCAAGGGACGGTCGTGGAACGTGATTTCGCATCCCAGGAGCCTGTAAACCCGCTCGCTTCGGTTTTCGAAATCGCATCCGAGCCACGAGATCAGCAGCAAATCCGCCTGTCCGGCCTCAATCAGAATTCCGGTGGGCATGTACCGCCCGTCCAGATACCAGGCATCTTCCCTTACATCCGTTTCGGTCCAGCAAATGCCCTTGCCCAATGAGCCTGCTTCGCCGGAAATCCCTGTTACACGATCGGCAAGCAGCATCGGCGGTTGCGGCATGCGGCATTGCCGCCGATACCCGTCCTGCTGCACGAAAAGCTCCCCGAAGACATCCGATATCCTGTCTCCAGCCACATGTTCCAATTGCTGGCGGTCAAGCGTCAAACCGCTTGGTTCCACCGGCACTATCGGTACGAGGGTTTTCGCAGAGGCGGCGAAGACAGACGGCTTGCCTGCGGACACGGCCGACGCACGCTTGCCGGTATTTTCCTGCTCATGGCCGGTGCCACTGTTTGGCGTAATACTCTTGAGGCCCGTGCCCCGGACGCCTGCCGCGCCTTGCGCAACACCCGAAGCATATGCCGGGACCCGCACGGATGTTCCCCCGGCAACAGCGGCCAGGGGCACCGTTTCCAGTTCGGCAGCCTCGCTCCCGGAGACACCGGGCGCCCGCATGACGCGCGGTTGCTGATCAGCAGCGTCTCGCAGAACCTGCATTGAAAACGGTGCCTGCCGAGGCAATGCAGGAGCGGGGCGCATGCGGCGCGCGTCATTCTTCATCGCAATATCCAGTTCGATGATGTCGCCAAGGTTCTTGTCCGGCAAAACTGCAAGATTGTCGTGGGTTTCCGGCTTCGATACGCGGGCCAAGAGCTGCTCGTTGGCCAAGGGCACGCGTGTCGTTTTTGCTTTGAGTTCCTCGAGATGGAGCGCCGGCCGGTGCGCAGGAACCTCGAATTGCCTTTGATCCAGACTGTCGGCCAACACGTCCCGGGCGCTCAGACGAGCCGTGACACCCTCCATGTTGTCGCATAACCCGTAGACAAACAGCTGCGCGGCCGCCTTTGCCAATCGATTTGCCGCAGACTGACCGCCCGTATCCAGACCAAGCGCGATGTGATCGCGCCCGGCCAGGGTCTTGGAGACCGCCGTGGTCAAGACAGACTTGGGCCCCACGTCTATGAATGTGCGGACCCCATCCTCCCATGCGGCCCTGACTGTCTTCGGAAAATCAACGGTTTTGAAGCCCTGATCGCAATAAAGCTGCGCGCATTTCTCCGAGGTCAGGTTGGCGACATGCGTGTTGGTCGCATTGAAGTAAAATCGGAGCTCATCCCTCGGATTGACGTCCACCAGATGGCGCTTGAGAAACTTGTCCCGCATCGTTTCCGCAAACGGCCCGTGAAATGCCGTCGCATTTGGCCGGGGGATCACCCGAACATCCTTGCCGAGGTTCCGCAACACCTCTGCGCAAGGCTCCGGAAGCCCGCCAATGAAACAGTGTTCGGGCGAGTAGATGATCATCACCCAGACGTTTTCGCTTTGGTTCGCAATCTCCTGCACCCGGTCGACCGGACCAAGCACGTCATATGCCTGCCAATCCGGAACTTGGCCTGCGGCAAGACCGAGATAATACGCGATTGCCTGCCGCCTGGACCCGGCATTCTCGTAAAAGCCATCGGCCTCGTGGCCTTCAAGCACATCCATGGGGGTGCTCCAGACCCCCATGGATGCAAGCATGTTGGCCTCGCCTTGCGAGACCGCCAGACACGCATCCGGCTGTACTCCCAGAATATCTATGGCGATTCTCGTGTTGATGAAGGACCCGGCGGCGGTTGCTATGGCCTGTTCAGATGCGGAGGGATCCTCCATACACCGCGAAATAGCATCGTTCAGCCGGTCCCACTGACGCTTCGGCATGGATTTCGAGATCGGTGCCAGAATGTCCGGGAACAGCTGCGCCCAGCCATCTGCCAGATTTGGTGTTGCAACGCCCATGCCCGGATAAACGAACGCGACATCGCCCTCCGCCCGGCGGTCCGCACAACAAACACCCGGTCCGGCCGGCGTCTTGCCGTCTTCGAGTTGCCGCCGCACCAGTTGCTTACGTTTGTCGAGCTCTTCCGAAGACCGGGCAACGATTGCCAACCGGTAACGGCCATCGCGCCGGGGAACATTCGCACCGAGTTGATCCGCCAGTGCCGCCAGATGCTCTTCACCGCCATACCAGAGTGCCGGACGCGCTTCCTCGTCTGGTGGCTGTACGGCGCCTGGGTAGAGCTGCAAGCGGATACTCTCATGGCGCCCGGTAAAGGAGCGCGCCATCGATGACACCGGCTCGGGAGCAGGCGGACCGAGCGGCAAGGCCGCCGGACGATCGTCATTCCCCGAACGGAACCTCATGATTGCATCGGCGATATCCAGGATTCCGGAAGCCGCATGCGCATGGCCGTATCTGTCACTGAAAGTCTGGCCATCCTGTTGTCCCCCGTCCGTTTCCTGCGGACACCCGACAGAGACTTCGGCGTAGACAGGATCGCCGTCCCGGATGGCATCCGAGCGGCGTTTCAGGGCAAAGAGACACGCGCCATCCAGATGGGATCTTTTCGAGAGTTCCGGAATAACAGCGCAAAGCGATTTGTGCAGCTGTTCCTGCGAGAGATCGACCGCACCGGCAAGAAACAAATCGGTTTCATGATTGCGCAAGGCGCGGCATCCGATATCGATGGCGGTAATACCGGAGAGTTCCTCCGCAGACACGGTCAGACCATAGCCGCAGGCATCAAGCTGAATATTGATCCGGTTGGCCACCAGGTTCGGCATCGCTCCAAGGCACGCATGCATTTTCTCCAGGGGCTGCCAAGCCTTCATCAGATCGTCGTCCGATACGCCCCGGTCAAGCTCTCCGTTTAACCGCCCGCCCTTGGAGCGCCAGACAAGGCATGCACGGTCTCCTTCAAGGTCCATCCCCATGCCGACCGCCAGGGCGATCCGGCTGGCGTCGGGCCGTTTGACCTTGCCGACAAGCTGACGTGCCAGATGCAATGGCAGTGACTGCTGCCCGAGGCAGTTGGCAAGCTCCGTTGGCGGAAAGGCACTGCCCGTGATCGGCAGGGAAATACGCATGGCATTCTCTTCACCGGGCGACAGATTGTAGACATCTCCCTGATGCCGGTCTCCAGCCGCCCATTCCAGCCCGCAAATGACGATTGGCTCCGGGTGAGCTGCCTTGTGGCTCGAAACGGACGGGATCCATGCAGCAGCATCAGGGGACAACGGGGTGTATTCTTCCAGGATCATGTGGGCGTTGTTGCCGCCAAATCCGAAGTTGTTGATCCCTGCCCGCTTGATTCCGTCTTCGGGCCAAGGCTCACTTTCCCGGAGAACATGCAGATTTGAGCCAGTTGCGGCTTCGCAAAGTTGATCCGCATGCAAAGTTGCCGGTTTGATACCGGAGCGGAACGATGCGGCGGTCTTCAAGATCCCGGCCATTCCCGCCGTTGTAATCAAATGCCCGATATTGGATTTGATCGACCCGATCGGCAATCTCGGGCAACCGGCGTAAACGGCCTTGAGGGTTTCAAGTTCGGTGGCATCCCCCGTGACCGTCCCCGTTGCATGGCATTCCACATACCCGATGGTTTCGGGATCGATGCCCGACATCTGATAGGCTTTTTCAAGCGCTGCGATCTGGCCCTTGCGGCTTGGGGCGAGCACCCCCTTGTCGCGGCCATCATTAGAGACGCCGATGGCGCGAATGACCGCAAAAATCCGGTCTCCGTCCCGGACCGCATCCGCCATGCGTTTCAAGGCAATGACCGCGGCACCTTCGCTTGGAACCAGACCATCGGCGTCGCGATGAAAGGGCCGGCTTCGACCTGTCGGACTAAGGGCATTGATCTGGCTGAAGGCCCAGTGCAGGAGGATGTTGTAAAGTCCGTTCACCCCACCCGCATAGGCGATGTCGATTGCATCATCGCGCAACAGGTCACATGCAAATTTCGCGGCATAAAGGGATGACGCGCAGGCCGCGTCCAGGCTGAAAGCCGGCCCAGCAGCGCCAAGGCTGCCGGCCAGAAGATGTGCCGGGCGTCCGGATGAGAAGCGTTCCGCAGCAAGATGTTTGAACAGCGGATCATCGCCGCCGCCAAGTGCAGCAAGATAGGCCGCTTCTGTCGCCGCATGCGTCGGATAGGACAGATTGCCGACAATGACGGCAGTCCGCTCCGGCGCGGCATCCGGCGACCCCGCCTCAAGGAACGCATCCCGTCCCGCTGTCAAAAGCCACCTAGTCGACCGGTCCAGAACCCCGGCTTGCGCAGGTGTCAACCGATGGGCATCGGGATCAAACGGAACGTCGCTATCCAGAATGAACCCGCCACGAAACGGCGCCCGGTTTTCAAGGCTTTCTACGATTTCATTGCGCCTTGGCACTTCGCGCGGCGGCACCGGCCATGCACCCTCCGGCACTTCAGTCAGAAGATCCCGGCCCGCTTCGACCGCCGTCCATAACGTATCCGGAGAGGATACGCCCGGAAGCACGGCCCCCCGCCCTATGATGGCTATCGGCTCAAACATCACCGCCCGGCCCCTTCGCTCTGGTTGGGCTCCACATCGTTCCGCTATCAGGCGACCTGGATACCGGGTTTCCGCTGAACACCAGTCCCTCCGTCTTGCACATGGTCCGGCAGCATGGCTTCCGGAAGTCCGGCAAACACGATTTCCGGGTGGGCCACGCCTTCAGCCAGGATCTCGCACAGCAAGGCATGCGAGCCCGTGTCGAGCGGGATTAGCGGAACACCACGCGCTTCAAATTGCGCCTTGACCGCATCCGTCACCATGCCGCCATCCCAAGCGCCCCAATCGAGTGCCACGAAGCGCGTGTCCGGATGGCTGTTCTGCAACGCCCAGGCAAACCGGCTAAGGATTTCGTTGGCCATGGCATAATCCGCCTGGCCGGGATTTCCGAAACGGCCTGCGATTGACGAGAACATGGCAACAAATTTCGGCGCGTCCTGCGCAACCGCCGACCAGAGCGCTTTGAACCCGTCAACCTTGGTCCGGTAAACGGACTTCAACTGATCCGCAGTCTTGTCCTTGATCAGCTTGTCATGATTGACCCCGGCGCCATGAATGACACCGGCAATCCGGCCTGCAGACGCCCGGAACCGCTCGATTGCCATTTTTGTCCTGACCACATCGGTGATGTCGACCGGTACATAGCTGGCCTCCGACCCTGCCTCCCGAATGGCCTTCAGGGTTGCGCGGATCTCAAGCGACGCGATCATCTGGTCGGCCCTGCGGGAAATGTCGGAGATAGTGGCCTTTTGTCCGTCAGTCCGGGCTTTAGCCACCAGCGCTGTGCGCAGTTGCTGGAGATTGAGATCCTTTGGCAAGTCCTCAGGCCAGTCAACAAGCTCGGTCCGCCCAAGAAGGAGCAACTTCAAGCGCGCCACACCTGCCAGACGGATGGCGCAGGCTGCGGTGATACTGCGGCCTCCGCCGGAGATCACCACCGCATCGCCGTCCACCAACGTGACCCCGGCATCCGAATACGCAACCGGTCTGACGACCGGTGTCAGACGACGCCCGTCTGTCGGAAGACCGACTTCGACGCAGTCACCGCCGAACAGGATTTCCATTCCGAGGCTGGTGATTGTCTCGATCATTGTCCGGTTGGCAAGGTCGAGGTCGATCACACGCACAACCGCCGCCGGCCACTCGTGAGAGGCGGTTTTGGCAACACCCGAGATACCGCCATGTTCAGCGGCGTCAAGCGATGTCAGGCCCTGACCGAAATCACCACCGGTTGCCTGCAGGAATATGCAGCGCCCGCCAACGGAGCCCATCCGGCCCGCCACAGCTCTCGAGCAGGTTAGCGCAGCCTCATGTTGCTCGTAGGCACTGAGCCGCTGATCGAGACCGGCGGTCACAATCAGCATGTCGACCTTGTCAGATGGCGTATCGACGACTTTGGCCTCTATTCCGTAGCGGCCGAAGAAGGACACCAGCTCCGGCGCCAGTTGCTCCGAATGTGCGGTGACCTCCACATGGGTCCTGGAAGAGATCACCGGCCGATCCGAGCGATTGTGGATCGGCGCCTCACCAAGGCCGACGGTTTGACGAAAAAGACCGCGTCTCTCGGCGTTTTGGAGAAACTCCGCAGGGTTTGGGTCAAGCCTGGAAGGTGCCACGCTGTCCCGGCCGCCCGGGACACCCGTTTCAAGCGTCATTTGAACCGCACCGTGATCGGGCGCAATGGCACCCGCGATTTCAGAAAGCGTTCGCAATTCACTCAGCGAGCCAGGATCAAGCTCCGGCATGTCAGGCAAGGCTTCGCGCAAGGCCGAAAGGATTTCCACCTGCTTGATGGAATCAATGCCGAGTTCGGCTTCCAGATCCATGTCCATATCC